>CAYVXB010000086.1:0-9741 GCA_964454275.1 uncultured Chitinophagaceae bacterium | reverse complement strand
TATCAAACAAAAAATAATCAT
Source organism: uncultured Chitinophagaceae bacterium (assembly GCA_964454275.1). Classification (GTDB taxonomy): domain Bacteria; phylum Bacteroidota; class Bacteroidia; order Chitinophagales; family Chitinophagaceae; genus CAYVXB01. The sequence goes on along the minus strand of CAYVXB010000086.1, from coordinate 9,720 downwards.
TGTTTATTAATGTCTTTTGCCTGTATTATTAAATAATAGAGGTATGCCAATGCGAATTCCGGATTGTTGTTTATTGCCACTTTGAAAGGAGTGTATATAATCTATACGTAATATTTTAAAAATATTTTCTATACCGGCAAATAGTTCCAAGTAATGGTAATTTTTAGGTAGAAATAAATAATTAGCTCCTGTTACTAAGTGTAGGTTAAGTTTACGAACAATAGGAATTTTATTGGTTAATGCTCCATTAAAATGATGTTCCGCAAAAGCTGTTGTATAAAAAGAAGAGGTATTAGCATGTTCGTAATAACCAGCTAATTGAAAACTACACAAAAATGGTGATGCAATAATTGTTTGGTTAGTTAAAAAATGCTGATAATCAGGTATTTGAACCCTATCTTTTTCTAAAAACCCACCTATTTGAACACGATAGTTAAGTGTGCCAAATAAGTGGGCGTTTATATCGTACTTAATGGTAAACTTCCATTTAGTATAATTAATATCGCTGCCTAAAATAGTAGCAATGCCCTTCGTTACTTGTACTTCCATTGCAGGATATTTAGAAGCTAAGCTAATTTTTTCATTTGGTAATTGAATATATTTTGTTCCAGGCTGCCAACGAACACCCGCAGTAGCTATAAATGCTTGATGAGGTTGAAAATTTTGTGTCATTAAAGATGTGGGATAATTCGGCGTAAATGCCCTACCCGCATAATCTTTCCATGTATAGTTCGTGGTATTTTCTAAAGGAATTCTACTTTGATATTCAATGCCTGCATTCCAGGTAATACCGTAACCTATTTCATTTGTGTAATGTGCCTTTGCAAACCATGCCTCATATACTTTCATATAGTTGTTTTCATACCACAAAGTAGAAAGCGTATTATTACGAGGGTCAATAGGATTGTTATTGTCAAACTGAAATACACGTTTCCCCCCACTTATATTAAAAGATGAATAATGGTTATTATCAAAAGTATATGTTGCATTAAGATGAAGATTTAAATGATGATTGTTAAGCCCATAGCGTATAGTAGGCTGAAGTGTAAGTTGCTGCCACGATATGTTTTTATACCGTTTAATATAGGTAGGCGAAAAATTAATATTTGCACCCTCCACCGTATTGTAATTAACTATATCAAGTAATGCAGGTTGTTGAAATATTTGTTTTGATCGTGTATGTTCTATGGTTGTACCTGTAAGTATTATCCCTACAGCATTTGGTTTATTCTGTATTCTGTCAAGTGAGTCTTGATAAGCAGGATTTTTGCGCAATACTTCCAAACTATCTTTTTTCTGATAATCTTTTATTTCTTCTATTAGCAATGGTACAGGTCGAATAGAATCCCAATAGGTTGAGCGTTTTTTATTTGCATCTATATTAAAACGTAGTATTGTTTCGTTAAAATATTTTTTAGGAAAAGATGGGTTAATTTGAAAGTCGCTATATACTTGTAAAAAATTTCCATATGCATCAAACCCTAATAGTTTTATAGCAGGATAAATATTTTGTTGCTTAATTACCCAAATATCTTCTTGAACTGGAACGTAGAGCTGTTCTATAATTAAGGTATCTATCAATTCCATTTGAGACTGTTTTGTTAAGGTAAGTTGCACACTGTGTATTCTCCAGCTCCCTTCCATAATATGAATATATCCTTTAAACAAGGGTTCATACGTATGTTTGGGTATTACTTGTATACGATTAATTTCTTTTCCACCTTCAAAAAAGCTACCCACATAATGATATTTATAAAAAGATAATGCATTGCTGGCAATGGGTGACACAAATCCTCGTGGGTTTAATCCTTCCCCAATTTTTATATTGTTATCATAAAAGGAAATGTAGGTAGGTGTGCTAAGGCCTAGTCCATCAGCCTGCCCACTCACTCTAGTGGAAAGCACTTCTACTTTAAATTTATTAGGTTGTTCAAAAGAAAAATGAGCTAAAGATTCAGATAGAAAAATCATTTTCTTTTTACTGGTATCGCCATCTTCAAAATCAATTTTTTGTCCTAAAAATCGATTGGGGTGATTACGCAATTTTAAATGACCTTTCAGATAAACCTCACATTCAAAAGAAGATAGTTGTTGCCGATAGTAGGTTCGCTTTTTTATGGCATTGCGAATAATATTATATGCAGGATCCTCACTTTTTTTAATAACTACTTCTTCTAAGTTATAACTTAGTTTTTTTAATGTAAAAGATATTGATAAAGATTCACTCCCAACGTCTATGCGTTGTTCTTCGGTACTGTATCCTACATGTTGACAACTCAATACATAAGAGCCTTCAGGGAGATTTAATTTAAATTCCCCTCTTTCATTGGTAGTAACACCAATAGTAGTTTTTTTTACTAGAATAGAAGCGAATGCAATAGCATTCCCTTTATCATCTTGTATGGTTCCCGAAATAGTTACGGCTATTGAACAATAGCTTTGTAAAAGAAAAAATATAATAAATATGAAGCGCATAATAAATAAAGTCGAAAAATCATATGTAGTTTCTTGAACGCTTACTTTTTTGTTTCTGCAAATATTTTTTTGAATAAACTTCCACTTAATGCTGCAAATCCTCCTACCAGTGCACCTACAAAAGCGGTAATCAGTATAAGTAAAATAGTAGATCCACCCAACGGTAAAACCTGTGCTATTTTTTTAGATAATATACTTTCATTTTGATGATCGATGATAAAAGCCAATACAGCCCATAATAGAAAAATGCTTAAAAAACCTCCTAAAAAAGATTTTCCAGGAGATTGATTTACAAATATGGCTATTGTAAATGCTACAACGGCTATACTCCACCAAGGGAAATATAGTCCGCTAACATATGCTAGTAATGCGGTTAAAATAAGGCTTAAAAGAAATTTCATATATATTATTGATGACAATATTAAAGATAAACATTATCAATTATTAACTATTAATTATTGATTAGATACTAGCTTTGCAATAATACAGATTATCATTTTACCTATAAGCATTCATATTAAAAACCCTGCAATAGAGAGAAGAAGAACTCAATTGCTTCCGCTTCATGCTTTAGCATCTTTGGCTGTTGTTTTATTTATTCCATCCATAATTATCATTTCTACTTTTTACATATATACTATTGTTGTATGTTCAATAGTAATGGTTTTATTTTTTCTTATTCCATTTGTATTATATAAAAAAGATAAATTACATAAATGGAATAGTGTATTACGCTATAGCCAATCTTTATTGATAGGTATGGCAGGAGTACTGTTGCTTATGCATGCACACTGGTTGAATGGTGTAAATGGTGTTTTATGGGGTGTCGTATTTGCCTTTTTAGCTAAAGCAGAACAGTGTATTTTTCAACCGCAGCAAGTTGTTATAACTGAAACAGGAATAATGTACTCCAATATATTGTGTTCTACAATTGTTTCATGGGAATTAATTGAAAAAGTAGTCATACGCGCCGATTATATTTCTATCTTCAAAAAAAACAATCGCTATCTGCAATTTGAAATAACAGATGATTTATCTGATGTACAATTAAAAGAGATAAGCGAGCTTTGCAAAAGTTTTACAAGTTAATAAATCATTCAGTGACAGCACCCTATTTATTATATTCTGATGGTAAAGGAAATATTTTTGAAGATACTTCCTTATACGCTGTAGGTCGTACAGGATGGGATGCGATGCCTATTCCTACCGACGAATGGATAAGCTTGCCAGATGGTGGTTCTTTATATGAGTTGCCTCAGCGAAAAGCCATTGGTATAGATGTACAAACGGGCGAAATGCGTTTATGCGATAAAGGTTGGGCCGTAGCTGCTTTTATTCCACCAGCGCATACGGGATTCTATTTAGCCGCTTATGAAACAAAACCTCAGGCACCTACATTGCCTTTATTTTGTTACACTGCAGTGGGTTGGCTTAATAATGCATTTTATGTTCCTGCTATTCGTATTGAGCAAGATATTCGTCAAGAATGTGCTGGGTATGATCCAGAAAAAATCGAACATGGCGCCCAACATGTGCTAGCCGCCTATCCGCATAACCGGTTAGTGAAACATCTAATGGAAAATTGTTGTAGTACGTACCATTGTCCTGCCGCACGTAATTTTTCTTTAGGTCGCTGGGAGTGCCCAGTACCAACATCCCCAGCTTGCAACGCTAATTGTATTGGTTGTATTTCTTTTCAACCACAAGAAGAAAATATTGTTTCAACACAAGATCGATTAACGTTTAAACCGACTGTTGATGAAATAGTTGAATTTACAGTTCCTCATTTAGAAACAGCCCCATATCCTATTATTAGCTTTGGCCAAGGTTGTGAAGGAGAGCCTTTGTTAATGTGGGAAACCATTCGAGATGCCATTATAGAAATTCGAAAGCATACACCAAAAGGAAGTATTAATATCAATACGAATGGATCAAAACCAGATGCTGTGAAAGTTTTATGTGAAGCAGGGTTAAATAGCATTCGAGTAAGCACTAATTCAGCTCGTAGAAAAATATATATGGATTATTATAGGCCTAATAATTATGATTTTGATGATATTGTAGAAAGTTTAAAAATCGTAAATCATTATGGTGGATGGACATCCATTAATTATTTTGTATTTCCTGGAATGACAGATAGTGTGGAAGAGTATGAAGCATTGCGAAATTTAATACGAACAACTAATTTAAATATGATTCAATGGCGTAATTTTAATATCGATCCTGACTGGTATTTAGGGAAAATAGGTGTGCACGATGTAGGAGAGCAATTAGGCATGAAACAATTGATGAGGTTGATTACAGAGGAGTTTCCGCAACTAAAATTTGGATATTTTAATCCCCCTATAGAGCGTATTAAAGGAAATTATGCAATGGATTTTGCGCATTAGATTTAATAAGAGATGTTTTTCGTTGGAAAATTTTATTAAAACCTTATGTGTAATTTCCCATTTTAACGCTATCGTCTTATCTTCGCAAAAAATTTCAGAATTCATTATGCTTAAAAAAGGCCTAAAGTCCTTATGGGTATTGATTTTAACAACAAGTGTATTGGTGCTATCATATACTTGTTCTGCCCAAGAAAAAGAGCATAATGTGGAAAAGAAGGATGAAAAATTCAATGCTGGGGAGGTTATTTTAGAACATATAATGGATGATCATTATTTTCATTTTTTTACCCTTGGCAATTTTGAAGCATCTATTCCGTTGCCTGTAGTTGTATATTCTCCTCAAAAGGGATTTAGTATTTTTTCTTCCGCCCAATTTCATCATGGACATGAGGCGTATAATGGTTATCGATTAATAAAAGGTAAAATTGTTGCAGTACAAGGAGATGGGGTTACAGTGGATAACACGATTAAAGTATACGATTTTTCCATCACAAAAAATGTGGTGCAAATGCTATTAGGTATGTTGGTATTAATCTTTATTATGATCAACATTGCGAGAAAGTATAATAAACAGGGCCACAACAAAGCACCATCTGGGTTACAAAATGCGGTAGAGCCTGTTATCACTTTTATTCGAGATGAAGTAGCTAAAGTGAATCTAGGTCATAAATATGAAAAGTACATGCCGTACTTACTCACTATATTTTTCTTTATCCTTATTAATAATATTTTTGGACTCATTCCAGGTGCAGCTAATGTAACAGGTAATATTGCATTCACGGTTGTTTTAGGATTAATATCGTTTATTGCCATATTGGTTAGTTCCAATAAACATTTTTGGGGACATATTTTTAATCCACACGTTCCAGTGTTTGTAAAACCTATTATGATTCCAGTAGAATTTTTAGGCATATTTACTAAACCTTTTGCATTAATTATTCGTTTGTTTGCTAATATGGTGGCAGGCCATATTGTAATCACTTGTTTTATATCGCTCATATTTATATTTGGTGCTATGAGTAAAGTAGCGGGTATTGGTTTTTCTCCGGTATCCATTGCATTTACTGTTTTTATTTACTGTATTGAAATATTGGTAGCTTTTATACAAGCCTTTATATTTACCAATTTAACAGCCGTTTTTATTGGTCAGGCCATTGAAAGCAAACATTAAGGATATATAATGAATGATTGATACAGTTGACGATTATTCATTATCTAATTATTATATTATCAACTACCTAAAAACTAAATGATTATGTCTACATTAATTACATTATTAGATGTTAGTATGTCTCACTTTGGTGGAGCTATTGGTGCTGGTTTAGCTGCTATTGGTGCTGGTATTGGCATTGGCCAAATTGGCAAAAGTGCAGTAGAATCTATTGCTCGTCAACCAGAAGCATCAAATGACATTCGTGCCAATATGATCTTAACAGCAGCGTTTGTAGAGGGAGTAGCTCTTTTTGCTGTAATTGCTGGTATTTTGGCTGTATTGAAATAGATTTATTTTAAATTTTAAATGTCGAATGTTGAATGAAAGAGATCAATTTTTTTCATTCAACATTTAAAATTCAACATGTAGCATAAAAATTTATATGGAACTACTCATGCCAGGCTTAGGCCTATTATTTTGGACGTTGCTTGCTTTTTTAATAGTATTCTTTATACTTAAAAAGTTTGCTTGGAAACCCATTTTAACTTCTTTAAAAAATAGAGAAACAACTATTGCTGAAGCTATCAATGGTGCGGAAAAAGTGAAAGCAGAAATGGCACAACTTAAAAGCGAGAATGAGGCATTAATGATAAAAGCTAGAGAAGAAAGAGCACAAATTTTAAAAGAAGCTAAAGATATTGCAGATAAGGTAGTAGCACAAGCTAAAGAACAAGCTAAGGTGGATGCGGCTAAAATTATGGCAGATATGCAAGTTGCAATACATCAACAAAAAATGGCTGCACTTACTGATGTTAAAAATCAAGTAGGACAATTGGCATTGGAAGTAGCTGAGAAAATATTGCGTAAGCAGTTGTCAAATAAAGAAGCTCAAGAATCATACATTAAAGAATTAGCAGCAGATATTCAATTGAATTAATTATTGTGAAGCATGCAAAATCCCCGGTTAGCAACTAGATATGCAAAAGCACTTATAGAGCTTGCTGTTGAACAAAAACAGCTCGAAGCTGTATTTGCTGATATGCAGTATATACAAGCCTTATGCAAAGTGAGTAGAGATTTTGAAAATGTATTACGCAGTCCTATTATTAAAGCAGATAAAAAACAAGCTATTGTTGATAGCATTATAAAAGCTAACATAAGCGCACTTACGGTGGCATTTGTGCAACTCATCATTAAAAAAAGTCGTGAATCTTTTTTGCCTGAAATAGCGAACGCTTTTATAGAACAATATAATACCATCAAAAATATTCATACGGTTAAATTAACAACAGCTGTGGCCATTGGAGACAACATTAAAAAAAGTATTCAACAAAAAATACAACAAGAAACAGCTTTCCAGAACATACAAATAGAAGAACAAGTAAAGGAAGAATTATTGGGTGGTTTTATGTTAGAGTTTAATAACAATTTAGTAGACGCAAGTATTTTAAGAGATTTGAAAGATGTAAAAAAGCAGTTTATGGAAAATATTTATGTAGCTAAAATTTAAATACTCCCTAAAATTCTTATATGAAGTATTGTTTTTTAATGTTGATTTCTACTTTATTCTTCTTTTCAAAAAGCTATGCACAGAAATCTTTATGGGATGATCCTAATGTTGTTTTTAAAAATAAAGAAGGTAAAGTATTAACTAAAGAGGAAGTTAAAGAATTGAATAAAGGGCTTGTTAGTATGCAAACAAAGAAAATTGATAGTATTAGAACAGAAATTATAATAGCACCAATAACTCAAAGAGAAATTGATTCTATAACGCAAAAATTTCAAGAAGACTTGATTAATAAATTAGTGAATAAACCCTTACCTGAATTTAATTTTAAGGATATTAATAACAATTCCTTTCAATTGACAAATCTAAAAGGGAAAATAATTGTATTAAATTTTTGGTTTGTTCAATGTCCACAATGTGTTGCAGAGATACCTCAGTTAAATAAAATAGTAAAAGCATATCCAGACGTAGTTTTTATAGCCCCTGCTTTAGATGAAAAAGAAAAGATTGTTAACTTTTTAAAAACACATTCTTTTAAATATAACATTATCCCGGCGCAATCAAAATACATTGAATCGTTAGGAATAAATGCTTTTCCAATGCATTTGATTGTCGATAAAAAAGGGTATGTAAGAGATGTGATACTTGCTGATAACGAATTAATTATAGAAGATATTTTAAAAGCATCAATTGAAAAAATTAAATAACAATAATCAGTTAAATAAATTATGGTAGACATTAAACCCGACGAAATATCAGCCATACTGCGTCAGCAGTTAAGCAATTTTAATATAAGTGCACATTTAGAAGAAGTGGGCACTGTATTACAGGTAGGAGATGGTATTGCTCGTATATATGGTTTAAACAATGTACGTGCTGGTGAATTAGTAGAATTTGAAAATGGTGTAAAAGCCATAGCACTAAACTTAGAAGAAGATAATGTAGGTGTCGTATTAATGGGAGAATCTTCTGAAATTAAAGAAGGAGATAAAGTAAAGCGCACCGGAAAAATTGCTTCAATAAAAGTAGGAGATGGATTGGCAGGACGTGTTATCAATACTCTTGGAGAGCCTATTGATGGTAAAGGCCCCATTACAGGTGAATTGTATGAAATGCCTTTAGAGCGTAAAGCACCTGGCGTAATTTTTAGAGAACCTGTTAAAGAACCTTTACAAACAGGTATAAAAGCTATTGATGCAATGATTCCTATTGGACGTGGTCAACGGGAATTAATTATTGGCGATCGTCAAACAGGAAAAACAGCAATAGCCGTTGATACCATTATCAATCAAAAAGAATTTTACAAAGCAGGCAAACCTGTTTATTGTATATATGTGGCCATTGGTCAAAAGGCTTCTACTATTGCTGGTGTAATGAAAACACTAGAAGATAATGGAGCCATGGCATATACTACTATTGTAGCGGCCTCTGCTGCCGATCCTGCACCACAACAATTCTATGCCCCATTTGCAGGAGCAGCTATTGGTGAATTTTTTAGAGATACAGGTCGTGCTGCGTTAATTATCTATGATGATTTAAGTAAACAAGCTGTAGCATACCGTGAAGTATCATTGTTATTACGTCGCCCACCCGGTCGTGAGGCTTATCCTGGTGATGTGTTCTATTTGCATAGTCGATTATTAGAACGTGCTGCAAAGGTTATTGCTAAGGACGATATGGCTCGTAAAATGAATGATTTACCAGATAGCATTAAACATTTAGTAAAGGGTGGTGGGTCGCTTACAGCATTACCTATTATCGAAACACAAGCTGGGGATGTATCTGCATACATCCCCACCAATGTAATTTCTATTACCGACGGACAAATTTTCTTAGAAACAAATTTATTCAACGCCGGTATTCGCCCTGCTATTAACGTAGGTATTTCGGTGAGTCGTGTAGGAGGTAATGCGCAAATTAAATCGATGAAGAAGGTAGCGGGCACATTAAAATTAGACCAAGCATTGTATCGGGAGATGGAAGCCTTCTCTAAATTTGGCGGCGATTTAGATGCAGCTACTAAAGTAGTATTGGATAAAGGTGCTCGAAATGTAGAAATTTTAAAACAACCACAATATGCACCTGTAGCGGTTGAAAAACAAGTGGCCATGATTTATTTAGGCACACAAGGTTTATTGCGTGAAGTAGCTATATCAAAAGTAAAAGAATTTGAAGCCCATTTTTTATTAGAGATG
>CAYVXB010000085.1:0-9777 GCA_964454275.1 uncultured Chitinophagaceae bacterium | reverse complement strand
AAATTTGTGCTCTTCAGTTCAAAAGCGAATGGCCATTAATATTGAATATAGATCGTTTTACAATCATATACAACTAACTATTTGCACACAAATACCTGTAGAACCATATTAGAAAGCAGCATAAAGCATCTCAACATCTACTATAAAACAGCTATTTCTCTACATATTTACAAAGATGTTTTATAGATTTACAATTATCTCATTATCAAATTAGCCAATTAGCACATTTATTTTTTATGATCGAAGAAAAAAGTTTAAACTTTATTGAAGAAATTATTGAGGACGATTTAAAAACAGGTAAACATAAAAGTATTATTACTCGTTTTCCGCCAGAACCCAATGGCTATCTGCATATTGGGCATGCTAAAAGTATTTGCTTAAATTTTGGATTAGCTAAAAAATATGGCGGTAAAACCAATTTACGTTTTGATGATACCAATCCTACTAAAGAAGAAATAGAATATGTAGATAGTATAAAAGAAGATGTAAAATGGTTAGGATTTAATTGGGATAAGGAATTGTACGCCTCTGATTATTTTGAAAACCTATATGATTTTGCTGTTCAGTTAATTAAAAAAGGGTTAGCCTATGTTGATGATAGTACATCTGAAGAAATTGCTTCACAAAAAGGAACACCGACTACCGCTGGAACACCAAGCCCATACCGCAATAGAAGTATAGAAGAAAATATGCAACTATTTGCTGATATGAAAGCAGGTAAATATAAAGATGGAGAAAAAGTATTACGTGCTAAAATAGATATGGCTAGTCCGAACATGCACATGAGAGATCCCATTATGTATCGCATCAAACATGCACATCATCATAGAACAAAAGATACCTGGTGCATATACCCGATGTACGATTTTGCACACGGGCAAAGCGATGCTATTGAACATATCACACATAGTATTTGCACACTAGAATTTATTCCACATAGAGCATTGTACGAATGGTTCATTGAAAAATTAAATTTATTCCCTACAAAACAATATGAATTTGCTCGATTAAATATGACTTACACCGTAATGAGCAAACGTAAATTATTACAATTAGTACAAGAAAAACAGGTAACCGGTTGGGATGACCCCAGAATGCCTACTATTAGCGGTTTTCGCCGTAGAGGATATACGCCAGAAAGCATTCAAACTTTTTGCGATAAAATTGGAATACAAAAAAGAGAAAACTTAATTGATATCAGTTTGTTAGAATATTGTATTCGCGAAGATCTAAACAAAACAGCATTACGTCGAATGGCTGTTTTAGATCCTATTAAATTAGTAATTACAAATTATGGGGTTGATAAGGTTGAAGTGTTGAAAGGTGAAAATGGTGTTGAGAATGCTGATGGTGAAGGATTTCGTGAAATTCCATTTTCAAATGAGTTATGGATAGAACGTGAAGATTTTATGGAAACACCATCTAAAAAATTCTTTCGTTTAGGACCTGCATTGATGGTACGTTTAAAACATGCATATATCATTAAATGCACAGGATTTAATAAGAATGATAAAGGTGAAATAATAGAAATCCAAGCGGAATATATTCCTGAAAGCAAAAGCGGGGAAGACTCAAGCGGTATTCACGTAAAAGGAACGATACATTGGGTTAGTGCAAAACATGCAGCTACAGCAGAAGTTCGTTTATATGATCGGTTATTTACTGCAGAAGATTTATCCAAAGAAGAAGGCGATTTCAAAACATTTATAAATCCAAACAGCCTTATAATTATTAATAGTATCTATATAGAACCAGCTTTAAAAGAAGCTACTCATAAGGAGCGTTATCAATTTATACGTAAAGGGTATTTTTGTTTAGATAAAGATTCTACTTTAAATCATCTAGTATTTAATAGAACCGTTACTTTAAAGGATACTTGGGCTAAAGAGCAGAAGAAATAAAATGTTAGTATTGTTACGAGAAGCTAATTACTTGACGTTTTTATCTTTTGTCCAAAGTAAGAATTGTTCATTTTCTGCAGATGACATTGATTTGATTACGTTTTCAAAATTAAAATTTTCGTACTTAGAGACTATGTTATACACCTGATCATAGCCTTTGCTGCCGTGTGGTATTGAACAACCCGTATTCTCTCCTATTAATATTAGCCAAATATCAGGTAGCAATGGTCCTTCGTCTGTGTTCACCAATCTAATTTCGTTAATATCTTTCCATTGAATTTCTTCTGGTCGCCTTGAAGGATGTTCAGCCCTAACATATTTGTCCGTTATGGTAATAATATACTTGGCTTCTGGACTATTAATGACTTTTCGTCCGAATAGCTTGTTAAAAAATCCCATTGTATAAAGTTTTTAGTTTGTTAGGTAAGTTTTCTAATAGAGAACCATACAAATGCTTATAGCTTCCTAAATTTCCAGATTAATCTTACAATTTATTTTCCTTAAAATATAACAATATATAATCCTTCAAAAACCATTCCTGTTCAATAACATTCATTACAGGCAATTCTTTTAATTGTTTAAAATGAGGCCACCCATCCTCATCATTCCTATCATGTTGATAATATCCACCAGACATCAATACGGTACATATGGCAATATGCATCAAATCTTGTTTTTGCTCTTTGGTAAACTTTTCACTTGTTTTTCCTGTTTCTTGTATACCTATCAAAAATAAAATAGATTCTACATCTGGTTTTTTTCCAAAATGCTCCAGCAGCTTTTCTTCCAATGCCCACCAGCGAACTTGTATATCTTCTTTTCCTTGTAACATATAGCAAAGGTAAAGCTGTTAGCTATTAGCTACAAGCCACAAGTGTTTTATAGTTAAAAGCTTGCAGCTTGTGGCTTGTGGCTGTATATTTGTAACCTATTTATATATTATTATGCTACAAGTATCCGTATTAAGACAATATCAAGAAAAAGTAATTGAAAGATTAAAAATTAAAAATTTTACTGATCTACCTTTAGTAGAGGAGGTGTTGAAATTAGATGATGAACGAAAAAAATTACAATTTAACCTTGATGAGTTATTAGCTAAAGTCAATCTTGCTTCCAAAGAAATTGGTCTTTTAATGCAACAAGGCCAAAAAGAAAAAGCCAATGCAACTAAAAAAGAAGTAGCAGAAAATAAAGTAGCTATAGATCATACAAAAGAAAAGCTACGTAGCACAGAAGAACAGCTACAAGAAACCATTGTACGACTTCCCAATCTTCCTCATGAATCTGTTCCTGCAGGAAAAACAGCGGAGGATAATATAATTATTCGACAAGGGGGTCATATTCCTACATTTCACGAAAAAGCTTTACCACATTGGGATTTAGCGCGTCAATATCATTTAATAGATTTTGAATTAGGAAATAAAATAACAGGAAGCGGTTTCCCATTATATATGAATCAAGGTGCAAAATTGCAACGTTCCTTAATACAATATTTTTTAGATTTTAATACCGCTGCTGGGTATACAGAATATATTCCTCCATTTGTAGTTAATGCAGATAGCGCTTATGGTACAGGTCAGTTGCCCGATAAAGAAGGACAGATGTACTATATCAATGAAGATAAATTTTATTTAATACCAACATCAGAAGTTCCATTAACCAATATTTGGAGAGATGTAATATTGAAAGAAGAATTACCCATAAAAATGACGGCATATTCTCCATGCTTTAGAAGAGAAGCAGGTAGTTACGGTAAAGATGTACGAGGTTTAAATCGGTTACATCAATTTGAAAAAGTAGAAATTGTACAAATAGTACATCCTGAAAAAAGTTACGAAGTGTTAGAAGAAATGGTTAAACATGTAGAAAAATTATTACAATCCTTAGAATTGCCTTATCGTATATTAAAGTTATGTGGAGGAGATATGAGTTTTGCCTCAGCGCTTACGTACGATTTTGAAGTATATAGTGCTGCACAAAAGCGCTGGCTCGAAGTAAGCTCTGTATCTAATTTTGAAACGTTTCAAAGCAACAGATTGAAAACAAGGTACAAAGATGCTAATGGTAAAACTCAATTAGTACATACGTTGAATGGAAGTAGTTTAGCACTTCCACGCATTGTTGCTGCACTGTTAGAAAACAATCAACAAGATGATGGCATACCATTGCCTAAAGCTTTACATCAATACCTATCTCCAATTATTAAATAAGCATCATTCATGAACCAAAAATTTACACAGCGCATTCAACAAGAATTAAAAGAAATTGAACAAGCCGGTTTATTTAAAGCGGAACGGATCATTACTAGTAAACAAGGCGCAGAAATACAAGTGAATGGAAAAACCGTATTGAATTTTTGTGCCAATAATTATTTAGGACTTTCATCGCACCCAAAAGTGATAGAAAATGCAAAAAAAATAATGGATACCCATGGGTATGGAATGAGTAGTGTGCGCTTTATTTGTGGAACACAAGACATTCATAAAACCCTTGAACAAAAAATTGCTCAATTTTTAGGAACAGAAGACACCATACTATACGCTGCTGCGTTTGATGCTAACAGTGGTGTGTTTGAGCCTCTATTGAATGAACAAGATGCGATCATTTCTGATGAACTAAATCATGCTTCCATTATTGATGGCGTTCGTTTATGTAAAGCACAGCGTTATCGCTATAAGCATAATGATATGCAAGATTTGGAATTACAATTACAATCAGCAAAAAATGCAAGAAGTAAAATTATTGTTACAGATGGGTCATTTAGTATGGATGGAACGATTGCGCAATTAGATAAAATTTGTGAGCTAGCCGATAAATATGATGCTATTATTATGATTGATGAAAGCCACAGTTCTGGATTTTTAGGTAAAACTGGCCGCGGCACACATGAATATAGAAATGTAATGGGCAAAATTGATATTATAACCGGAACGTTAGGGAAAGCGCTGGGCGGAGCTTCTGGCGGATTTACCAGTGGTAAAAAACCTATTATTGAAATGCTTCGTCAACGCAGTAGACCGTATTTATTTTCAAATACATTAGCACCATCTATTGTAGGCGCTTCTATTGCAGTGTTAGATATGCTTACAGAAACAACAACGTTGAGAGATAAGCTATCTTCTAATACTCAATATTTCAGAAAGACAATGACAGAAGCCGGCTTTGATATTAAACCAGGCGATCACCCTATTGTACCTATCATGTTGTATGATGCAGTAGTGACACAGCAATTCGCTAGCCGATTACTAGAAGAAGGCATTTATGTAATTGGATTTTTTTATCCAGTCGTTGCTCAAGAAAAAGCACGTATTCGAGTGCAATTAAGCGCTGCACATGAGCAGCATCATTTAGATAAAGCTATTGCTGCGTTTAGTAAAGTAGGTAAAGAGTTGAATGTATTGAAATAGTTACCAATAATCAGCTTCACTAGACTGATAAAATATTAAAGGGAACCTTGAAGTTCCCTTTAATAAAGTAGTATTTTATAATTTTCTAACTATTATACTACAAGCAATATTGGCTAAACGTTTATTATAATAAATGCTTTAATATATATTCTGGTTTAGGGTTTTAATTCGATCAATTGAGCGGCCAAGAATAAAGAACTTATTATTTTTATTAACCAATATCATAACAAAGCTGATAAAAAAAATTAGATAATTATAGACAAAAAGGAATTTTTAAGAGTATCTTAATTTAAATAAAAAGAGAACCTAGTAATTAAAAGCTAATAACAACTGATCATATTATTTATTTAAATAATACGATCAGTTATAACATTTTTTTAAGCTCTTTAAGCCTATTTTAAAGAAGTTTGTACCTCTTTCCTGGAAAACCTTTGATGACACCTTTTAATTCTAATTGTAAAATAGAAGTTGCTACAACACTATTACTCAATTTACTTTTTAAAAAAATTTCATCGATATGTGTACTTTCTTTTTTTTGCAATACATTGAATATTGTTTGTTCCTCAGGTGTCATGTCTATAAATAATGATCGATTGATGCTAGGTTGTTTTTTTTCTTTCAGCATCCATCCCATTTCTTGAACCATAGCATCAACCGTAATAAAAGGCATTGCTTTTTGGTTTTTAATTAAGTGTAAACAGCCCTTGCTTTTAGCATCGTTTATACGACCAGGCACAGCCCACACATCTCGATTATAATCAAAAGCCAGTTCAGCAGTAATCATACTTCCGCCTTTCTCATCTGTTTCTACAACAATTACAGCATCTGATATTCCTGCTACAATACGATTTCGTTTAGGAAAATTCTGTCTATCCGGTTTTGTATTGCTCATAAAATCAGTAAGCAACCCACCTTGTAGTATCATTTCTTTTGCTACGTTTCTATGTTGAGAGGGATAGATACGATCAAACCCGTGTGCTAACACGCCTATCGTTGATATATTATTTTTTATTGCTGTTCGATGCGCTAACACATCAATACCATATGCTAATCCACTTACTATTATTACATTATGTGATGTTAATTGTTCAACGATTTGTTGTGTTACCCACTCTCCATAACTTGTAGGAGATCGTGTACCAACAATACTTATAAGATGTGTATGATTTAAATTGGCATTTCCTTTATAAAAAAGCAATGGAGGTGCATCATAACAGTGTCGTAATCGATTAGGATAAGCAGGATCTTTATAGGAAATAGCTTGAATACGATGTTTTTCAATGAATTGACATTCTTTTTCAGCACGTGCAAAATTTGTAAATGATGTAATATTTTTTGCTCGGATGGTTCCAATGCCTTCAATCGTTTCTAATTTTTTTTGAGAAGCTTTAAAAATATCATTAGCATTTTCAAAATGTTCTAATAATATTCGAGCTTGTATGGCGCCAATAGTTGGAACAAGCGTTAAAGCTATTGGGTATATGATATCTTGTTGCATGTAGTAATGGTCTACAATGCAATAATAGTAAATTGTGTGCGTCTATTTAAGGAACGATGCGCTTCTGAATCGTTTAATTGTAAAGGTTTTGTAGATCCATATCCTTTATAAGAAAGTCGTTGTGCAACAATACCTTTTTCTATAAGATAATCTGCTACTGCTTTAGCTCTATTAATAGAAAGATTCATATTGTACGAAGGAGTACCTACATTATCTGTATGTCCTTCTATTGCTATTTTGATAGAAGGATTTTCTTGTAATAATTGTATTAGTTTGTGTAACTCAATTCTTGAAACATCTTCTAATGTAGAAGAATTGGTTTTAAAGTAGATATGTTTCAGCACCATACTAACATTGAGTTGGAGTGGTTGTAGTGCAATGTTTTTGATATACCCGCTATCTGTTATAGAATCGCTCAATTTGCATTCATCAGCATAATATAAATATCCTTTTTTGTTTACAATAAATGTATAATTATTACCAACAGGTAATGGAATTAAATATGAACCCGAATCGGTTGTTGATATATTCGATATACGTTTTCCCGTTTTCTGATCGACAAGATCTATAGTAGAAGGTATTTTGCGTTGCGTAATAGAATCGTAAATATAGCCACTAACCCAAAGTGTACGGATCGGCTGTATATCTTTTCGAAGTGTAAACGTGTATAAATCAAGCCCTCCTCTGCTATCAGCCCTATCACTAGCATAATAAGCAGTGCGACCATCTGCTGCTACCACAAGGCTACCTTCATTTTCAATAGTATTAATGGGATATCCCATATTCTCTGGCTTTGCCCATTGCCCATCAGCTTGTTTTCTACTTATATACAAATCCGTTCCACCATACCCGGGCAAACCACTAGAAGTAAAATATAAAGTTTGGTTATCTGCATGTATAAACGGACAACTTTCGTTTGCAGATGTATTAATGGAGGGGCCTAAATTTTCTGGGTTGCTCCATCTGTTATTTGTTAATTGATGACACACATAAATATCCGTTCCACCATATCCTCCTGGTCGATTGCTGGCAAAGTATAAATCTTTTTTATCTGGAGACAAACTAGGCGAGGATTCCCAAAATTCTGTATTAACTCTATTACCTAAATTTTTCGGCTCACTCCAACCATCTGGTGTTTTGTAAGAGATATATAAATCGCAACTGCCTTGCCCTCCCGGAAAATTACATCCTGTAAATATTAACCATTCCCCATCTTGCGAAATCGTTTGTGCTCCTTCATTGTAAGGTGTATTAATTTTTTCTGATAAAGATTTTGCTAAACTCCACTGCGCATTTTGTTGATGCGTTTCAAAAAAATCTTCATTGATATTATTCAATCTTCTTGTAAACACTAAAGTTTTTCCATCAATAGTAAGAGAAGGAAAATAGAGTTTATACTATCTCCTAAATTAGTAGGAGTAAAGATGTAACTATCCGTTGAGTGTTGTTGTGAAAAATGTACGGCAAATTCATAGCATTTTCTTCTATATGCAGCCGCTTTAATACTTTGTTCGTTTTTTGTAAATGACAAGAAATAGTTAATAGCTTCAAGCGCTTTATCAAATTTGCCCAACCCTGCAAGACTAATAGAATATGGCACATAAAAATCTTTAAAGTAAATAGAATCTATTTGTTGAGCCTTATTGTATTGATCTATTGCTTTTTCATATTGTTTTTGTTGACTGTATGTTCCAGCTAAGGATAAATAAGCATCTACAAAATGCTGATCTAATTCAACACATTTTTGTAAAGAGAAGATGCCTTCATTCAGTTGATTATCGTCTATTTGCGTTAGTGCTTTTTCGTATAAAACCTTTGCCTTTTTATTAACCTTTTCAGGATCGTACTTTTGAGCAACCACTGTAGCATGATTTAAGCACAAATAGATTCCAATAAAAACCATTCGTATAATCATATTATTAAATACCATAATAAGACGATTAATTTAAAATTCTAATTTTATTTGATTTCGAAATTCCTCCTGGGTTGATACCTGGCGCTCCTTCTGGAATATCTATGTTTAAGGTTTTATAATAATCTACCCAAGCCGAAAAAAAAGAATGTGTATTAGGATCTTTAAACGTCATGGGCTCAAGTGTAAAGAATGGTTTTTCTTTATTTGCTTTTTTAAATGCATCATAAATTAATTCAGAACAATAATATTTACCATTATTATATATAAAAGCATCATCATAAGGGGTATTAAGATTATTTAATGCTTCTTGAATAGTTGTTGGAATAAGGTGCCTGTATTTTCTTTTCAACCTACCTATAACAGTTGAATTTGACGTTCGTTGTATAAACGTTTGGATAGGAGTTAAGTGCACATCTTTTCCGATAGCTTCAATTATATATATGCTATCGTTTTTAATATAGGCTAATCCAATATGCGAAAACTTTTGATGATGATATCCATCTGTAACGGTTTCAATAGCATCACACAACGGGCCACAATCTAAATTTTGAAAAAGCAAATCACCTGTTTGTATTGTTTTATTAACGGATGGTTGAGCTGCCAATTCTATTGGCAACAGAAGAAATACTAAAATATATTTTATCATAGAACAACGTGTGTCTTTAAGGAATATCGATATACTTATGCGCTTGTAACGAAAGTCTCCATTGGGGATACGTTTTGATATAATCAATAACCAGTGGTAATATAGTAGCTGATTTTTCCCATTCGGGTTGTAAAAATAATTTGCAGCCCGAATTTGTTTTTGCAGCATATTGCTCAGCCCATTCAAAATCAGTTTTATTAAAAACAATCGCTTTTAGTTCATGAGCCTGCTGAACAACCTCGTATAATGGTGCTTTAAATTTTTTGGGTGATACACATATCCAATCCCAATTACCGGTAATAGGATATGCGCCAGAAGTTTCTAAATGCGTTGCAAACCCTGCTTCTTGCAAAGCTTTTGTTAGTATTGTGCAATCATGCATCAGTGGCTCACCACCTGTAATTACTACT
>CAYVXB010000084.1:2236-10080 GCA_964454275.1 uncultured Chitinophagaceae bacterium | reverse complement strand
AACGGATAAAAATTTACCAATATAAGCGAGGCTTCCAAAAGGAAGGATGAGTAAACAGCCATATAAAATAACACTCGAGAGTGGCACCACTATCCAATTGCTGAATAAAAAATAATTGGGAAACTGATGAAAATGATACAACACAAAAGGCAATGTAAATAACTGTGCGGAAAGTGTTACTGCGTTAAACTTCCAAATAAAATCTAACCATTTAGACTTTATATAAATAAGATGATAAATATTTTTCATGCCCACTACTATACTGAAAACGGCTGCATATGATAATTGAAAGCCCGCATCCCACAGGAAAAAGGGGTCATACGTCAATAATAAAAAAGCAGATGCTGCAAGATTATTATAAATAGACGTTTGTTTATTAAACGTTTGCCCAAAAATGATACAACTAAACATAACAGCCGAACGCAAGACAGAAGGAGAGGCTCCTGACAACCAAGAAAACATCCACAATCCAATTAATAATACAACAGGTTTAACCCAACGAGTTAGTTTAAACCGGGTAAATGGTTTTAGCAATAATAATAACAATGCGTAAATAACACCCAAGTGTAATCCACTAATAGCAATAATATGCACTACGCCTGTATTGCTGTAAGCCTGTACCAAATCTTTATCCAGATCTTCTTTATAGCCAATTAATAACGCTTCTGCAATGCCTTGTGCAGAAGGTGGAATATACTGTTTAAGTAATTGTACAATATGTTTTTGTTGATTAAATATGCATTTAGAAAGCCATGAAATGGTGGCATCAACTTTTAATGGTACATATTGATTACTTCGTATAAATGTTTGATGAAATACCCCTTGTCGTGCACAATATTGGCTGTAATCAAATGCTGCAGGGTTTCCGGTTCCTTGTATGGGCTGAAGTTTAGAATGAATCAAGCATAAAGTTCCCAACTGAAAATTGGTTGGTTGTATTTTATTATCGATATATACTAAGGCTTTTCCTGTGGTATGATGCAGCATTCCATTTTTAACAATTCCATCAACTTCCATCTGCGTTTTATATGATTTATTTTTGGATGTAAGTGGTTCTATTAAATGTCCAACAACCGTATCGCCTGATTGATATATATGCCCATACCAAGAAGGTCTAGTTCGAACATCATTATAGTGCATTATTAATGCTCCTGCTCCCATGAGTAACAATGCAACTGACAAACCCGTAACACAATGCCATTTTACTTTCCAACTAAAAGACAACAGTTCATATAGAATGTATAATATAGCACCCACTAAAAAAATTATCCAATAAAAAAGGATTGAAAAAGAAGTATAGTATTGCAGCAAAATTCCAAGAATTAAAAAAGGCAGAAGTCGTAGAAATGGGGCTTTTGTCCATAAGGGTATTGAATATTGTTGCATAATCGGTTAAGAACTCTGTTGTAAACGAAAGGTATAGGAACACAAATAAATAGCAGAATGAATAACCGCATAAATTCTAATACGCATTACATTTGCAATAAGTTTTACTATTATGATCAGCGAGCAACGCAAAAAAATTCACCCACATAAATTCGCTTTGTGGATAGCAATAGGTAGCATTATTATGATGTTTGCAGCTTTTACAAGTGCCTATATTGTAAAAAAAGGGCAATCTAATTGGTTGTCTTTTGAACTTCCTACTATATTTTGGTATTCTACTTGTGCCATTTTAATAAGCAGCATAACGATGCATTTTGCGCTCAAAAGCTTTCGCAATAGAGCAATGCAGCAATACAAAATGTTGATAACTATAACCGTCTTATTAGGATTGGCTTTTGTTACACTACAGTGGTTGGGGTTTATGGCACTACAACAAAAAGGCATACTTTTATTAGGCAACAACAGCAATGCTTCTGCATCCTTTTTAGGTGTTATCAGCGGTATGCATATAGTACATATTTTGGGGGGGGTTATTGCGTTAGTGATTATTCTTTTTAAATCATATGGCAATAGAACTAAAAACTATAATGTTGTACCTATAGAAATTGTAAGTACCTATTGGCATTTTGTAGATCTATTATGGATTTATCTTTTTATTTTCTTTAAAATGATCGGTTAGTGGTGCTATAAATAAGGGTTTGTAAAAAAACCCTGAACTTTATTACATTTGCAAAAAATATCTTTTTTCATGGCTACAGCAGCATCAACTTCCACAAAATGGTGGAGCGGCGGAAAAAGTCCTTTTAATGTAAGTTATGGCAAGTTAATGATGTGGTATTTTTTAATGAGCGATGCCTTTACATTTGGTGCTTTTCTTATTGCCCTATGGACTACTCGTTTTTCCCTTCCATCTTGGCCAGACCCTAATCATGTATTTAGCTCTGTTCCTTTTTTAGAAGGAGCAAATCTACCTTTAGTGTTTGTGAGTATCATGACATTTGTTTTGATCATGAGTTCCGTAACAATGGTACTGGCCGTACAAGCCGGACATAATAATGATAAAAAAGCTGCTGCCAAATGGATGATTTGGACAATTATTGGTGGTTTTACTTTCCTTGCTTGTCAAGCTTGGGAATGGACACATTTATATCATGAAGGAGCCTGGTGGGGGCGTATTCCAACTGAAGCGGGCAGTCATTTTTTAAACAGAGATGGGTCCATACCAACTACAGCATTTAGCAATTTCTTTTTTACCATTACAGGATTTCACGGATTTCACGTATTTAGTGGGGTGATAATAAATATTATTATCTTAATTAATATTCTTAAAGGAACGTACGAAAGAAGAGGTCATTATGAAATGGTAGAAAAAGTTGGTTTGTATTGGCACTTTGTAGATTTGGTTTGGGTATTTGTATTTACTTGTTTTTATCTTTTATAATAAAAAATGAATGTTGAAATTATACAATCAGATGATGACTCAGGTACCATCGTTTTTAAAAGCAAATTAATAGAAAAAGAATTACGACAAATGAAAGCAAAAAGCATAAAATTTTAATATTATGTCAAACATTCAAACGGCACAAACTGAACACACACATAAGAATGGGACAAAACGCATTTGGAAAGTATTTTGGATTTTACTAGGTATCACACTTTTTGAAGTTGTATGGGGTATGAATGTAAGCCACCAGATGCCTAAATGGGTTAACGCACTGTTTTTTTTATCGTTAACGTTCGCAAAAGCTGGTTATATTGTTGCTGACTTTATGCATTTGCGTCATGAGGTAAAAAATTTAATTAAAACCATTCTTATTCCTTTATTACTATTTATATGGTTTGTGATTGCTTTTTGTTGGGATGGCGACTCTTGGCAGGAGCTGAGAACAAAATACAAAAAAACGGGTGAACCCAAAATATCAACTCCTGCTCATACAAATAAGGATGCAGAAAAATAAGGATGTGTATTGTTGATGTTATGTTTTAATAAATCAATTATAACCATCGCATAGCGGTGGTTTTTAATTTTATTGTAAAAAATGAATAAAACAGCTATCAGAGCGCTTCTTATTGCTATCATACTACCCGTAAGTAGCTATTTTATTGTAAAATATTACAGCGAGGATGCTGTAATAATGCCTAAACATTTTTATTATGATACTATACTTACTACTACAGAAAATGGAAAAGTTTCAACAGATACGATATGGCACCACGTGCAGAATGTATGTTTAACGAATCAATTGGGTAAAAAAATAAATTTAGATGATATAAAAGGAAAAATAATTGTTGTTGATTTTTTCTTTACCCGTTGTCCTTCTATTTGTCCTACACTAACACAGAACATGCACAAACTACAACAATCATTTAAGAACCCTAGTGGTAAAAATGTGGCGGATAGTATGATTGTACAATTTCTTTCTTTTAGTGTGGATCCAGAAAGAGACTCTGTACCAATCTTAAAAATCTATGCCGATAAATATAGCGTTGATCACGAAAGCTGGTGGATGCTAACAGGCAATAAAAAAATTATTTATGATTTTGGTATCAACGAATTAAAACTAGGTATGGTAGATGGCGAAGGTGTTGACACGAGTTTTATTCATACTGAAAAATTTGTATTGTTAGACAAAGAACATATTGTACGAGGATATTATAACGGATTAGATACTACTTCCCTGGCTTCCTTAGCAGAAGACATAGGAAAATTGATGATGGAAAAAAACAAACATCAGAAAAGAAATTTATTTAGAAAGTAATTCCTTTAACTAACAGGAAAATCGTAACTATTATTTTGTATGCTTCAGCCTTCTATTAAAAAAAATGACCAACAAGCCAAATGGTTTATTCGTATTATTTCTGTAACCGTTTTTGTTGCAGTGGCACTGTTATCTAAATTTAAATTGAAATTTGATTTAGCATTCAATGTTCATGTTTTTGCTACTATCAATGCAGGCATAAATGCAGTTGTATCTATATTATTAATTGCTGCATTGATTGCAGTTAAACAAAAAAAATATCTATTGCATAAAAGTATAATGTTTATAGCTATTATTTTATCCTCGCTGTTTTTAGTATCGTATATCTGTCATCATTTATTAGCAGGAGAAACAACCTTTGGTGGGCAAAACGCCTTACGCTATATATATTACTTTATACTAAGTACACATATTATATTAGCCGCCATTATTCTTCCCTTTATATTATTTACAGCATATCGCGCATTAACAGGCGAATGGAATAAACACAAAAAAATAGCTAAATATACTTGGCCATTATGGTTATATGTAAGCATCACAGGCGTTTTGGTGTATGTGTTGATTAGCCCGTATTATAGTTGAAGAGTTGATAGGTTAATAAAGTTGAAAAAGGAATATGTTGAGAAGTTATCAATCAACTTATTAACTTTTCAACCTATCAACCCTTCAACTTCCACCAACGGATCCCAAAACAATTCTTCAAAATTTACAACCGTATCTTTTTTTACTTTAACACCTTCTTTTTTTAACAATTCTTCCATTTGTGTAGAAGTAGCAAAATGATGCTTACCGGTTAACATACCATTTCTATTTACTACACGATGCGCTGGAACTTTTGGTTTAACATTATGTGCTGCATTCATAGCCCAACCTACCATACGAGCACTTAACCGAGTACCTAAATAAGCAGCTATAGCTCCATAACTCGTAACACGGCCTTTTGGAATTAATCGTACTACATCATATACATTCTGAAAAAAATCTTTCTCTTTTTTTATATCAGTGTATGTAGCTGATATCCTAGTATTCTTTCTTTTCAATAATTATTGATTAAAAGATAAGAAATAAAGCTTACAATATTCAATTATCAACCATCCATACTTGGCTACAAGTACGATCTATATTGACTATTATAATTTTTCATATAACATCCTCAACTTTTCCCTCGTCATTATTTTTTCCCAATCCTTTCCTAAAGCATTTTCCCATAAAGGTTTCATGTTTAGCGATACATTTATCATTGTATCAAATTGCTCGTTGGTTAATCCTTTGCAAATATTAGTTGAAATATGAATTTTATTTTTTTCTACCATTTGTTTAAATATATCAACACCTTTAGGATAGTACTCTTGCAAATGGTTCATTACAATGCAATTACCTATACCATGTTTGGTGCCCAACAAATAACTCAGCCCATAACTTATCGCATGTGCTACGCCTACTTGAGAGTAAGCAATACTCATCCCTCCTGCATAAGAAGCCATCATCAATTTATCATCCGATTCTTCATCCCAAGTATTTTTTTCAAGAAATACCTGCTCACATAGTTGTAGCGCTTTCTCTCCATAACTTTTACTAAATTCATTTAAATAGGTTCCTTCTAAACTTTCAATGCAATGGATATAACAATCCATACCCGTATAAAAACGCTGATCAAGTGGCACATCAACTATTAACGCTGGGTCTAATACAATTTGATTAAAGGGTGTGAAATCAGAATTCATTCCCAATTTTTTGGTGGGACCTGTTAGAACGGTTGTGCGACTTACTTCTGCTCCTGTTCCACTCAAAGTAGGGATTCCTACTTTGTATACACCAGGATATTTTACCAAATCCCATCCTTGATAATCGGCCGAGGAACCAGGATTATTCATCATTAATGAAATGGCTTTTGCTAAATCCATGGTAGAACCTCCACCAATGCCAACAATACCACTTATTGTTCCAAATTCTTCTTTTATTGATTTTGTTAGCGCATCAACTTGTGTTGTTTTTGGCTCATGTGTAACATCAGCCAAAATAATTTTGTCTTTTCCTTTTAATGGGAGCTTCTGCAATAAAGGTTTTTCTTCAAAAAAATGATCTACTAAAAAAATTATGGGTGCGTTTGTAGATCTATGTGGTGTAAGTATTTGATCTAACTGATTTAGGCTACCTCGACCATAAATCACATAATCTACCATTTTAAAATTGCGAAAAGACACTTTTATTATTTTGAATGTTGTATGTTAACTGTTGAATGGAGAGAAAATTAGGTAACTAAGTAATTGCTGTTTTCATTCTTACATCAACACGTTTTCACATTAGCCAATTTACTCATTAACCATTCATGCTGGCTAAGAATTCAGCATTGTCTTTTGTTCCTTTTATGCGTTTCAGAAGCTCTGCCATAGCTTCTTCTGGTTTCATATCTGTAAAATAATTACGTAATAAATGAATTCGGCTTAGTACATCTTTATCCAACAATAAATCGTCACGTCGAGTAGAAGAAGCAATTAAATCAATGGCAGGAAAGATCCGTTTGTTTGCTAATCGTCTATCTAGTTGCAACTCCATATTTCCTGTTCCTTTAAATTCTTCAAAGATGACTTCATCCATTTTAGATCCTGTTTCTATAAGTGCTGTTGCTAATATGGTTAGTGATCCGCCATTTTCGATTTTACGTGCTGCTCCAAAAAATTGTTTTGGTTTTTGCATAGCATTTGCCTCCACGCCACCACTCAATACTTTACCTGATGCTGGAGACACGGTGTTATGTGCACGAGCCAACCTAGTAATAGAATCAAGTAATATCATTACATCATGCCCACATTCTACTAATCGTTTAGCTTTTTGCAATGCAATGCTAGAAACTTTTACATGTTTTTCGGCAGGTTCATCAAATGTAGAAGCAATTACTTCTGCTCTTACACTTCGTTCCATATCGGTTACCTCTTCTGGTCTTTCATCTATCAGTACAACCATTAAATATACTTCTGGGTGATTCTTTGCTATAGCATTTGCCACTTCTTTAAGTAACATTGTTTTTCCAACTTTAGGCTGTGCTACAATCAGCCCCCGCTGGCCCTTTCCAATAGGTGTAAAAAGGTCCATCATTCGAGTACCATAATTCGTAGTTGTTGTAAACAAATTGAATTTTTCATGAGGGAATAGGGGTGTTAAATAATCAAAAGGCACACGATCTCTAACTTCCTCAGGTAGTTTACCATTGATGGTTTCTACTTTCAATAGTGCAAAATATTTTTCTCCTTCTTTTGGAGGGCGCACAGATCCGGCAACTGTGTCACCTGTTTTCAATCCAAACAATTTTATTTGAGAGGGGGATACGTAAATATCGTCTGGAGAAGATAAATAATTATAATCGCTAGAACGTAAAAAGCCATATCCGTCGGGCATCATTTCTAATACCCCTTCTGCATTGATAACACCTTCAAATTCAATATTAAACGGTTGTTGTTCTTTTACAAAGCTTTGATCTTTTTTAAATAGCTGTTTAACAAATGACGGAATAGAATCATCCACAGAAAGCTCTTCTGTTGTTGCATCTATTTTAGCTTTTTTATCTGCATCAGATAAATTAGTGACAAGCACGGTTTCTTCTTCTGTAGATTTAAGTTTCGTATTTTTTTTATGAGTAGTAGATAATTTATCTTTTTCAGGATCTAGCTTTTTACGCTCCTCTTTCACTGGCTTTGAAGA
>CAYVXB010000084.1:692-2226 GCA_964454275.1 uncultured Chitinophagaceae bacterium | reverse complement strand
TGGTTTTTACGGTTCGTTTTCTTTTGGGCTTACTTTCGTCATCATCATCATCATTATTATTATTTGTTCCCTCAGAAAGCGCTTGTCTGTCTAAAATTTTATAAATAATGGCTTGTTTATCTAGTTGTTTACTGTTGGGGATATTTAATTGTTCGGCAATGTCTACAAGTTCTGGTAAGAGCATGTCATTGAGTTGGAGGATATCATACATAAGAAAGAGAAATGTTTTATGTCAAAAAGAAAGAAATATTAAAATAGTTGATGAATCTTATTGGAAAGGGTGTTACTGACGAACTTTGGAGCAGAAATACAATCAGTGTGTTTCCGATGCAATATTACATGTTTTTTTTTATTTTGTAAAAAAATTTAGATTAGGAATGGATTGTATTGCTTTTCATATCCAATAGTTGTTGTTGGTCCATGGCCTGAGTATACTACCGTGCTATTAGGTAATAGCCACAGTTTTTCTTTTATAGATTGTATTAAGGTTTGATGATCTCCTCCTGGCAAGTCTGTTCTACCTATGCTTTCCTTGAATAAGACATCACCACCCATCAGCCATTCTTGTTGTTCATTATATAAGCAAATACTACCTGGCGAATGCCCAGGTGTATGCAGCGTCGTTAGAACATCTTCTCCGACAGTAAAGGTATTTCCTTCGTTTATATAATGTACTTGACCAGAAAATGATTTGGCTTCTAATTGGTATAGTGCCGCAACTTCTGACAAACGATCTAATATAGGTTGTTCATACTTATGAATGTGTAAGGGTAAATTATATGTGTGATTAATGTACTCGTTGCCCCATACATGGTCTATATGACAATGTGTATTAATGAATAAGGTGGGTGTTAATCCATTGTCTTTAATAAAATTGAATAGTTCTTTTTCTTCTTTATTATTAGAGCAACCTGGATCAATAATAATACATTTTTTCTCTTCATTGTATAGTATGTAGGTGTTTTCGGAAAATGGGTTGAATGTAAATGTTTTGATATGTAGCATCTGTCGTTTTGTTAATAATACAAGTATACGTTTGAGTTTGATGTGTATATTTCTTTAGCAGATGACTTCGTGACTCGCCATGGCGAGTTTAAGAGCTTATTATTTAGCCTGATATAAAAAAACTAGAACTAGAGTGCCTTGGGTTCGTTTTGAGATAGTTTTGAATACTTGCCTACATATACAAGGCTACCAATAATGTGTATGGTTAATAGAATAGAGTAAATCAACAGCCCGATAATAACAGAACGAAGAATTTCTATAAAATTGATCTCTTGCATATTACTACTCAGCCCTTTATACGCATCGTTCAATATTTTATCCATTATACTAGGATTAGAAAGAAAATTAGCACATCCTAATATGATTAATAAAGCAAATGCTAGCCCTACAAATCCATTTACTTTAATCCAATCTCTTGTACGATCTGGTAGGGTGCGTTGTTGATTAACAATATTGGTTAACTTAAAGCAAAGTGTGATGTAGATAACCACACCCAGGGAAATAAAAAAGACAATCAACATCATGGGTT
>CAYVXB010000084.1:0-671 GCA_964454275.1 uncultured Chitinophagaceae bacterium | reverse complement strand
ACATCTCTTCCACTATTATTTTTAGGAAATGCAATAAAGTCGCGAATGCTTTCGCTTCCACCTAATAAAGCACACAACCTATCAAATCCAAATGCAATGCCACCATGCGGTGGAGCACCGTATTCAAAGGCGTTTAGTAAAAAACCAAATTTATGTTGTTGTTCTTCTTCGTTTATACCCAATGCAGCAAACATTTTTTCTTGCAATGTACGTTGAAAAATGCGTATAGACCCTCCGCCTATTTCTGTTCCATTTAATACAATATCATAAGCGTTGGCCTTAATTAATCCATATTTACTTTTATCGCTTAGCCATTCTATATGTTCTAATTTGGGCGATGTAAAGGGGTGATGTCGTGCAACCCAACGTTGCAGTTCTTCATTGAACTCTAGTAGTGGAAAATCAACTACCCATAAAAATTTAAATAGTTGATTATTGCGTAATCCAAGTCTATTGCCCACCTCGAGGCGTAATTCGCTCATGGCCTTTCTGGTTTTTTGTTCTTGTCCGGCAAGAATCAAAACAAGATCACCCGCTTCAGCCTGGCATGTTTCCATCCATTGCTTTAAATCTTCGGGAGTATAAAATTTATCTACCGACGACTTGATACTACCGTCGTTATTGTAACGGGCATAAACTAAACCTGTCGCTCCAATTTGCGGGCGTTTCAC
>CAYVXB010000083.1:0-10224 GCA_964454275.1 uncultured Chitinophagaceae bacterium | reverse complement strand
AAAGATGTAATGTAAAAATTTAAAACCTTTACACAGTTATCTTAACATTCTCGCTAACAGCGGTTTTGCAAAAGTGGGGCTTTTGTAATAGGCTGAACATTTGTACTTTCTATTAGCATTTGTACTAAATTTGAACTTTGGTGCTTTCTAAACCCCACCTTCGCCAAGCCGCTAAACGTTGTGTGCTATTATATTTGGACACTCACTTTTCATTATGGAAAGACATAGCGTTTGAATCTTAGGGATAAACTAAAATGCAACTAAAATATATTCTCATTCTTACAATTTGCTTTAGCTCTTGCAAGCAAGAGAAACCCAAACTAAAATTATTCAAAATACAAAATTTTATAGTTGCTGATACTACAATTGAAGCAAACCAATTCTTGAAGTTTGACGAGTACAGCAGTGATTTTCCTATTTACTACATTGGTTCAAAAGTTGACACAATTAAAATAGGAAAAAGATATTGGCAAGGACGAACTCAATGCACAGACAATTTTAAAATACCTTGGAGTAGAAAATATTCAGACAAAACTTTAACCATTTTTGTCGACACTTCTGCCAAGACAAATTCGCCAGTTGAATATTTTTCTGACAATCCAAAAGTAGAACACGACTCGACAATAAACTATAGCGCATTTTTGTTCTCAATTAAGAATATTTCAGATTCTACAATTTATTTAGGGCGGACTTTTTCAATATTTTTCATCAATCGAGAAGCTAAAAATAAAAATGGTAAATGGGTAAAAGTTGACAAAAAGTTAAGTGAGTTAGGTATTTGTGGGACAGGACAGCCTACAATTATTTTGCAACCAGATGAGTTAGTTATTTCAAAAGTTAAGCGATATAAAGGTTCATTTGTTACTGACTTTAGACTTGTTTTTGGCTACGACAACAATATTGTTTATTCAAATGTTTTTCGAGATTCAATAGATGAAAGGACACTTCAAAATATTTCGACAAGAGAATGACAGCACATAACATTAGGTTTGTCATTATTCGGGCTTGACGTTATATATTTGGCTATGAATAAAACATCAACAATATTGCAATTATTTGAAATCATCTCTAATTCTTCAACATGGACACTAAATTAGAAAGAAAGAATTGGTGGGAAAATAAACGTAGTACATACAATGGCGGGCTATTGATAGCAGGAATTCTTGCTTTTGTTTTATATGTGTATATAGGCACAACTTTTATTATGCCCTATGACCCGGAATTCGATATTACTTTGTTTACAACACTTTTTCAAGGAATTATCTACTTAATAATGATATTTATTGCTAATCTGTTTTACAACCTGGGATGTTGGGCCGATGAAAAATATAATACGCAAAATGATGTAAAAGTAAGAAACCGAATATTCAATTTAGGATTTTGGGGTTCAATTGCGCTTCCATTTTTAATTCCATTACTACTCTTCATTCAATATTTTTATTTACGAGAACATCCTATTCCCGTTAGAGAACCATAGAATTTGAACATAAAATTGACTATCATGCGCATATGAAGAATCATACCTAAATGCAACACCAATGAACATTTAAACTCTGTGATAGACCATCAATTATTTCTTATTTGTTTATTAATAATTTTTAAGGATAATGGATAATAATTATTGATTCTATTGGGTAAAATCTTCATCCAACCTAAGGGGAATGCGTTATAACAAGCCAATGCCCAACCTTTATGAGGTATATGTACTTCTATATTTTCTTTACGTACAAATTGAATAGCGGTTGCGTAATCAAGTTCTACTTTAACAACATCATCTGCTATTAATGTACTCATAGCTAAATCATGTTCAGGAATTATTTCGTCTCTTATCATTTTTCCAATATGAATGCCTGCTCGCTTAATGTATAAATGTTTATTTAAAAGCAGATAATCATTCATACTATTTTTGGGTATGGCATATATATTTTCTTTGTGTTGGTGATAGACCATTTCTTCAATAGGCTTAAACCATTTGTTTATTATAGATAAGAAGGCGTTATTATGCAGCTTCTTTCGTTCTTCCCCCTTTGGGGGAACTAAAGGGGGCCGCTTCTTTTTGAAACACGCTACAAAAAATCCCTCACCTTGTAATTTGTACGGCCAAAAGCGGTAGCAGTAAGCTTTTTGTTGTGTATATACTTCTTCAATACCCCAGCTATTTTCTATGGGTATACACACGCTTTCAAACATATTGGTACCCATTAATTTATCTACAATATGTTCATTTTCTTCTATCGAGTAGGAACAAGTAGAGTATATTAAATATCCGTCTTGAGTTAAGGATGATATTAGATTATGTAAAATGCGCTCTTGTCTTTCAGAGCATAATTTTACATTGTTGGAAGACCATTCTGCTGTAGCTTCTGGATGTTTTCTAAACAAGCCGCTTCCACTACAAGGTGCGTCAACAAGCATAAAATTGAAAAATCCATTTAACCTAGTAAAATGAACAGGATCATTTTGTGTAACTATAACATAAGGGCTTCCCCATTTTACTACATTATCTATTAAAACATTTACACGAGATGCTATTACTTCATTTGCAATGATGAACGATTGAGGGAAAGCATCCGCTAATAAAGTAGTTTTTCCTCCCGGTGCAGCGCAAGCATCTAATATTTTCCATTCTTTTCGATTATCCATTTGTTTAATATGATTGGCAATATGAGCTATAAACATGCTGGAAGCCTCTTGCACATAATATGCCCCTGCATGAAAACAGGGATCGAATGTAAAAGAGGGTCGAGCTGAAAGGTAATATCCATAAGAATTCCAAGGCACTGGATTTTCAAAAGACAAATGTTGTAATTGTTTATTATCCATTATTTTAAATGGATTAATACGAATACTTGTTATAGAAGAAGCAATATCATGGATACGTGTAAAAGCTTCCTCATCAAAGCCTTTGAGAGAATTTAAACTTTTTATGAGTGATGTAGGAAGTGCTTGGTTCATTACTTAAGAAATAATTAAACTTGATGGTTTGACGTTTTTCAGACAACTTTTACACTAGTTGGCACGGTGTTTGCAAACTATCCTGTACAATTCAAAAAAAAATAAAACCTAAAATTATGAAAAGAAATATTTATATCAATTCAATTCTTACCCTTTGTACAAGTTTATTTTTATTATCATGTACAAAATCTGTTACAGAAAAACCAACTGATACGGGTACAACAAATGTTGTTGTTAAAGACCCCTCCGTTATTGGGCAATGGAAATTAATCTCAAGTATACAAGCTGGTGGATTTGTTGGTGCTGGTGCTGGTGTGGCTTCTTCGGCTCCAGATACCGGCTTCGTTACGACAACTATGCTGATACTTAATGCCGATAGTACCTTTTCTAAATACAAGGAAACAACAAACATCGCAACTGGAACAATCTCTGACTTAGTATTATCAGAAGGGGTGTTTGCTGTAGCCAACAAAGTAATTACCTGGAATAAAAAGTCTGGTCCTATTTCGTCTATTGGAACTATACCACCTATAGGAAATTTAAGTTGGTCAGGAAACGATACACTAAAAATTAACACATCTTATCCTGGCAACGTCTTGATAGAAGAATCCTATGTTCGTAAATAATTCTCAATTTCATTTAAATAATATAGGTGGGTCAATGTATAATCGAAGATAGCATCTCATAATATGAAGATGCTATCTTTTAAACAGGAGTTTACTACCTTCGCTTGCAAATTTTATTTATGAAGGAGTGGAAACTTTACCAAGATCAACATCAACAAAAATTTTTAGATGAACTAGTAGCATTGCTGAAAATTCCGTCCGTAAGCGCTCGTAGCGAACATAAGAAGGATATGTTGCAATGTGCAGAAGTAGTAAAACAACGGCTGTTAGAGTCTGGTGTTGATAAAGCAGAAATTTTTCCTACAGAGGGTCACCCTATTGTATACGCCGAAAAAATAAGCAATCCCGATTGGCCAACAGTATTGGTGTATGGACACTATGATGTACAACCGCCAGATCCTTTAGAGCTATGGCACAGCGGCCCTTTTGATCCCGTAATTAAAGACGATAAAATATATGCTAGGGGAAGTGCAGACGATAAAGGTCAATTTTATATGCATGTAAAAGCCTTAGAAATTTTAACGCAAACAAAATCGCTTTGTACTAATATTAAATTTATTATTGAAGGGGAAGAGGAAGTAAGTTCACCAAGTTTACCCGCTTTTATCGCAGCACATAAAAGTTTATTACAGTGTGATGTTGTTTTAATAAGCGACAGCGCTATGTTAAGTTTAGATATCCCTACGATAGATGTAGGTGTACGCGGAATTAGCTATATACAGGTAGAAGTTACAGGCCCTAATCGCGATTTACATAGTGGAGTATATGGCGGAGCAGTGGCCAATCCCATAACTATTCTGTGCAAAATGATTGCTTCTATACATAACGAAAATAATCATATTACTATCCCTGGCTTTTATGATGATGTAGTAAATAGTTCTGATGCAGAAAGAGCACAGTTAGCAAAAGTGCCTTTTAATGAAGATGAGTATAAAAAAGATTTAGGCATAAAGGAATTATGGGGAGAAAAAGGATTTACCACAAATGAACGTACGGGCATTAGACCAACCTTTGAAGTAAATGGTATTTGGGGTGGATATACAGGAGATGGATCTAAAACAGTATTGCCTTCTAAAGCATATGCTAAATTGAGTTTTAGAT
This sequence comes from uncultured Chitinophagaceae bacterium, assembly GCA_964454275.1. Lineage (GTDB taxonomy): Bacteria > Bacteroidota > Bacteroidia > Chitinophagales > Chitinophagaceae > CAYVXB01. The sequence continues at coordinate 5,542 of CAYVXB010000083.1, read as the reverse complement.
TGGTACCCAATCAAAAATCAGGAAAAATTACTGAGTTATTAATGAATCATTTCAAAAAAATAGCTCCGCCATATGTGCAACTAAACGTAATAGACTTGCATGGTGGTGATCCATATATGACGCCAATAGATTCTATAGAATATAAAGCTGCATCAAAAGCCATTGAACAAACCTTAGGTAAAATACCTTTTCCTGTTCGGGGTGGCGGAAGTATTCCTATAACTGCTTTATTTGAAAAAGAGTTAGGGGTTAAAGTCGTTTTCTTAGGGTTTGGATTGGATAGTGATAATTTACACTCGCCTAATGAAAAATTTGATTTGGCTAATTTTTATAAAGGAATTGAAACAATACCTTATTTTCATAGGTTTTATGCAGAGATGAAGAAAAAATAAAGAGGCTAGCAGTGTTTACTCCATAATGATTTTTGAATTCATTTTTAATATACTATTGCATATTTAAATTAAAGCTTCGTGACCTTTATTGTAAAGAACTAAAAACAATTATTATTTTATGAAGAAAAAGATGTACTTGTATTTGCTTATCGCTACCGCTAGTGTACCAGCTATGGCTCAAAAAATAGCGTTTACAGAATATGACCTTAAAAATGGCTTACATGTTGTTTTGCACCAAGACAAAACAGCACCGGTAGTAGTAACTTCAGTTATGTACCATGTAGGTAGTAAAGATGAACAACCCAACCGAACTGGTTTTGCGCATTTTTTTGAACACTTATTATTTGAAGGATCAGAAAATATTAAACGTGGTGAATTTTTTAAAATTGTAAGTGCCAATGGTGGACAAAATAATGCTAGTACTACGCAAGACAGAACGTTTTATTATGAAGTATTTCCCTCTAATCAATTAGAAACAGGTTTATGGTTGGAGAGCGAAAGAATGTTACATCCTGTAATTAATGAGATAGGCGTAAAAACGCAGAATGAAGTAGTGAAAGAAGAAAAAAGAATGAGAATAGATAATCAACCTTATGGAAATTTGCTTGCTGAAATAATGAAACGTATTTTTGTTAAACATCCGTATACTTGGGCGCCTATCGGTAGTATGCAAGATTTAGATGCAGCAACTTTACAAGAATTTATAGCATTTAATAAAAAATTTTATATCCCCAATAATGCCGTTCTTTCTGTTGCAGGGGATATTGATATTGATAAAACTAAATCGTTAATAGATGCTTATTTTTCTGAGGTTCCTGCTGGCACACCTATCATTCGAAATAAAGCACAAGAAAACCCCATTACTAAAGAAATAATTGATACAGCTTATGATGCTAATATTCAACTACCAGCTATAATAGCTGCATATCGTACGCCAGGTCTAACTAGTAAAGAATCTGTAGCGTTAGAGTTAGCCTCCTCTGTACTAAGCAAAGGCTCAAGCAGCCGAATGTATAAGAAAATGGTAGATGAAAAAAAGACTGCCTTACAAGTAATCTCTTTTAATTATGCCTTAGAAGATTATGGGGCATATTTAACATTTGCCCTGCCTAATGGCAATACTTCTCTAGAAAGTTTATTAAAAGATATGGATGAAGAAGTAGTCAAATTGCAAAATGAATTAATTAGTGAAAAAGAATTTCAAAAACTGCAAAATCAATATGAAAATGATTTTGTTGGTGAGAATGCTAAGATGCTAGGCGTTGCTCAAAATTTAGCGAATGCCTATACCTTTCATAATAAAAATACGAACCACATAAATACAGAATTAGATGAAGTACGAAAAGTAACTAGAAAAGACATACAAGACGTAGCTAAAAAATATTTAAATAAAAATCAACGATTGGTATTGTACTACTTACCTAAAAAATAGAACCAGTTTAATTATAAAGCATATTCCATATAAATAAATGATAGTTATGAAAAAAATAATATTTTTTGTTTCGTTTGCATTATCTCTTCAATATGCAACAGCACAAATAAGCATAGATCGTTCTAAGCAACCTAAGGCGGGACCTGCTCCTGTAATTTCAATTGCGGATCCTGCTATATTCACATTACCTAATGGCATGACTGTATTAGTAGTTGAAAATCATAAACTGCCAAAAATCAGTGTATCTCTAAACATAGATGCGGGACCGATTACAGAAGGTACAAAAGCTGGTGTAATGCAATTGATGGGGCAAATGCTAGAAGAAGGTACACAAACAATGCCTAAAGCAAAATTTGATGAGGCTATAGATTTACTAGGCGCAAACATTGGCTTATCCTCTAATGGAGGATCGACATCTGCTCTAACTAAATATTTTGATAAAGCCTTTACACTTTTTACTGATGCAATAAAGAACCCTGCTTTTGCACAAGAATCTTTTGATAAGCTAAAACAACTAAATATTACAGCGTTAAAAGCAAATGAAAAAAGCGCAGCAGCTATTTCTGGAAGAGTCGTTAATGCATTAGCGTATGGCAAACAATCTCCCATGGGAGAATTTCAAACAGCCGAATCTATAAAAGCACTTACCTTAAATGATGTACAAGAAGTATATAAAAAATATATTACACCTTCTCGATCTTATTTAACTTTTGTTGGAGACATAACTCCAGCGCAAGCAAAAAAATTAGTAACAAAAGCTTTTGGAAATTGGACTGGCAAAAAATTGACATTACCTGCTATAGTGAACGTCAATAATCCTACTACAACTGAAATTGATTTTATAGATGTGCCGACAGCAGTACAAGCTGAAATTAGAGTAGGAAATTTAGTTAATAATCCACTCAGTAGCCCTGATTATTTTACGCTAACCCTAGCTAATGCAATTTTGGGTGGCGGTGCTAATGGGAAGTTATTTTTAAACTTACGAGAAAAACATGGATTTACTTATGGATCGTACTCTTCAGTAGGAAAAGGGCGTTTTCAAAGCCAGTTTATGGCTGAAGCTGCTGTGCGTACAGAGAAAGCAGATAGTGCTGTGGTCGAAATGTTGAATGAAATTAAAAATATGCGGGAAGGAAAAATAACACAAGAAGAATTAAATATAGCTAAAGCAATATATAATGGCTCCTTTGCGTTACAAATGGAAAGTCCTGCAACTGCAGCGTCTTACGCTTCCAGTATATTGATTAATAATTTGCCTAAAGATTTTTATAGAACATTTTTACAAAAAATAAATGCCGTAACTATTGCAGATCTTCAACGCGTATCTCAAAAATATTTTAACTACACCAATACACGTATTGTAATGGTAGGCAACGGAAGCAAAATTTTACCCAACCTCTCTCGGCTAGGATATCCTGTTAAATTGTATGATCAATATGCTAATCCAACTACTGGAGCAGCTACAAAAACGGATGGTGTTTCTGCACAAAGCATTATTGAGCGTTATTTAAAAGCAATTGGTGGCAAAGAAGCGGCACTAAAAATAAATACCGTATATGCAAGTTCCACTATGTCAATGATGGGACAAGAAATGACTGCACTCACTAAAAAAATGAGTGGTGGAAAGAGTTATACCGAAATGAAAATGGGAGATATGGTCCTCGTAAAAGTAGCGTTCGATGGCAGTAAAGGCTATCAAATGCAAATGGGTGTTAAAAAGGATTTTGATGCTGATGAGATAAAAGAACAATTAGATGATAAAACAATCATTCCACAACTGTTGTACGATAATGCAGAGTATAAAACAGAATATTTAGGGAACGATAAAGTAGGAGAAGAGGATGTGTATAAATTAAAAGTAACTAAGCCAAGTGGAAAAACAATTGTAGAATACTATTCTACCAAGACAGGCTTTTTAATACGAGAAGAATTTACAAAAAAACAAAAAGGCAAAGAAATAGATGTTAATGTAACTAGCGACCGTAGCAATTATCAGCAAGTTGGAGGGATATGGTTTCCTTTTACTATAATTCAAACAGTAGGCGAAATGACGATCAACAATACGATTAAAGAAGTAAAAATAAATGAAGGTATAACAGAAGCTGATTTTAAGTAATAGGAGTTTTTATTCATAGCCGCCTTCGTAATTTATCATACCTTTTTTATCCTTCAAAATGAAGGGTAAAAAAGGTAAAGTATGAATGAATTGAGCTTATAACAGGCGCTAATATTGATTTTGCATCATTCCTAAACATATTGCTTAAAGAATAATTTATTTTTATTTCTGGGCTTATAATTACAAAAGGCAAGTAAAAACTGCAACCTACACCTAATTCAACTCCATAAAAGTTTTTAGATAGATTTATAAATTCTGCATTATCAGCCAAATTATTATTAGATAGGTTTAAGTTGTAGTTTATGCCTCCCAAAGCATAAAATTTAAAATTCTCAATTCTATCCGAGTTAAATTTAAGCTGTAATGGGAAAGACGTTATTAAAGATGGTATAGTTAATTCTTTTTGCGTAACAACATTTGTTATAGAATTTTTTTGGGTATAGTTAACAATATATGAACCGCCAATAACAAGCTGAGGATTTAACCTTAGTTCAAAATGATCATTTAGTCGACCAGTAGCCTGCAAGCCAAAAGCAATACCATTGGTTGGTTGTGGATTAACAACTTGAATATCCTTCTGGGTTAAAAAATATTCATTTTTAGCTATAATTAATTGTGGTTGAGTATACGAAAGAGAGATACCAAAATAGTACGGCTTATCATCATGGTTTTCTAAGTTTAAAGACGATTGTGCATAACTATTACTCACACAACATATACCCATTAAACAGTATACTATTTTATTCCAACATAAATGGTACATATTCCAAAACTAAGTGTTTTTTTATAGACCTGCTTCAATCCTACAGATTGCAAAATATGTAAAAATGTGTCCCCTTCAGGAAATGCTTGAACAGAGTTGTTTAAATATTGATAAGCTTCTTTATTTTTCGAAATTAACCTACCTACATTTGGCGTAATATTCCGCATATACAACCGGTATAGCCATTTAAAAAATGTGGATTTAGGCTTCGAGAATTCTAACACAACAATTTTTCCAGAAGGTTTTAATACCCGTTGCATTTCTTGTAATCCTTGTTCTAAATTTTCAAAATTACGCACACCAAAGGCTACAGTAATAGCATCAAATTTTTCATTTTCAAAAGGCAATGCCTCACTATCAGCTATTTGCAATATAATTTTGTTATTAAGTTGTTTTTGAGCTATTTTTTTTCGACCTACATTCAGCATACCCTCTGAAATATCAATGCCAATAAGTTGTTGAGGCTTTAAGACTTTATTGATCATTAAAGCCATATCTGCTGTACCAGTAGCCACATCTAGTATACATTGTGGCTGTAATACGTTTAATTCACCAATAGCCTTTCTCCTCCACCATTTGTCTATGCCCATAGATAGAAACCGGTTTAAAAAATCGTACTTCTTAGCAATAGCATTAAACATACTAGCTACCTGTTTTTTTTTACTTGCAGTAGATGTCTTAAAAGGAACTATATGGTCGTGAGGAAGTTGAATAAAGTAAAAACGATTAAGGGACAAAGTTAATAGGATAATGTATCATTGTAAATGGATAATCATTAAATAGAGACTCTAAAATAATTTGTGTAAATGGGAATGAGTAACTGTTATTTAGAGTTG
>CAYVXB010000082.1:0-10289 GCA_964454275.1 uncultured Chitinophagaceae bacterium | reverse complement strand
GCCATACTAATTTCCATAGACGTTCTTTTTCAAATAGAAAGGCTAATAAAGAAACAGCACAATCAATCAACATAAATACAACGTAATACAATAATATTTTATGCGCATTACCGGTTAAAATACCGATGAGCATAAATAAATCAGCAAATGGAATAAGTATGGGAATAAGAAATTGAAATATTAAAATAATAGGTAACGCAATCCAACCCAAGCTTTTGTATTTGATGTTACAAAAGGCATCTCTGTTTTTCCAAAAAGTTTGCATCACTCCAAAAGTCCATCGAAAACGCTGTTTTAAAAACATTTTTACTTTTTCTGGAGCTTCTGTAAATGCAATGGCGGTTGATTCGTTAGCTATAATATAACCTTGCTTTAGTATACGGATTGTCAGGTCACAATCTTCAGCTAATGTGTCTCTTGTAAAACCTCCTGCCTTTTCGATTGCTTCTTTTTTATATGCACCAATAGCTCCAGGAACCACCGTGATTGCATTTAAATAAGCAAAGGCTTTTCTATCAAAATTTTGACTTGTAATATATTCAATACTTTGCCATCTGGTTAGCATATTTCTTTCATTACCTACTTTTACATTACCGGCAACAGCACCAACATTTTGTTTTATTTTTTTTGTTGTGTTGGATATAAAATGATGCATTAGTTTACTGATGGCATCAGGTTTTAATCGAGTGTCAGCGTCAATACAAATTACATAATCAGCAGTAGCATGTTGAATCCCAAAATTTAATGCAGAGGCTTTACCTCCATTCGGTTTTGTATATATTTTTACTTTTTCATGGGTATTAAATGCACTAAGAACTTTATTGTACGTATTGTCTACACTACCATCATCTACAAAAATAAATTCTACGTTGGGGTAATCTGATTGTACTAAATTTTGCAGCGAGTCCACAGCATTTACTTCTTCATTGTATGCAGGAATGATAACACTAACAAAGGGAAGGATATTTTTTTGTATATCATCTTTAAAAAACAAGTTCTTTTTTGCTTCTTTTCTTTTTTGTTTAATAGCAAAAAAAGTTACTAATAAAATTCTTGCAATGGATAATATAATAGCTATAATAAATAAAGAAAATAATAGATGCCCTCCCCAATACCCAAATTGGGCTAATAGATAGTTTAACTGAACAAAATAATATGCTGTTCCTTTAGGAACAGGTGGCATTAATTCATCTTTTGTTTTTCCCAACAAATCTCCAATGGTAGTGAATTTGTATCCTTGCTGTTTAAAATAATGTATAATTTTAGGCAATGCTTCTATGGTTGGTGTTCTATCTCCTCCAGCATCGTGTAATAAAACAATTCTTCCTTTTTCTCGTTGTTGTATTACTCTATAAAAAATAGAATCTGCGGTTACACTTTCCTCCCAATCTTGTGGGTCAATAGATTCTCCGATGGTTAAATAATTTTGTTTTCTGCTTTGTGCAACAGGGATTAATTCCTCCATGGTTTCCGGCTCTGCATCTGCATTATAAGGAGGCCTAAAAAGAATGGTAGATCGACCAGTAATACTTTCAATAAGCAATCGAGTAGCTTTCAATTCTATAGCAGCTCTTTGCCTACTAATTTCTGCCATATTAGGGTGTGTAAAAGAGTGATTGCCAATCTCGTGCCCTTCTCTGTAAATTCTTTTTACTAGGGGGATATTATCTTCTGCGTTAATACCTATCAAAAAAAATGAAGCAGGAACATGTTCTTTTGATAAAATATCCAAAATGCGAGGAGTGTATTCCGGGTCGGGGCCATCATCAAAAGTGAGCACTATTTTTTTATCTGCCTTCCCATATTTCTGTACAACAAACATAGAAGGTAAGCTTTCGTATTTTTCTTCGCTTATTCGCATCCCTGTCGTATCTGCTTCGAGTATAATTTTTCCTGACTTGGGTTCTGTTTTAACATCTAATATTTCACCTTCTCCAATATAATCCACATCATTGCTGGGTTCTACATGTGTAAATTCGTTTAAATTAAAATGAGATAGCATCTTCTTGCTCATATCTCTATCATAAAATTTCCATAATCTATTATCTTCTGATCCCAATCGCCACAAAGCCACACCACCTAAACCATATTCTGTTGCAAAGCGCATAGTGTTGAAGTTGGTCGCGGCGTCAGTAAAGTGTACTTCGTGCGGTATATTATTATCATCGTAATATGAAAATTTTAGATTATAACTATCATTATCAAAATCAACGATACCATTTGATTCTGCCGCAATGGTTAATGCTTCTTGATATGTTACATCGTTCCCTATTGATCCTTTTGGCCAATCGTAACCATAAGCAGCTAAACAAAGAATAAGTTTTTCGGCAGGTATTTTTTTGACGGCTTCTTCCACAGCAGCTTCCATCCATTTTTGTCCGCTGATAGGCCCCGGATTGCCATCACTACTGTGCTGATCGTAAGCCATTAAAAATATGTAGTCATTATATTTTGATAACCCTGTGTAGTTATAATCTTCATTAAAGGGAGAAACATCTTGAGTAACTATTAATTTATTGTTATGTAAGGCAGTGTATAACTCTTTTTGAAATTGAATAAGATACACATCATTCGTCTCTTTAAGTTCTTCAAAATCAATATTAATACCTTGAAAATGATACTGATTTAATAATGTTATTAGTTGATCAATAATTTTTTTTCTTTTTGAAGCATTTGTAATAATTCTATGAATAGCTTCTCCATTAAATGTTTCTTTGTAAAAATTAGATAGTATAGGAATTATTTTTGCATTAGATGCTTGTATAATTTTTAATGCTCGTTGGTCAATATTAACATATACTGTGTCTGCTGTTGGATCAATAAAAAACCATTCTGGCAAAATCATATTCAGCTTAGAAATATTGTTACGAAGGGAAAAATATGATTGTGCATCCCAAGCTACGTAAAAAGCGGCTCGAATAGGACAGGGGGTGGTACTATCTACAATTGAATTATGTTTAGCGGATGCCTGTTTATACTTTTCTTCGATATAATTTTTAAATCCATTATAAATAGTGTTAATCTGCTTTTCTTTTTTTGGATTTTCTCGATTTTCAACTATTTTTTTATATCGTTCATTTTTATTTTTGAGTGTGGGGATGTTGGGCTGATTGCCTCTCCATAAAGCAATTACAAAAGCTGTAATTAAAAAAAATAAAATAAATAACAATACCCTCATGGTCCATTTGAACCGACGCCAACGACTTTTAGAAGCCGCTTGAAAGACCTGTGCTGGTTTATTTGGCACGTGTTATAAATAATTGAAAGGGTTCTACTATCAAATGTATCTTTAGAGCGTTTAGGTACTCTATTTTAAATTATGAAACACTTTTTGTACATCATCATCTTGTTCTAATTTATCAACCAATTTTAATACTTCTTCGGCTTGTAGTTCCCCTAACTCAACGGTAACGGTGGGAATCCATTCTCTTTCTGCACTAATTACTTTTAATTGTTTTTCTTCTAATGCTTTTTGCATATTTCCAAAATCATTAAATGCGCAACGAATTACCATAACTGTTTCTCCATTTTCTCCTGTTCCTTCACCCATCTCTTCTAATCCAGCATCAATTAATTCTAGTTCTAAGCTTTCTTGATCAAGACCTTCTGCTTTTAATTTAAATACGCCCATGCGTTTGAATTGAAAACTTACGCTGCCACTGGTACTTAAATTACCATTGCCTTTGGTAAAATATGATCGTAAATTGGCTACTGTTCGAGTTGAATTATCCGTAGCTGTTTCAATTAAAACAGCCACACCATGTGGGGCATAGCCTTCGTATAATATTTCTTCATAATTCTCCATTTCTTTGCCTGAGGCCCTTTTTATAGCCGCTTCGACACGGTCTTTGGGCATATTAACACTTTTGGCATTTTGCATACATCTGCGTAATGCTGCATTACTTTCAGGATCTGCCCCTCCAGCTTTTACAGCCAATACAATTTCTTTTCCAATACGAGTAAATTGTTTGGCCATTTTATCCCAGCGGGCGAACATGCTGGCTTTTCGAACTTCAAATATGCGTCCCATGATTTTTTATTTAATGATCAATTTATATATTATTATGTTTTCTTCAATGCTAAAATAGAAAAATCAGTTTCTTCTGCTATAATAGTATTGGTTAATTTTCCAAGATGTTCTATTTCCATTTCTACTCTATCACCAACTTGTAACCACTGTTCTTGGTAAGATGGATTGTTTAATCTACCTGTTCCATTTAGTTCTAAAAAACAGCCTGTGCCTACCGTTCCGCTACCGATAATATCGCCAGGATAAAGGGTTACTCCATAAGAAGCCCGTTCAATAATTTCTGCAAATGTCCATTCCATATCTTTTAAATTGCCTTCACTTACTTGTTGACCATTAACCCAACATTTCATTGATAAATTATAGGCTTTCCCAGTATGCCCTGCTTTAGGAGATACAATATACGGGTCAAGTTCATCAGGCGTAATTAAATAGGGACCAATAGCTGTTGCAAAATCTTTCCCTTTTGCAGGGCCTAAATTGAGTTTCATTTCTTCCATTTGCAAACAGCGAGCACTTAAATCATTCATTATCATAAAGCCCCCAATATATTCATCTGCTTCTGATGCTTTTATATTTTTTCCTTGTTTAGAAATTACAATAGCGCATTCTAATTCAAAATCGAGTTGTTGAAAATGATCGGGCATACAATGCACATCTCCAGAACCTTGTATGCTATGGTGATTGGTAAAATAAAAAACGGGGAATTGATCAAACTCAGGGATCATAGGTGCTCCACGATTTTTTCTAGCCGTTTCTACATGTTGCTTAAACGCATACGCATCTCTACAAGAAGTAGGAAAAGGTACAGGTGCTAATAACAGCGTATTGTTAACAGAAAAACCTTGGTCTTTACTTATTCTACCTTCTACTATATTTTTATTTGCGATCTTTGCTATAGGAAAATTGTCATCCCAATATTGCAAAAACATACTCATATTATGAGGCAGTTCAGGATGAATGGAATCTGTATCATACACATATCCCTCTACATAAAATGCTAATTGATCATGGCCGTCTTTTAAATAAGATAAGAGTTTCATTAAAATTTTGTACGAAAGTATAGGAATTTGTACTTATAGACCCTTTCATTTAAAAAAATAAAATAATTTGTAACATTTTTACTTTTTAATCGTCTTCCTACTATTATGCCTTACCAGCTATTTAAAAACGCCATATGGCCGATAAAAGATAAGCTATATCGTTTTGCCTATAAAATGCTGGGAAATGAAGAAGATGCAAAAGATATGTTGCAGGAGGTATTAAAAAAGATATGGGAACAAAAAGAACAGATTAATACAATTAATAATATAGAAGCATGGTGCATACAAATAGTAAAAAATACAGTTTTAGATAAACTAAAGAAAAATGTTGGGCAGACAGTGTCTATAGATAATATTCATGTTAACAGTATTGCAACGAATGTAACGCCCTATCAAAAACTGGCTATTCGCGATATAGTAAGTAAAATAAATGTGATGATACAAGAATTACCTATAAAATATAAAATGGTTATACAATTGAGAGAGATAGAAGAATTTTCATATGAAGAAATAGCTACTGCATTAAATATGAATATCAACGAAGTAAAAGTGAATTTATTTCGTGCTAGAAAAGCCATAGCCGAAAAGCTTAACTATATACATATATATGAATTATAACAACATATATCAGCTATTAGAAAAATATTGGATGGCTGAAACAACTGAAGCAGAAGAATTAACACTTTCGCAGTTTTTTCAGCAACAAGATGTTCAAACTTTGCCAATAGAATTACAAAAAGCAGCAATGTTATTTCTTTTCTTTAAAAAAGAAAAAGAAATAAAAATAGATGAAATACAGTGGCAGCAATGGATTGATCAATTGCCTACTCCTACAGTAGTAAAGTTTATACCATGGTATAAAAAGCACTGGTTATATGCTGCTTCCTTAATAGGCATATGCTTAGGAATAATGGGATATATTTTATTGCAACAACAAAAGAAAAATGAAGTCCAAACATTGCAAACTTATTACGCCACAAAGCAAGCGCTAATATTGATGTCAACAAATATAAATAAAGGATTAGAGCAAATAGATAATTTAAAATATATAAATAGAGCTGAATAAAATATCTCATTCATTACACATTTATACTCAAATCAATCATACTTATTACCTAACACTTAAACATTTATTATGAAGAAACTATACATTAGTTGTTTATTATGCCTTAGCATAGCATTTGTTAATGCACAAGAAAGTGGAATAGAAAAATTTTTTCAGCGTTATGAACAAGATAAGTCTTTTATAACTATTAGCATATCGCCAAAAATGTTTACTATGCTTAGTAAAATAGACGATCAACAAAGTGAAGAAGCAAAGCAAATAATCGAAGTAGCTAAAAAATTAAAAGGACTAAAAATTATATTAAAAGAAAATACGGCGGATGGTAGTAAGCTACTTCAAGAAGCAAAAGCCCTACTACCTAAAGATTACGAGGAAATGATGACTATACGGGAAAAAGACAATAACATTAAGTTTATTGTAAAAGAAAATACAAATGGTAATATTTTAGAACTTATTATGCTATTAGGTGGAGATAAAAAATTTGTTGCTATAAGCTTACTAGGCGATATCAATATAGCAGAAATACAAAGAATAGCAAAAGACATGAAGATTAATGAATTTAATAAGTTTGAAAAAATCGATAGAAAAAATCCTTAATCGTTTATATAACTACATTATGCGTTTAAAATTAGCCATTCTTATAGCAGCCTTATTATTAGTACAATTTAGCTATGCGCAAAAAAGAGAGTTTAAGGAATTTATAAAGATATACGCGCCAAAATCAAGTGTACATAAAATATCCATGAATTGGCTGTTTATACAATTTGCACGCATTTTTATACATCCAACAAAAAACGACAATGATATTAAACAATGGATTGGTAAACTAAAACATATATGCATACGTACTATTGATACAAAAAATAATATAATTAATGATACGGCTATAAATACTTTACAGAATAATTTAGATAAAATTTCTTATGAGCCTTTAATAAAAATTAGAGATAGCGCCTCTACAATATCGATTCTTATTAATACAAATAGTAAACGACGCAAACAGCTGATTGCCTTAATAAACAATGGTAAAAAAATGGTAATGTTGCATGTACGTGCTAGATTAAGTGAAAGAGATTTATCTAATATTTTATTGCCTTTTTTAAAAAATAACGTAAATAAGTAATTCAAATTTGCTGCAAATGACGGGGCATACAATGCACACATCTCCAGAACATTGTATGCTATGGTTATTGGTAAATTACTATATTTTTATTTGCGATCTCTTTGCTATAGAAAAAGTGTCATCCCAATATTGCAAAAACATACTCATATTATGGTATCGTCTACATTCTTTTGTGAGACATCTAACAAAGTAGTTTTAATAGGGAATATGGCCAACAGGGAAGGTTTTAAGGCGCCATAGATTACATGTCATATATGTAAGTGAATTAATTATTTTTTAACATACTAAATAACTCTACGAAGGTTTCACTAAAAATCTTTTATTTTGTGCCATCACCATTCAACTATAAAAATGAAAAAAGTAGTTTTATTATTGATCACTAGCTTCGGTATAGGAGTAAGCACATTCGCTCAAGATATTAACAAAGCAAAAACATACCTCATGCTGAAGCAGTATGAAAGTGCAAAAACGGAAATAGATCAATTTACAATCAATCCAAAAGCCAATGCAGAAGCTTGGTATACAAAGGCGCAAGTGTATATTATGCTTGCGATAGATTCTGCATTAAAAATAAAATATCCAAATGCGCAACAAACGGCTTTAGAGGCTTTCAAAAAATATGTAACACTTGATCCTAGTTATAAATTATTACAAGAGGATAAGTATAGTGTAATAAATAATTTATACATAATTGCTTTTAATGATGGGGTTATACAGTATAATCAAAAAAAATATGTGGACGCCATTGGCTCTTTTCAACAGGCTGTATGGGTAAGTGACGAAATGATCAAAAACAAATGGAGTAAAGCATTAATGGACACAAATGCCATATTATATGCTGGGGCAAGTGCACAAAATGCTAAAAAAGAGGAGGATGCTATAGTGATGTATAAACGTTTAGTAGATCAAAAAATAGTAGGAGAGGGATATCAAGGGATATATGAATTTGTAGCAGATTATTATAGAAGGAAAAAAGATGATGTAAATTTTCAAAAATATATAGTTCTTGGTAAGCAATTATATCCAGAAGATCGCTTTTGGTTGGCTAGTGAAATGGAAGTAATTAAAGAAAAAGGAGATTTTAACGCACTGGTTACGATGTATGAAAATATGATTGCTAAAAGTCCAACCTATGATTTGTATTTTGAATTAGGAACAGCTGTATACGATTATCTATATCCAAGAGATACTATTAAAAATCCTAAAAATAATGTTGAAGGCTTTGAGCAAAAAATGTTAGATGCTTATACAAAAGCCACAGAAATTAAAAAAGAAGAAGGTCTTCCTTACTTTAATATAGGCAATCATTATTATAATAAAGCTGTAGGCATTAATAAATTGTATAATGCTATTCGAAACAGTAAAAAACCGGAGGATATAAAAAAGAAAGAAGCATTACTAAACCAATCGAACAATTATGTAGACCAGGCAATTGCAGCTTATGAAAAAGCCTGTGAGCGTTTTTCTGCTAAAAATAACAGTACAGCAACTGAAAAATTTTGCCATAAAAATAGTGCAAGCGCATTGATTGATTTGCATAAGGATAAAAAAGCCAGTTATAAACCCACCACGCCAGAGTATAAAAAATATGATGAAGCAGAGAAAAAGTGGGCAAGGGAATATGATCGATTAGATAAAATAAAGGAATAGTTTTACAGATAGGGCCACACAAAACAAATTACTGTGTGGTCTTGTTTTTAAATATTCTATTTAACATAATATAAATTATAGGAATAACTATTAGTTATTTATTTGATGGTTTGTTGAGTGGTCCTTGCTTGCCATATCTAGATTGATGATTGCTTGTTGTACATTTTCAACAGGTCGTAAACAAGCATCATTTATACATATAAAAAATAAGGTTTTATTGGTAGCATGTCTATTTTTCAAAAGTGGATATTCTTGCAATGATTGATTGCTACTTTGTACTATTTTATGCGGTATATAATATGACAATAACTCGTCTCGTTTAATATTTGATTCCTGTCCTACGATAGCTATTTCTACAATTCCATATGCTATATTTTGAATGAGCGAAGCCCAAACAGCAAACGAAGTTGGATATTTTATAATAACCATTCCAAGATGTTGTACTACTTTTTCCACTCGTTGCTTCCATTCAGGGATATCTAATACAACACCTAAATAGTATAAATTATGCATCATTAAAGCATTTCCACTAGGTGTTGCTCCATCATGTACTTCTTTTTTTCTAATAATTACATCTTTTTGATTTATTGGTGTGTAATAGAAAAAGCCCGTTTCTTCTTCAGAAAAGTGTTGAATAACACATGCTGTTAGTTGTTTTGCTTTTTGTACATATTGTTGATTACCAGTAATTTCTTGTAATTGAATGTATGCTTGAATAAGATAAGACAAATCATCTAAAAATGCATCTATTTTAGCCACTCCATTTGTATATGTATGATACCAACTACCATTACTTGCTAAAAAAATTTTTTCTAAAAATTGCATATGTTGTATAGACTTTTGCCTGTACTTTTCTTGTTGTGTGGCTGCAAAAGCTTTACTATAAGCTATATTCATTAAGGCATTCCATCCTAATAAAATCTTATCGTCCAATCCTGGGTAAACACGCTGCTCTCGCTGTTGTATTAATTGCTCTTTACATTTTTGAAAAATATTTTTTAACTCATCTACATGTATAGTTCTCTCTATTGCAAATTTTTCTATTGGTTGCGTGATCCATAAAATATTCGTATGTTCCCAATTCCCTTTTTCTGTTACACCATAAAAATCACAAAATAAAGCGCTATTATTTCCTAATAACACTTCTATTTCTTTTTTATCCCAAGTATAAAATTTGCCTTCCAACCCTTCACTATCAGCATCTAAAGCACTATAAAATCCACCCTCTTTACTCATCATTTCTTTTTCTATAAATTCTATAGTATGATGAATGGTATCAACATACAATTCTTTTTTAGTAAGTTGATATGCTTCACTTAAAACACTAATTAACTCAAGTTTCCTGTTTTAAATAATCGATTTTAATTGATAAGCAAATAC
>CAYVXB010000081.1:0-10496 GCA_964454275.1 uncultured Chitinophagaceae bacterium | reverse complement strand
TACTTCCTGCATATGCCTGATTCTTTTTGTCAAAAACAATGAAAGGATATTCGGTTCCCTTTTCACGAGCCCTAACAGCGAATTCTATATAGTTTTTAAGGTTTTCCTCTCCTGCTGCTTTTTGCAAGGAATAAGTCCATATCTCGGGTTGATTCAGCGAAAAATGCCGCAAATTATCGCAATCATTCCGTTGTAAAGGGCGCAATAACACGCATTCATTTTCTAAAACATACTCTTTCGAAAGATCAAATATGTAATGCATTGAATTTATTTGAGTTTATATTGAATATTTGTAACTTTTTATACGAATACGGTAGTAAGTTACCGTTGATTATTGAACTCTTAAATGAAAAATGTATGTGCGGTATCGTTGGATACGTAGGCCATAGAGAAGCCTACCCAATAGTATTAAAAGGACTTAAAAGACTGGAATATAGGGGTTATGACAGTTCAGGTGTGGCTTTACTGAATAACGGCAAACTGAATGTTTACAAGAAAAAAGGCAAAGTAGCGGAAATGGAAGAAGATACCGTGGGAAAAGATGTTCAGTCCCACATTGGTATTGGTCATACACGTTGGGCTACACATGGTGAACCCAGTGATCGCAATGCGCATCCTCATTTATCGCAGAGCGGTGAATTAGCCATGATCCATAAGGGGATCATTGAGAATTATGCGCATATCAAACAGGAGCTTATCACAAAAGGCTACACATTTAAAAGTGATACTGATACAGAAGTATTGCTAAACTTTATCGAAGACATCAAGATCAATAATAACTGTTCACTCGAAGAGGCATTACGCATTGCATTGAAACGTATCGTGGGTGCATATTGTATTTTATTGATCTCAAAAGATGATCCGGAAACCATCCTCGCTGCCAGAAAAGGTAGTCCACTGGTGATCGGAATCGGTAAAGGCGAACATTTTCTTGCGAGTGATGCCTCTCCGATCATTGAATACACAAAAGAAGTGGTATATGTAAACGATTATGAGCTAGCTATCATGAAGGCTGATGAACTTATACTTAAGAATTTAGGTAACGAAAAAATAACTCCATTTGTTCAAAAACTAGATTTAGAATTGGCAGCTATCGAAAAAGGTGGATATGAACATTTTATGTTGAAAGAAATTTTTGAACAACCTCATACCATCTACGATTGTTTACGTGGTCGATTGGATGCCCCCAATAATACCATTACAATGGCAGGGGTGCAAAACAATATAGAGCAATTAAAAAATGCTAGCCGTATCGTCATTGTAGCCTGCGGAACTAGTTGGCATGCGGGCTTAGTGGCAGAATATATTATAGAAGAATTATGCCGCATTCCTGTAGAAGTAGAATATGCTTCTGAATTTAGATATCGAAATCCTATTATTCATAAAGGAGATGTAATATTAGCCATCTCACAAAGTGGAGAAACCGCTGATACATTGGTAGCTTTAGAAAATGCCAAACAAAAAGGTGCGCTCATTTTTGGCGTTGTAAATGTGGTAGGCTCTTCCATCGCTCGGTTATCAGATTGTGGGGCTTATACACATGCCGGACCTGAAATTGGTGTAGCAAGTACCAAGGCATTTACTGCACAGTTGGTTGTTTTAACCATGATTGCCTTAAAAGTAGCGTATGAAAAAGGAACTATAACAGCACAACGTCATCATCACTTGTTAAAAGAATTAGATGCAATACCTGATAAAGTAAAAACTATTTTACAATCAGTAGAACCCATCAAGGTATTAGCTGAAAAATATGTAAGAGCACATAATTGTTTGTATCTCGGTAGAGGATACAATTTTCCTGTAGCATTAGAAGGAGCTTTAAAACTAAATGAAGCATGGTCCTATTGCCCTGGTAGATAAAGAGTTGCCTGTACTATTTGTAGCTACAAAAGATGCTTATCATGAAAAAATTGTTAGTAATATACAAGAAATAAAAGCACGCCATGGTAAAGTAATTGCCATCATAACAGAAGGGGATAAAACAGTAACGGAGTTAGCTGATGATGTTATAACTGTTCCAGAAGCAGACGAAATTGTAGCACCTATGTTAAGCGTTATTCCTTTACAATTATTTGCATACTACATAGGTGTTAGCAAGGGCTTTGATGTAGATAAGCCAAGAAATTTGGCTAAATCAGTTACGGTGGAGTAGTAGAAATTATCTTGAGCAGGATACAAAAAATAGTTGAATCCTTGATTTACAGGTATTATACACTAAGGAAGTTTTTTGTAATTTAAATCATCTTCATTCACGTACCTTTGCCCCTCAAATTATTTATACCATGGGTTTTGATAGAAACACAGTTATAGGATTTGCTTTATTAGCCATACTCCTTTTCGGTTATTTTTTTTATACTAGTAAGACACAACAAGAGCAGCTTAAAATAGAGCAGGCTCGTAAAGATTCTATAGCTCGCCTCCAGCAACTTAAAGATACAAGTGCTGTAGTGAGGTTAGATTCTGCTCATCGTGATTCTCTTACACACATAACATCAGTAGGAACGTTTACCAATGCTGCTAATGGTAAAGAACAAGTAACTGTTTTAGAAAATGAACTTGTCAAGGTTAGTTTTACCAATAAGGGCGGGCAAATTAAACAAGTAGAATTAAAAAAATATAAAAAAGCAGATAATACATCGGTAGTATTAATGAACGATAAAAATAATCGTTTTTCATATGCTATTAATACAAGTGTTAATCAATCTGCACAAACGGCGGATTTGTTTTTTTCTACAAATCAAGTTGTTAAAAATGCGGATGGTAGTCAATCTATAAGCTTTACAACAACATCTACAGATAGCTCATCCATTACACACCAATTTTCCATTAAGCCCAATGATTATATGATTGATTTTATCATTCAAATGAATGGTGCTAACCGGCTATTGACACAAGGGGCTATGCATATTAATTGGGAATACATGGTTCATCAGCAAGAGCAAGATATGAATTATGAAAAAACGCAAACTAGGTTATATTATTACACCAATGATGATTACGATTATGCATCTATTGGTTACGAAGGAAAAAATAAAAAATTAGAAGATCCGCTTAAGTGGATAGCACTTAAACAACGATTTTTTAATACAACACTTATTAACAATAGTAATTTTAGTAGTGCGGAAGTAAGTGTTACTATCCCATCTGATACAACACACCAAATAGCACATGCAAGTTCTACTATTCATGTAAAAATTCCTGCAGTAAATACGGTTAGTATTCCTTTACAATGGTATGCCGGCCCTAATGATTATGCTATTTTAAAAAAATATAATACAGGGCTAGAAACTATGATAGACTTAGGCTCTGGAATATTTTCTTTTGTAAAATATTTAAATCGTTGGGTAATACTACCTGTATTTAACTTCTTTTCACAGGGTATCAATAATTTTGGTTGGGCTATTTTATTATTAACCGTTTTTATTCGATTACTTATTTCTCCATTAACATACACCAGTTATCTGAGTGGTGCTAAAATGAAAGTGTTGCGTCCAGAATTAGATGAATTAAAAAAGAAACATGGTACAAATCAGCAGGCCTATGCCATGGATCAAATGAAATTATTTCGTGAGGCGGGTGTAAATCCTTTAGGGGGCTGTATCCCTGCGTTATTACAAATTCCTATTTTCTTTGCGTTATACAATTTCTTTAATTCTAATATTGCTTTACGTGGACAGCATTTCTTATGGGCTCATGATCTTTCTTCATATGATGTAATCTTCAAATTGCCATTCTCTATTCCTTTGCGTTATGGCGATCATGTAAGTTTATTTACTCTCACAGCTATTGCAACAAGTTTACTTATTTCTATTTATAGCATGAATATGACACCTACTCAGGCTAACCCTATGATGAAGTATATGCCCTATATATTTCCCGTAATATTATTATTCGTCTTTAACCGATTACCATCGGCATTGACGTGGTATTACACAGTGTCTAATGCTATTACATTAATACTTCAATTTATCATTCAGAAATATATCATTAATCATGATAAAATTCTAGCTAAGATGGATATTAACAGAAAAAAGCCGAAAACGAAATCGAAATGGCAAGAGCGTATAGAGCAAATGCAAGAGGCGCAAAAAAAGGTACAAGCGCTAAAGCAAAAGAAAAGTTAATATTAAGATTCCGATTTCTGATAAGAATTAGTTATTAGGATTTTAATTATCTTACAACAATAGGCATTGTTAAAATAATTATTTACGAATGAAACATTTTTTTTTAATTGCTATTTTTTCTTGGCTAACAATTCATTCTATAGCACAAAAAGTACTTTCAGAAGCAGTTGTTAATTATAATATGAGCTTAGAAGATGCTACAGATGCTTCTATAGCAAATGCTTTCAATAATGCTACTTTAACGTTATATATAAAAGGCGCCATGGTTCGAACAGATTTTAAGAGTAATATGGTGAATCAGTCCATTATTTTTAATGGTAAAAACACTGTTGCAACCATTTTAAAAGAGATGGGGAATAGTAAGTTCATGATTAGTCTTACCAAAAATGATTGGATAGATTTTAATAAAAAATATGATGATGTGCAATTTATGGTTAGTAATGAAACAAAAAATATTTTAGGTTATGAATGTAAAAAGGCTACGGCTACTTTAAAAGATCAATCAACATTTACCGTTTATTTTACCAATGCTTTAATAATGCCCAATAAAGAATATAATAGGCAATTTAAGGGATTAGAAGGTTTTCCTTTAGAATATGAATCATCTATACAAAACTGGAAAGTAAAATACACTGTAGTAAACATTGGATTCAATCTAGTTCCTACTAACAAATTTGATTTGCCTACAACGGGCTATCGTGTATTGCAATACGGAAAAGAAGCTTTATAGTATTCGATAAAGTAACGTAGGGTTTAAGCTAATACGGGTTATTCGTGCATAAAACGAATCCATTGCCGCAGGCAAGTGGTTCTTAAAGTTTAAATGCTTTCTTAACCTCTTTCATCATATCCAATTTTTCCCAGGTAAATAGTTCTACTTTCACTTTTTTTGTTTTCTGTTGACCATTGCTTACAAACACTTTTTCTACTATTTCATTTTTACGTCCCATATGTCCATAGGCAGCCGTTTCAGAGTAAATTGGATTACGAAGTTTTAAACGTTTTTCAATAGCATAAGGACGCATATCAAATAGTTTGGCAACTATGTTGGCAATTTGGCCATCTGTCATATTAACTTTAGCGGTGCCATATGTATTTATGTAGATGCCCATTGGTTCTGCTACACCAATGGCATATGATACCTGAACCAGCATCTCATCTGCTATACCTGCAGCTACCATATTTTTTGCAATATGCCTTGCCGCATATGCTGCAGAACGGTCTACTTTAGAAGGATCTTTTCCACTAAATGCCCCGCCACCATGTGCACCTTTTCCACCATAGGTGTCTACAATAATTTTTCTTCCAGTAAGTCCAGTATCTCCATGTGGTCCACCGATCACAAATTTTCCGGTAGGATTAACATGATAATTAATTTTATTATTAAATAAATGGTTGTATTGTGGGTATTTGGCTTTCACTCTTGGGATTAAAATATTAATCATATCTTTTTTTATACGAGCTAACATTTTATCATCAGTATCAAAATCATCGTGTTGAGTAGATATTACAATTGTATCTATGCGAATGGGTTTATTATGATCATTATACTCAAGGGTAACTTGGCTTTTGGCATCAGGCCTTAAATATTTAATGGCTTTATTTTCTCTACGTAGTGCGGCTAACTCTATTAATATTTTGTGAGCTAAATCTAATGCAAGGGGCATATAGTCTGCTGTTTCGTTTACCGCATAGCCAAACATCATACCTTGGTCTCCAGCGCCTTGATCTTCTTTTTTCTTTTTCTCTACACCTTGATTGATGTCTGGAGATTGTTCATGAATAGCAGATATTATACCACAAGAGTTGGCCTCAAACATATAACTACTATGTGTATAGCCAATCTTAGAAATTACTTCCCTCGCTATTTTTTGTACATCCAAATAGCAAGTTGATTTTACTTCCCCAGCTAACACTACTTGACCTGTAGTAACAAGTGTTTCACAGGCTACTTTAGATTCCGGGTCCCATGCTAAAAAATTATCAATTAATGCATCAGATATTTGATCAGCAATTTTGTCTGGATGTCCTTCGGAAACACTTTCTGAAGTAAATAGATATGGCATAGTTAATTATGAATTATAAATGTTGATTAAGCATGAATGACCTTGCGTTGACACAATGCAAAGCTAATAATATATTTAGTTATAGAGATGATTTCCACAACCATAAAAATACGTATCTATAGTTTTGAATAAATAATTCTCAATTTCATTTTTTGTTTGGAATGATTTGTTCCCCCTAGTCTTACCCTACTGTGAGCGATGTTGTTAAAAGGAATACGCAATGGGATACCTCCATATTCTAACATAATTATGTGAGGTAGGTATAACCTTAAATCATATATAGGAGCATTTCGAGTAACTATATTTTGTACGTATTTAGATAGAGTAAAAGCATAGGTTAAAATTTTATTGCCATTCATAGTTGCAGGAATGCCCCTTCCTCCGAAGTAGTCAAAATTGATATTACTGCCACCCAGTGCTTGAAAGTCTTGTGGAATAGATATAAACTTTTTGTTTGCTACATCAATAGCATCTAAAAATAAATAAGGCGCTGGAAGCAGTACCTGTTCTGCACTGGCATAGTTTGTAGCATACACTTGCTCCGCCGTTAATTCAGCACGATGAATAAATACATTGCCTTTAGCAAGCTTAAAAGCATTTAATTCAGGGGTACTTATTTTTATGTATGAACCTGGTGCAGACTGAATATAGACCAAGCTATCGCCGCCAGGCTTTACAGTAAGATGATTGTTTATTTCGCCTGTAGTATAATCTCTTTTAATGCCATCGGCGTGTGCGGATATATAGGTTGAAATAAATGATGTGTATGTAGTGTCTATTCCCACGTTCTTTTTTCTATAATGAAACTCAAGTCTGGTATTTAGATTATCACTAAGGTCAAAATAGGCTAGGGCATTACCTGTTCCAACAGTTGGGACTATAGCAAATCCCTTAAATGCGTCAGTAAAGGCCTTGTCTGAGGCATAAATATTTGTAGAATCTTTGTTGTGAAATAAATTATTATACGCAAAAGTATAATTTATAGGAATGCGTAACTGATTCACCACAGTTTCTCCACTGGCTATTTTTTTAGGTTTTGAAAAATTCTTTATAGCAAAAGTAGCACTGCCTATTGCTGTATTATTATACTTAACATTTGGTAAAGTGTTGTAGAAAATTTTTGCCGTATCTGGTGTAAAATCATTGTTAATTTCAAATACCTGCACACTTAAATTTGAGTTTGTATCTCCATAATAACCATTATAACTCAATACAAGTACAGCAGAATCAAAAGCAATCAAACTATCTTTTGGAATAGGGAAGCTGAATTTAAAATTATTGGGCTTTAATGCTACAAAAATGGAAGCCTGGCTTGTTCCAAATAGTGGATCATTTGTATAGCCTAATGCATGTAGAATACCTTGACTTGGGCTAGGTAAAGCAGTATCTTCATAAGTATTTGCTATTACATCTAAGGTTGTATCAAACGTATGTATGTTATCAATGGGAGGAATAATTTCAACACCTATTTTTGTAGTATCTACTTTTGTGCAAGCAGACACACACAGAACTATAAATGTAATAATAGAAAATTTTTTAAAGTAGGGTAACATTTGATCAGGTATATATTTAAAGAAATAGGAATGTACATTTAATGCTCAAAGTTAGTGAAACAATAGCTATCAAAACAAAAGATACTGGTTATTTCAATTTGGGTTATTTTTAATAAAAATCTTCATATTTGAGTCATGAGTGTTGAAAAATTGATCAATGATTGGAAAAAGAGCATATTCAAACCCGTTTATTGGCTTGAAGGAGAGGAATCTTTTTACATCGATAAAGCTATGAATTATGCTGAGCATCATATTTTATCAGTTTCTGAAGTGGATTTTAATTTAACTATTTTCTATGGAAAAGATGCACAATGGGCAGAGGTATTAAATGCTTGTAAGCGCTACCCCATGTTTGCAGAAAGGCAAATAGTATTGTTGAAAGAAGCTCAACATATGAGGGATATAGAAAAACTGCAGCCTTATATAGAACAACCATGCCTTTCAACCCTATTTATCATATCCTATAAAGAAAAAAAAATAGATGGAAGAAGCAAGTTCGCAAAGGCCTTAAAGCAATGTGGAGAAGTGCTAACTACAAAAAAACTATATGATAATCAATTGCCCACATGGCTATCAACACATGTAATGCATAAGGGCTTTGAAATTACTCAAAAAGCAGTTACCCTATTAGTAGAGCATATTGGCAATGATTTAAGCAGATTGAATAATGAAATAGAGAAAATACTCATTAACATATCTCATCCAAAAAAAATTGATGTAGATGATGTTGAGCAGTACGTTGGTATAAGCAAAGAGTTTAATGTATTTGAATTGCAACATGCTATTGGGAAAAAAGATATGGATAAAACTATTCGTATTATTCAATACTTTGATGCAAACCCAAAAGCAGCGCCTATCCAAATGGTCTTACCCAATCTGTATAATTTTTTTAGTAAAGTATACATGGTATTAGGGTCATCCACAACAGATCAATCTAGTTTAGCTAAAATATTGGGCGTGCATGAATTTTTTATACGCGACTACTTATACGCAGCTCAACAATATACTTACAGAGGAATAGAAAAAGCATTATTATTGTTGCAAGATTATAATTTAAGAAGCCTTGGAATAAATGATGCAGGAACAACAGATACAGCACTATTAAAGGAGCTAGCGTTGAAGATACTAATGAATTAAGTACTTTTGTTTTTGGGCTAACCCATTATAAATATGACAAAACAAGAGTTTGATACTTTTTGTAGAGAAAATAATGAAGCGATTATTTGCTACCATGATGCAACAGGGAAATATCTATTTATAAATGGCTCTGTTGAATCTTTAACAGGGTTTGCACCCACTGAGTTAATCAATAAAAACCCATACGATTTTTTTCATCCGGATGATAAGGAGCATATAGAAAAAATGGGGCACATGTCCTCTTTACATGGCAACGTTGACACTATTGTGGAATATAGATTTCGTAAAAAAAATGGGGAATATATTTGGTTTCGCACTAAAACAACACCCCTTAAAAATGAAAAAAATATAATTACAAATTTGTTGACTATCTCAACAAACATAAGCGATTTGATTACACTAAAGAATGAGCTTATTAAACAAGAGTCTCTTTTTGATGAAGCCAGTAAAATGGTGCAAATAGGCGCCTGGGAAGCAGATCTGAAAGAAATGAAAATTACATGGTCCAAAGTAACCTATGATATATATGAGCTTGATTATAGCTATACACCCTTGTTTGGAGGAGATGTGGATGATTTTTTTCCAGGAGAGTCGGCAACACAATTAAAAAATGCGGTCAATAGTACTATACAATATGGAACTCCATATGATCTTATTCTGCCTTTTATCACAGCAAAAAAAAATAAAATTTGGATTAGATCTATTGGTAAGGCTCTTATACGATTTGGTGAAATAGTGAAAATATATGGGGTGGTTCAAAATATTACTGAAGAGGTTGAAGATAAAGCCAAATTAAACTCAATAGTGGATCAATTAACCGGTAGAGAAAAACAACTAAGAATTTTCAATGAAATGTTATCTCATAATATACGGACGCCTGTTGTTAGCGTAAATACAATTTTAGAAGCCTATGAAAATAGTGATGATGAAGACGAAAAGCAAGAATTATTGAGTGAACTCAAGTTTATTTCTAAATCACTACATAAACTTTTAGATAACTTGGTGGATAGTGTAAAAGTAATTCAGTATAATCATGCAATAGAAACAATAAATATTAAAGACGTTATACATCATACCAAACTTTTATTAGAGGCGAACATTAAGTTTGTACATGCAGAAATTAATATTGATTTGACAGGATGGACAGAGATACAATATTCAAAAATTTATTTAGAAAGTATACTGTTAAACTTATTGAGTAATGCTATTAAATATGGATCTCCAGATAGACCTCTTATAATTAATATTAAAACCACAATAGAAGAGGGTGCTCAAGTATTGGTTATTTCAGATACAGGCATAGGAATAAATGTAGAAAATCAACAGCAAGATATATTCCAAATGCGCCCAGTTGGATTCAAAACTAGATTGGGTAAGGGTTTGGGGCTATTTATAACAAAGCATCAAATCGAAGCGATGGGAGGAAAAATAACTGTAGAAAGTTCAATAGATAAGGGCACTACTTTTAAAATAATATTTCGTGAACCTAAAGAACAAAAACGAGCAAAGAGTAATGAAAATAAGAAAATTAAATTTTCATAAACCATATTAATAAAAATGCGAGACTCTAAAATAATTTGTGTAAATGGGAATGAGTAACTGTTATTTAGAGTTGA
>CAYVXB010000080.1:5632-10650 GCA_964454275.1 uncultured Chitinophagaceae bacterium | reverse complement strand
AGCCCAAGGAGAGGTGGCTATTACCATGGATGCCGAACTGCAAGACAGCCCAGAAGAGATTCCCGACTTGAGGCGCATGATTATTGAAGAAGGATATGATTTGGTAAGCGGTTGGAAAAAGAAAAGACACGATCCTCTATCCAAAACTATTCCTACCAAACTATTCAATTTTGCTACCCGAAAAGTTTCTGGTATACACTTGCACGATTTTAATTGTGGCTTAAAAGCATATAAGAAAAAAGTTGTTAAAAGTATAGAGGTATATGGCGAAATGCATCGATACATACCCGTTTTGGCTAAGTGGAGTGGATTTCGAAAAGTTGGTGAAAAAGTAGTAGCCCATCAAGCTCGTAAATATGGTAAAACAAAATTTGGTTGGGAGCGTTTTATAAATGGTTTTTTAGATTTAGCCTCTATTACTTTTGTTGGACGTTTTGGCAAGCGCCCTATGCATTTCTTTGGATTATGGGGCACACTTACTTTTTTTATTGGTTTCTGCATCTGGATATATTTAGCTATTTCCAAGTTCATATATCTTCAATATAATATGACAGAGCGACCTCTATTTTATGTAGGCCTTATTGCGATTGTATTGGGTATGCAATTATTTTTAGCTGGCTTTTTGGGAGAATTAATTGTACGCAATGCAGTAGAGCGTAATCACTATCTTATTGATAAAAAAATAAAATTATAGATTATGCTATTTTCTTCAGCAACCTCTATTAGGATTAAAATAGCAAAAAAAATTTTGTCCTTAACTTATTTTGCTATTATTTCACCATACTAAATAAGATAAATTAGTTCATCAATAATGAGTAAAAAGCAATTATACACCTTAGAGTATCCTGTGCGTTGTTCTCCAAGCATTTTATATGAATTTCTTTCTACGCCAGCAGGATTGCAAGAATGGTTTGCTGATAAGGTAGATGAGAAGGATAATACATTTATTTTTTCATGGAAGGAATCTTCAGAAAAAGCAGAGATTGTCGAAAAAGAACAAGATAAATCTATTCGCTTTCATTGGACTACTTCATCTAAAGATGAATTTTTTGAATTCAGTATAGACAAATCAGAAATAACCAATCAAACCATATTAGTTATAAAAGATTTTGCTAATAAAAATGAAATTCAAGACCAGAGTCAACTGTGGGAATCTCAAGTAAAAGATTTATTTCATAGACTTGGTAATTAATAATCAATAATTAATGGTTAGTATTATTGAAAAATAAATACCCAAAATTTATTAGCTGTTGGTCGTTAATGGTAATATGTGTTTAAACAATTAGACAAACTTATTATTCGTTCATTTATTGGTCCTTTTATTGCTACATTTTTTATAGCAGTATTTGTACTAGTGATGCAATTTTTTTGGTTGTATATTGATGATTTGGTGGGAAAAGGCCTTAGTTTTTTTACAATAATGCAACTAACTGCTTACTTCGCAGCTACTATAGTTCCATTAGCGCTACCATTAGCCACTCTACTCTCTTCCATTATGACAATGGGTAATTTAGGAGAGACATTCGAATTGGTTGCTATAAAATCAGCAGGCATTTCATTGCTTCGCTTTATGCGCCCATTGCTAATTATAAGTGTTTTTATTGCAGGCATTTCTTTTCTTTTTGGCAATAATATTATTCCTATAGCCAATCTTAAATTCAATACACTTAAATATGATATTCTAATATCAAAACCGGCATTGGATATTAGAGAAGGCGTTTTTTATGATAAGATCGATGGCTATATAATAAAAATTGGTAAGAAAGACGCTGATGGTAGCACCATCCACAATGTTATTATATACGAAAAGGGATATGGACTTCAAGATAATGTGCTGCTTGCTCAGGATGGAAAAATGAGTGTTACGCCAGATAAAAAATTTATTGTGTTTGATTTAATAAAGGGTTGGCGTTACCAAGAAAAAGCTACTGATGTTAATGGGCAAACAGATTTAATACGGCTAAACTTTAAAGAATATAAAAAGATATTTGATTTAAGTTCATTTAAGCTTAACAAAACATCAGACAGCGCGTTTAAAGACAATTATAAAATGCTTAGCCTACGCCAATTAGATCAAGCGATTGATTCACTTCAAAAAAAGAAGAACGACCAAATTCAAAAATCAAAAAAAGAAACGATTAGTTACATAACCTTTGCTAAATATTTAGGAACTACAGATACTATCATTGCCAAAATAAAACCGTCTACTCTTAATTCTTTCAACAAGCTAATACCAGACACTACATTAAAGAGTGTACATGATGCAGCATTAACCAATATTAATGTATTAAAGAATATAGTAGAATTTTCTGAGACTGAAAGTAAATCTGTAACAGAAAATTTGACATTAAACTTAATAGAATGGCATCGTAAATTCTCGCTAGCTTTTGCTTGTATAGTGTTGTTTTTAATTGGCGCTCCATTAGGTTCTATCATTAGAAAAGGAGGGTTAGGAATGCCATTGATTTTTGCTATCGTTTTTTTTATTGCTTTTCACATGATTAATACTTTTGGAGAAAAATTAGTTAAAGAAGGCGTGTTAAATCCACTGTTGGGAATGTGGTTATCTTGTATTATACTCATTCCTATGGGTATTTTTTTGACATATAAAGCCATGCATGATTCTCAATTATTCAATAAAGAATATTACCACCGATTTATAAAGCTGTTCCGATTATGGCTTTTTAGAAGGAAATAAAACAGCGTTTTATACAATAGACATAATGCTAAACGCTTGCTCTAGCGTGAGTGAATGCTCAACAATTGCATCAATAAAGTTGCTACCCCATTTAGCATAGTAGGGAATTATGTTGTCTACTCTTTCTTGCAATGTATTGTTAGGAAAAACGATCCCTCGAATTTGAACGAGTTTATTTTGAATATCGCTATAGTGTTTTTTTTCTGCCTTAAGCATTTTTTGTTTCAACAACTCCAATCGCTTAAGTGACTTGGCTTCTAAGGCTCTTACGTGTTGAGACAGTGTGACATCTACTTTATCTGTTTTTTGCTTAAGTTCATTATACAACTGAGCATGTTGTTCAAACGCTTTCTTTAGGACTAAATCATTTTTGCTGTTTATTCGAACATAATTACTAGTCTGTTCTTCTATGCTATTGAATAAAGAAGAAGGCTTATCCAATAATGCCAATGCGTTTGTATACCAAGTATTTTCTACTATTAAAAATGAATTGCGTAATAACAATAAAGGATATGGGATTTCGCAATGGTCAAAAATATTTTTTAATTCTAACCAGTAAGCTAGTTCAGATCCTCCTCCAATAAAGGCAATGTTTGGCAATATCGCTTCTTGAAATAACGGGCGTAATATAACATTAGGACTAAATCTTTCTGGATGTGTATGGGCCAGTAAAATCATTTCCTCTTCACTCCAAGATAATCCTAGTTTTTCTACAACGTATGTATCTTGTATTTTTTCAATACGCTCTCGTTTATTGTCATATAAATAAAATAAATTGATGGGCCGTCCTTCTGCCTGTATTTTATATTGTTTTGGAAAAGCCGTTATAGTTTTTTTAAGACATGTTTGAGAAAATTGACTTGTTAATTCTTTTTCTATAATAGGACTAAACGCTTGTTTTAATAATACATTATCTGGTATGAGTACTACTAAACCGTACTGTTTAAATAATTCATGAACTAAATAGAACATGGCATCCTGTATAGTATCATGTTCCTTATATGCTTTTATAAAAAGTACTTCTAACTCTTGAATAAAAGGCTCATTTTTAAATATACTTGTTATTTCAGAAATTAATTTTTCGAGACCAATGGTTTTCATACGTCCTACAGCTCCAGTCTGCACTGTTTTCCATTCATGCTTTTTACTCCGTAAAAAAATATTACCCAACTCTTCTATGTCCCCATCCTCGCTGCCCATGTAATAAATAGGAACAAAATGATATTGAGCAATTTTTTTAGATAGTACTTGAGCCAATTTAATAGCATGAGCAATTTTATAAATAAAGTACAAGCGTCCCGTAAAAATAGCAGGTTGATGAGCCGTACAGATACTAAACGTATTTGGCGATAATAGTTGCTGAATATTTTCAGTTACTAAACTATGTTGTTCCACTTTTTTATATTGCTTTTGCAGTGCCTGTACTAAAGTTTTTCGTGGGGTGTTATATTTCTTTCTATGCTCTATGGAAGCTTCAATGCCCTCTATGTTAGGAGGATAAGCATAAAAGTCTCTTAGAAAAGGCGCTTGATCAATATAATCCAAAACAATAGAGGAAAAAGAATGAGTGTTTTGATATGGAATATGCGTCAGAATATGTTGCATGAAATGTTTGTGTTACAAACCTATTGTTATATAATGCAATTATAGCACAACTTTGGTTAACATAAGCTACACACTTTAATATTTAGATCAATGTATTTATTATTACGATCTCTTGCTATTCTCAAAACCGGTATAAGTTGTTTAATTTGTGTTCACTATAATTAAATAACAAACTCTTAGAGTCGCCCTTTTTTAAAAATGAATAGAGAGAAGTACGTTAATTTAGATAATGTCTCTACTATGTAAAGTAAGCAGTTATAGTGTAAAAAATAATATTCAGTATTTTTAAATTAGCTTGCTTTAATTGAACTTTTCATTCGCTATATGACCAGAAAAATTATTTATATTATTAACCCCATTGCTGGAACAAAAAAAAAGGATGTTATAGAAAAATATATACATCAACAAACAACAGCAAAAAATATTCCTTTTGAAATTATACATGCAAACTCCTCTGGCAATTACGAAACATTAATACAAAAAATTAACACAGAAAGTATTACGGACGTTGTGGCTGTTGGTGGCGATGGAACTCTTAATCATATACTAGCTTCTTTAAAGCACCTACCTATTCAGTTTGGCATTTTACCTTGCGGCTCTGGCAATAGTTTGGCATTTGCTGCAAAAATCCCTAAAAAAATACCCCAAGCACTACAAATTATTTTTGATGGCCATGCTCATTATATTGATGCGTTTTATATCAACAATCAATTTT
>CAYVXB010000080.1:0-5594 GCA_964454275.1 uncultured Chitinophagaceae bacterium | reverse complement strand
ACATTCATCAATCTTTTTTACATTTTTTTAAAGCGGATGCATACCATTTTGAAATTCAATTAAACGATTTTTATTTTAAAGTAAAGGCTTTTTTAATCAGTATTGCCAATAGCAACCAATTTGGAAATCAAGTTACTATTGCTCCACAAGCAAGCCTTAGCGATGGCCTTTTAGATATTGTAATAATACAAAAAATGAATAAGTTTTTTTTGCCATTTACTATTCTTAAGCAGTTAAGAGCTAAAAAGAAAATGATTACCTTAGAGGAGCAACTACGAAAAAAAAATATTATTTATTTCCAAACGCCAACATTAAAAATTAGAAACATACAATTGGCCCCCTTACATATTGACGGGGAACCTTGCAAAACAGAACAAGAATTCAACATTCGCATTATAAAAAATTGTTTCAAGCTAATACAACCAGCTACCTAATATCATGCAACCGTTCAAAGCCTTATGTTATCTCATTTTTTGTACACAACTATTGAGCAATCAGGCATTTTCTCAAGATTCTGTTAATATAAAATCTAGCGTGGATTCGACTGTGCAAATTTGTAATTTTAATACAACTTCGACTGCAATAAATACACTGAATAAGCGACGTGTTACATGGGTTGCAGGAGCACATATTGTTGGTTATGTGGGTTCATTGGCAGGCTTGTATACTATTTGGTATAAAAACTATCCACAAACAAATTTCCATTTTGTAAACGACAATAAAGAATGGATGCAAGTTGATAAAGTGGGGCATGCCTATAGTGCGTATATAGAAAGTCGTGCTGGCTTAGAAATGTGGAAATGGACAGGGATGTCTAAAAATAAAAGCATTTGGATGGGTGGTTTAACGGGCGCTGCATACCAAACAACTATTGAAATCTTAGATGGCTTTAGTGCAGAGTGGGGGTGGAGCTGGGGCGATTTTGCAGCCAATACATTAGGAAGCGGTTTGCTGATAAGTCAAGAGCTTGCATGGGGCGAACAGCGCATTTCGTATAAGTTTTCCTTTCATAAAAAAAAATATAACGAGGGACAGCTTAATGAACGCACCGACGAACTATATGGAAGAAGTTTGCTTGAAAGAATGGTAAAAGATTATAATGCGCAAACCTATTGGTTAAGTATTAACTTAAAATCTTTTTTTAAACAAAGTAAATTGCCTAATTGGTTAAATGTGGCTGTTGGTTATGGAGCAGAAAATATATTTGGACCCTATGCTAATGTTTGGACAGATAGAAACAGAAAACTTATTGTAAGATATGATTTGGATAGATATAGGCAGTTTTATATAGCCCCAGATATTGATTTTACACGTATTAAAACAAAAAGTAAATTTTTAAAAGTTGTTTTTTTTGCTTTAAACGCGTTTAAATTTCCGTCCCCTTCTATAGAATTCTCTCAAGGAAAATTACGTTGGAACTGGATTCATTTTTAACAATAGAATAAACAATATTTTTCGAGTAAATTATTATAGCTCAATTAGGATTCGTTAGTGCATTTTTGTTCCCATTGCCAGGCCGTACGCATCATATCATCTAGGGAATACTCAATATTCCAATATAATGTTCTGCGAGCATAATCATTGTTGGCATAAATGGCCACAATATCCCCAGGCCTTCGAGCGCCTATACTATAATTTAAGGGTGTTCCACTTACTTTTTCAAAAGCCTTAATGGCTTCTAACACTGTTACGCCATTTCCGGTACCTAAATTAAATATTTCGCACAAAGCATTTCTATCTCCTTTTTGTAAATACTGAATAGCCAATGTATGTGCATGTGCAATATCGCATACATGAATAAAATCTCTTAGACAAGATCCATCACGAGTAGAATAATCATTGCCGTATACTTGCATCATAGGTACTTTGCCAATGGCTGTTTGGGTAATAGCAGGAATTAAATTAGCCGGTCGACCAATGGGAATTTCTCCAATTAATCCACTTGGATGTGCTCCAACAGGATTGAAATAACGTAATAAAATTGTTTTTGTATGATGTACCTTAGAAAAATCTTTTACTATTTGTTCTCCCATCTGTTTTGTGGCACCATAGGGAGACTCAGCAGGTTTAAGTGGGCTTTGCTCTGTAACGGGCATTACATCTGGATTTCCGTACACTGTACAAGAGGAAGAGAAAACAAAATAGGGAATTTGAAATTCGGCTACACATTTCAAAATATGAATGAGCGATAATAAATTATTTTCATAATACAACAATGGTTGCTCAACGGATTCATTCACGGCTTTATAGGCTGCAAAATGAATGATGCCAACAATATCTGTATGATTTTTAAAGATAGATTGAGTGGCTGCTAAATTTTTTAAATCAACAGTGTAATTTTTGATGTTTTTCCCTGTGATCTTTTGAGCACCATCAAGTAGCTTTGGTGTTGAACGAGAATGATCATCTATAGAAATTACTTCAAAGCCATTTTCTATGAGATTGACAATGGTATGCGCACCTATATAACCACATCCCCCTGTTACTAAAATTTTTTTCATATTATACAATGGATATTGAACATTAAAAAATGAGCTGTTACACAAATATCTTTATAATATAATAAATACCAATAGCCATTAATGCACTAACGGGAATAGTTAAAACCCA
Source organism: uncultured Chitinophagaceae bacterium (assembly GCA_964454275.1). Taxonomy (GTDB): domain Bacteria; phylum Bacteroidota; class Bacteroidia; order Chitinophagales; family Chitinophagaceae; genus CAYVXB01. The sequence goes on along the minus strand of CAYVXB010000080.1, from coordinate 2,984 downwards.
AGCCCATATTAAATTTATGGTAACGCCCCAACGCACAGCAGATAAGCGTTTGGTAGCACCTACGCCAATTATAGCTCCTGTAATGGTATGAGTGGTACTTACAGGAATACCTAAGCCCTCTGTTAATATTAGAGTGCTAGCGCCAGCTGTCTCTGCACATACTCCTTCCAATGGAGTAACTTTAGTAATGCGAGTGCCCATGGTTTTCACAATTTTCCAACCGCCACTCATGGTTCCTAGCGCAATAGCTGAATAGCAAGCTAAGGGTACCCAATAAGGCATATGTTGTATATCAGGAATGATACCTTTAGCCACTAGTGCTACAGCAATAATACCCATTACTTTTTGTGCATCATTACCACCATGTCCTAAGCTAAACGCAGCCGAAGATACCAACTGCAACTTTTTAAACCACCGCTCTGCCCTATAGGGATTACTCTTTTTAAAAAGCCAAATAAAAAATAAACTGATAATAAATGCCAACAACATACCAATAAGAGGAGATAAAAAGATAAAGGCAACCGTTTTTAAAAAATTCGACATTACAATTACTTTAAAGGAACCCACTTTAGCGAAAGCCGCTCCTATAAAGCCTCCTATTAATGTATGTGACGAACTAGATGGAATTCCAAACCACCAAGTAATTAAATTCCAAATAATAGCTGCTGATAAACCAGCGAGTATAACATACAAATCAATATATTCTGAGGATACTGTTTTAGCAATAGTATTTGCTACTTTATGATCTTTAAAAATAAAAAAAGCGATAAAATTAAACATCGCTGCCCATAGTACGGCTTGAAAAGGAGTAAGCACTTTTGTAGAAACAATAGTTGCAATAGAATTTGCAGAGTCATGAAAACCATTAATGTAATCAAACACTAATGCCAATGCAATAACCACAATTAATAGCGTCATAAGCTTCTGGTCTTTTTAGTTGATTATGCGTATTTGATGATGATAGATTCAATTACATTGCTAGCATCTTCACATTTATCTGTAGCCACCTCCAATACCTGATAAATCTCCCTTTTTTTAATAAGTTCTTTAAAGTCTTGTTCATTTTGAAACAAGGCTTCAATGCTTAAATCAAATACATCATCTGCTTGATTTTCAATATCATTTACACGAACAAGCGCATCTGTAATCTTGCGCAAATTCTTCATATTTCGCAATTCATGTATAGCAATTTGTATTTGCCGAGCACCATGCTCAATAAGTTGAGCCATTTTATAAATGCCTGTATCATTAGGATTAATACGGTAAATATTAATTTTTTTAGCAGCGGAGTAAATATAATCTGCAATGTCATCCAAGGCAATAGCCAAATAATGAATATCCTCTCTATCAAATGGGGTAATAAAATTTCTACCTAGCTCCGTAAAAATTTGATGCGTATGCCCATCATTAACATGTTCCAATTCTTCTATGGCACCTACTAGCGCTACACGTTTATCAGCATCTGATTCTTGTACCATGGTGTTTAAGATGTCGCTCATTTTAACGACAGTATCCGCAACATCTTCAAACATTTTGTAAAAAATCTTATTTTTAGGAGTAAAAATTTTAATAAAATTGTTAAAGGCATTCATTGTAAAAAATTTGGGAAACAAATGTAATCTTCCTAATCCGTTAAAACAGGTGAGATAAAAAATTAATGATAAAATAACATTGTTTATTTGTCAGTACTCCGACAAAGCTATAAGAATAATTGTTTGATAGTAAAGCTGTAGCACGTTACTTTTGCTGCCTCAATAAAAACATTAATATAAAAGCATGTTTCGAACACATACTTGTGGACAATTACGCATAAACAACATAGAACAAGCTGTAACACTAGCTGGTTGGGTACAAACGGTACGCAAATTTGGATCTATAACTTTTGTAGATCTACGTGATCGTTATGGCATTACACAGTTGGTATTTGATGAATCATACAATATATCATTAGAAAAAAATCCTTTAGGGCGCGAATATGTTATACAAGTAAAAGGTACTGTTAGAGAACGTAGTAATAAAAATCCACATATTGCCACTGGCGATATTGAAATAACCGTTTCCTCATTCACTATTTTAAACAGCGCCACCACGCCCCCTTTTACTATTGTAGACGAAACTGATGGAGGGGAAGACTTACGTATGAAATACCGCTATCTAGACCTACGTCGAAATATGCTCAAAAAAAATATGGAACTGCGCTACGCCGTTAATAGAGCAGCTCGAAATTATTTGCATAATCATCAGTTTATAGATATAGAAACGCCATTCCTTATAAAATCAACCCCCGAAGGAGCAAGGGATTTTGTAGTACCCTCTCGAATGCATGAAGGGGAGTTTTATGCTTTACCACAATCACCACAAACGTTTAAACAATTGCTTATGGTGAGTGGATATGATCGATACTATCAAATTGTAAAATGTTTTAGAGATGAAGATTTAAGAGCAGATAGACAGCCCGAGTTTACTCAAATTGATTGCGAAATGAGCTTTGTAGAACAAGAAGATATTCTACAAATGTTTGAAGGCCTAACAAAGTATATTATACAAGAAGTAAAAGGTATAAACATTACAGAAAATTTTCTTCGAATAACTTGGGATGAAGCTATGATGAATTATGGAAATGACAAGCCTGATATTCGATTTGATATGCAGATTCAAAATCTAAAGTCACCCTTTACTAATAATAAAGGAGAAATTTTAGCTGGCGCTAATTTTAATGTATTTGATGAAGCCGAAACAGTATTGGCTATTGTAGCTAAAGGTTGTAGTGAATATACACGCAAACAAATAGACGAGTTAACGGATTGGGTAAAACGCCCACAAATAGGCATGCAAGGATTAGCATATATTAAATGTAATACAGACGGCACTTATAAGAGTAGTATAGATAAATTTTATACTGCAGAACAGTTGCAAAAAATAGCTTCACAAGCTAATGCTACTGTAGGAGATCTAATTTTAATATTAGCTGGTAAGGAAGATTT
>CAYVXB010000079.1:7946-10750 GCA_964454275.1 uncultured Chitinophagaceae bacterium | reverse complement strand
TGATATTTAAAACGGACTCATTATTTAGTTGCGTTATCGATACTTATTTGAACATAATAAAGTCGCTTGATTGCTTCTCCAAATGCTGTTTCGTTAAAGTTGTCTATTTTTATTAAACGCTTTTACAGGCGGAAAATAAGTACCTCCATAAAAAGGTTTAGCATCAGGCGTAAGAAATACATTAAGCGGCCAACCACCCATACCTGTAAGGGTTTGTACGGCATCCATATAAATATGATCAATATCAGGACGTTCTTCTCTATCTACTTTTATATTAATAAAATATTGATTCATTATTCTCGCAGTAGATTCATCCTCAAAGCTTTCTTTTTCCATTACATGACACCAATGGCAGGCTGCATAACCAATACTTACTAAAAGGGGTTTGTTTTCTTGTTTTGCTTTTTCAAAAGCTTCTTCGCCCCAAGGATACCAATCTACTGGATTATGGGCATGTTGCAATAAATACAAGCTGGTTTCATGTATGAGTCGATTTGTGTATTTCTGCATAAATAAAGGGTACTATTTTTTATAAAGTATCTAGCATTTGTGCCAATTGCTTGTCTTTATCTGTAACCATATTTCCTGCACTATGAGTAGATAATTTTACTTCTACTTTATTGTATGTGTTTGTCCATTGGGGATGATGATCCATTTTATCGATAATGTAGGATGCTTTTACCATCCATGCCATGGCTTCAGAAAAATTTTTAAATATGTAGGTTTTTTGGAGTTGGTTATTTTCTTCAACCCAATTATTATCCATCGTGTAGTTTATTGCAAAGGTTATATTAAAACAATAGAAAAATATATATTTTTTACGCTAAAACCTTTTGGAACAAGAATTTTACTACTAAAGCAAAAATATCAATAATATGTTGTACATTTACAGCGCTAAAAAATAACCTATGATACACCTAGAACTATATGTTAATGGTAAACTATTAGATAAAGCCGTTACGTACAAACAAGAAATCAATTTCCAAAAAGCAAGATTAAAACTAAAGTGGCGTAGTAGAATTAAATCCGCAAAAAGTTGGGCCCTTCTGCTTACTTGTCCATCTAAAATAAACAAACTGCATTTTTAGTTGTTACTAGAATTAAACGCTTGATTATATAATAGGTTGGTAAAATGTGTCGATATATTTTATATCCCTCCTCCCCCTGTGTCTATGCTTTAAAATTATCCTACATTTGCGGCCTTAATACTTTAATCATGGCGCAAAAAATAAAAGTAATCAATCCTGTAGTAGAATTAGATGGTGATGAGATGACCAGAATTATTTGGACATTCATCAAACAAAAATTAATTCTCCCATATTTAGATATAGATATAAAATATTTTGATTTGGGAATGGAGCATAGAGATGCTACAGACGACCAAGTAACTGTTGATGCTGCCAATGCCATTCGGCAGTATGGCGTTGGAATCAAATGTGCTACCATTACACCAGATGAAGACCGAGTAAAAGAATTTAGTTTAAAACAAATGTGGAAAAGCCCGAATGGGACTATTCGCAATATTTTAGACGGAACTGTTTTTCGTGAACCTATTGTTATACAAAATATTCCTCGTCTAGTCAATAATTGGACAACACCTATCATTGTTGGACGACATGCATTTGGCGATCAATATAAGGCAACTGATTTTGTTGTAAAAGGGAAAGGAAAGTTAACCTTAATGTTGGACAAAAAGAAGTACACGAAGTGTATAATTTTAAAGGCGATGGAGTAGCACTTGCTATGTATAATACAGATGAATCTATTAAAGGATTTGCTCGCTCTTGTTTTAATATGGCGCTAAATAAAAAATGGCCTTTATATCTTTCCACAAAAAATACAATCCTTAAAAAATATGATGGTCGCTTTAAAGATATTTTTGCAGAGATTTATGAACAAGAATTTAAATCAAAATACCAAGCAGCAAATATTATATACGAACATCGATTAATTGATGATATGGTTGCTTTTGCGTTAAAAAGCAGCGGAAGTTTTGTTTGGGCCTGTAAAAATTACGATGGTGATGTGCAAAGTGATTCTGTTGCACAAGGTTTTGGATCCTTAGGCTTAATGACATCCGTATTAATTACACCCGATGGAAAAACAATGGAAGCTGAGGCCGCACATGGCACTGTTACTCGTCATTATAGAGAACACCAAAAAGGAAAATCAACTTCTACCAACCCCATGGCATCCATCTTTGCTTGGACAAGAGGATTAGCATTTAGAGGGAAGTTAGATGATAATCAAGCTTTAATTAATTTCTCTAATACATTGGAACAAGTTTGTATTAAAACTGTTGAACAAGGTAAAATGACGAAAGATTTAGCTGTACTTATTCATGGAAACAAAGTAGAACATGGAAAACACTTCTTATACACTGAAGAATTTCTAGATGCAATTGACATCAATTTAAAGGCAATGGTGAACAAATAAGTTGAAAAATAATTTGGGCTTAGCTTTTGTTTAAATTTTAATCCTTTTTTCGAAACTAGTTAAGAACTGGTTTAAAATAAGCCCCCAATTTTGGATGGGGGTGGTTAACCACGTGCAATATTTTTTATCTTATCATTCATTTTGGTCTTATCTACAAACCATTCGTAGTCTAGTTGTCGTTTTGCTAAATTAGCTGCTACCACTTGTATCCATATTCTATCGCCCATTTTAAATTGTTTTTTAGTACGGAGGCCAATTAGGCTATAATCACCTTCTACCAATCTAAAATCATCATACATAGAAAGGCTTTGTATGCTTATCAAGCCTTCACATTTATGTGTTACAGTTTCAACAAATAAACCAAAGTT
>CAYVXB010000079.1:7320-7936 GCA_964454275.1 uncultured Chitinophagaceae bacterium | reverse complement strand
AACACCCTCAAAAACATCTCCTAAAAAGTTTTTCATGTATTCTACTTGTTTATACTTGTTTGCTGCTCGCTCTGATTCCATAGCAGCTCTTTCCCTTTCACTGGAGTGTTTACATTTTTCTTCTAACTTTTTGTCTATGGTTATATTGTTGTTGATGCAATCAAAAAGAATGCGGTGTACCATTATATCAGGATAGCGCCGAATGGGAGATGTAAAGTGGCAATAATGTTCAAAGGCTAAACCGTAGTGTCCAATATTATGGGTAGAATAGGTAGCCTTAGCCATGGTTCGAATACCTAGTTGTTCTAGTACATGTTGCTCTGGTTTTCCCTTAACATCAGCCAACATGCCATTAAAACTGGAAGCTATTGTTTTAGGTGTGCTTACATTAAATGAATGTCCGTGTTTACGAGCAAAATCAATAAAGGGTAGTAATTTTTCTTTATCGGGTTCATCATGTATTCGATAGGGAAAAGGAATAGGTTTATTTTTGATTTTTATATGAGATATATTTTCTGCTACTACACGATTCGCTAATAACATAAATTCTTCAACCAATTGATGTGCCTCTTTGCTTTCTTTTATAACTATTCCAATAGGTGTTCCTTTTTCATCT
>CAYVXB010000079.1:0-7310 GCA_964454275.1 uncultured Chitinophagaceae bacterium | reverse complement strand
TCGAACTTCCTGCTAAGAAAAATTAATGGCACCCACACTAAATCTTTTTTGACGTAGTGTTTGTGCCATTGTATTGAATAGCATTATTTCTTCTAGATATAGACCTTCTTTTTTTTCAATGATTTCTTGTACCTCCTCATATGTGAATCTATGGTTGGAATGAATAACTGTTTTGCCTAGCCAATATTTTTTAATTTCTGATTGGGTGTTCATATGAAACATAGCAGAAAATGTTAATTTGTCTTCCTTTGGTCTAAGGGAGCACAACTCATTAGATATGCGTTCTGGAAGCATGGGCGCAACTCTATCAGGCAGGTATACAGAAGTTGCTCGTTCGTATGCAGCCTTATCTAATAAAGTATTCTCTTGTATGTAATGTGAAACATCTGCAATATGAACACCTATTTCATATAAATCATCTGAAATTTTTTGGATGGATAACGCATCATCAAAATCTTTAGCATCTATTGGATCTATTGTAAATGTTAATATATTTCTACAATCTTTACGTTTACTTATTTCTGTTGCATTAACACCATCTTTTATTTTTTCAGTTTCTTTAATTATTTCCTTTTCAAATATAATAGGAAAACCCGCCTCTGTTAGTATTTCTTTCATTGCCCTATCTCCTGCTTCGTCTAATTTCAATATACTTACTACTTCTCCAACAGGATTTCTATCTTCTTTTATCCACTTGGTCATTCGAACTACTGCCATGTCTTTATCTTTTGCTCCATTTAATTTATCTAATGGAATAAAAAAATCAGGCATTGTTTTTTTGGCATCTTGTATAAAGTAGGCATGCTTATCACTAACCTGCATACGTCCAATAAATTCTGTTTGTTTACGTTGTAATACCTCAACCACCTTCCCTTCTTTTTTACCTGTTTTAGAGAGCTCTTTGATGATTTCTATTTGTACGGTATCGCCATGCAAGGCTGTATTAAAATGCTGGGGGCGCACCAGTACATCATCTTTTTGATTGGGAATAATAACATACGCTACTCCTGATCGAGTAACTTCAATAATACCTTTTAAAGTACTTGTGTCTTTCTTTTGTGTCTTTTTTTTTCTTTTTTTCATGCGTTAATGCGTAGATTGAAGTTGAAAATTGTCGATGAAATATCTAACCTGTGCAGTAAATAATGGTTCTTCGTCAAATAAAAAATAGTGATGAATAGGAATAACATATATAGGTAAATCATCCAATGCTTCTTTAAATTTCAATAATCGAACAGCATCCTTTTCAGTGGTAAGTACAATTTTTTCTGAAGCGTGAATAGTATAAAACTTTTCTTTAATATCTTTTAAGTCTTCTATACTAAAAATTTGATGATCGTTATATGATTGTTGATAGTATGCTTTGGCATGTTTTGCCAAAAATTGTTTTAGTGGAGCAGGATTAGCAATACCACACACTAACAATACTTCTAATGATTCTGTTATAGGAATAGTTTTATGGCGTGCACTGATATGATAAGGCATCCCATATTGAATGGTGGTAAAATAAATATGTTGTTGTGGTTTTTTGTGTATCGTTTTTGAAATATTTTGTTTAGCCGTACTCGACAAATTGCTAGGGCACTTTGTTACTACAATAATGTTTGCTCTTTGTGCGCTACGCTTGTCATCTCTTAAATCTCCAGTGGGTAAATAAAAATCATGGGCATACAAATTATTGTAATCGGTTAGCAATATGTTCAATCCCGCTTTTATAGCACGGTGTTGAAAAGCATCGTCTAAAATAATAAGCTGTGTTCCAGGCTTATCAAACAACAATTGGGGAATAGCCTCAATACGCTTCTCTCCTACAGCTACTGTTACATTAGAAAACTTAATATAAAATTGCATAGGTTCATCCCCAATATCAATAGCTGTTGCGTTTGTATTAGCCAGTATGTACCCTTTTGTTTTTCGCTTGTATCCCCTACTCAAGATAGCTACATTATATTCATGCTGCAATATATCTACTAATAGCTCCACCATAGGCGACTTTCCTGTACCACCTACAACTAAATTCCCCACACATATAATGGGCAAATTAAATTGCACTGATTTTAAAATGTTTTTATCAAACAAAAAATTCCGAAGTTTAACAACAACTCCGTATAAAAGCGAGAAAGGAAAAAGTAATATCCGTAGAGACTTCAATAAGTAGAAGTTAAAATTCATATATATGATAAGGCGTTACACCTGCGTGCAAAGGTACATCAAAAGAATCGGTATCGGTTATCATGTCTATAGGTTCAAAGTAAGAAAATCCTATTGTATAGACATGTGGATTACATCTTTTTAAAAATCGGTCGTAGTAGCCTTTTCCATATCCCACACGATAACCAAATCTATCCATCGCCAATAAAGGTAAAAAAATAATATCTATTTTAGGAGGATCTATTATTTGTGCATCAACAGCTTCTGTAATACTCCATTTATTAAGTTCATATTTTACATTATGAGACTCCACAACAGCCTCCATACTACCTCTATCATTAATCAATTTAGGGTAAACAAACTGAACAGCGGGATTTTTAAATTGTATAATCAAGTCTATGAGTCGAATGTTTATTTCACCCAAATTCAATAGAGGATGGTAAGATAAAATGATTTTTGCTGGAGGCAATTCCATATCGCTCATTCTTGTCATTAACCCTTCATGCAATTGCATTCTTTTATCATCACTTAAGGCTAATCGTTTTTGTTTATACGTATTTCGGATTTCTTTTTTAGTCATACAATTTCAAGCAACAACTTATAAAAGAATGTACAAACATGTAAAAGTTAAAGGGGGGCATTTACAAAAAAAGAAAAAATAGTTGTGCCATAATTTTTTTGTCGCACAAATTTTTGATAACTACTATAATTATTTCTAGGCGTATGTTCTAGCACAAACCATCCATCAGATTTTAAAAGATTTTTTTGGATGATTATTTTAGGTAATGCATCAATAGTTGTTAATGCATACGGCGGTCCTGCAAAAATAAAATCGTATTGCTCTGTACATTGTGCCAAAAAATTAAACACTTCCATTTTTATACACTTTAGTGCTTGTATATTTAAGTCAGTTGCTGTTTTTTGAATAAATGAAGCCATTTTTGGATCTTTTTCCACTATCGTTAAATCAGCCGCACCACGAGAAAAAAGTTCGTATGATATAGACCCTGTTCCACCAAAAAGATCTAGCGTTTTTATGCCATCAAAATCAATATTATTTTGAAGAATATTAAAGAGCCCTTCTTTAGCTATATCCGTTGTGGGTCTAGTATGAGGCATATTTGCAGGCGGTCGAATAACCCTGCCTCCTAAGCTTCCAAAAATGATGCGCATGGCATTAAAGATAATAAAGATGCAGATAAATACGTAGGACATTTACTTGATAGGATTTCTGATACAGACCATGAATGAGGAATATCTGCAACATTCATATTATCAAAATAATTGCCAAGCATTTTATACAAATTAGAGGATTTATCAACAGTGCCAAATAATTGAATAGAAATGCTTCTTGTATCGAAAGAATAATAATCTGTTAGATCTAATAAATGATATAACACATCCTCATTTGTTTTATAAAAAATATATTTTATAAGTTGAAGCTTTCCTTCTTTCCATATAGTAATTAAAAAATAATGTGGGTAAAAAATAGCATCTATTCTATTTTGTTCACCAATCTGCTTCAAAGATCCCTGTAACCAATGAGTAATGAAATGTGTCTTATTGTTTATTGAGCTAATTGCTTCAATAAAAGGATATGCAAAATCTACATCTGCAGCATAAATGTTTACAATACTTAAACTATCAATATTCTCTGATGCAAGCACTCCGTCCTTTTTTCCAGTAAGTAAAAATAAAATATCCTTATACACCATATCTGCTTTATACGAAGCAGGAATTAATGTAAATACGGGTTGATGCACATATACCTTAAAAGGTATTTCTTGTTTTTGACAAAAAGCTATAATGGATGAATGATTGGGCTGCTGAAGAACTTCTTCATTCAACGTCCATTGAAAATATTCTTGTGCAACCACACTGCAATGATGTGTATCTAGCAAACAAATATGTGTAAACCCTTCTCCATACTCTATAGCACAACAATATGCTTTATCTACATCAATCTCGTCTGGTATATATTGAAATAATGGATTCACAAATTGTTAGTTAAGTATTTGCAAAGTAATAACTAATTTGGGTATTAATAGCAAACTATCCACCTTCTTTTTCATACCCTTCATCTACCAATAAACGCTTACCATCAGCAGCTTTTGTAGCAAGCATATCACAATGATTGTTATAGATATTCTCAGCATGGCCTTTTACCCAACAAACACGAATGTGTTGTTTTTGAGCCAACTGATAATACAATAACCATAGGTCTTTATTTTTTTTGCCCCCTTTAAATTGTGTTCGAACCCAATTATCCAACCATTTTTTTTCTATAGCATTTACCACATATTGACTATCCGTATAAATAATTATTGATAAATTATTTTTTTTCAACGCTTCTAACGCTTTAATAACAGCCATTAACTCCATTCGATTATTAGTAGTTAAGCGATACCCGGCAGACAATTCTTTTTTATGATTGCCCCACATCAATAATGCTCCATAGCCCCCTGGTCCTGGATTTCCACGGCTGGCGCCATCTGTGTATATAGTAATTGAATGTTGCATCTTTCTATTATTTAAAATAGCGAATTATATATTTTGAATCGGAAACCTCATCATTTAAAACGAAAGATTAACTAAAATAAAGTTCGATATTTTTAGATTACCACTAGAAAATTATCCGATATTTTTCGATTGGCAATGGAAAATTATCGGTTTTTAAAATCGAATAGCTTCTATAGTTTTAGCATTATTTTTTTCTTTACTTATTACGGATAAAGGATATTCCTTATAATGCTGCATAAATTTTTTATACTTGCTCGGCTTATATTGTACATCATTATATTTTATTTCAAATGCCTTGCCTTTATGTAACGTTTGTTCTATAATAAAATCAACTTCATTTCCGTCCGCTGTACGCCAATATCTTAAAGCATCTAACCCATATAGCTTTCGCAATCGAGTGTATACATAGTTTTCTAATAATTCGCCCTTATCCATTCTGTCATTTATTTTGGAAAAATTATTAAGTAGTGTATTACGTAAACCGGTATCATTAAAATAAGCTTTGGGCATTTTGGTTAATTCTTTACGCAAGTTTCCAAATTTAGGCGATAGCAGATGTACAATAAATGTTTTTTGTAATAAATATAAATAATTATCAATGGTCCCAACAGAAAGCCCTAATGTATTACTTAGTTCATGTTGATTAACCAAGCTACCTACTTGCGATGCCAACAACATAGCCAATTGAAAAAATTTTAGTTCTTCTTTAATACCTGCTTCTAAAGCATCTTTTTTCATGTAACTGTTTACCAGTTCTTTGAGTACTTCTTTTTTTCTTTTTTCTGTAGATGCCAGCACTACAGCAGGATATCCACCGTATATTATATATTCTTGAAAAAGGATGTCTATTTTTTTTTGTTGTAACGATTGATACTTTTTTCTTTTACGCATTTCTTTTAACTCGCCTATCAGCTTGTCTTGATTTTTAAAATGTAAAAATTCTTCAAAATCTAAAGGATATAGTTCGAATACTTGTTTCCTGCCAGCAAGACTGTCTTTAAAGTTTTTATCGATATAAAAAGCGCTGCTTCCGGTAGCAATTATTTTTACTTTGCCAGCGTATTTGTCGTACAGCAGTTTTAAAAAATTAGTAGGATTAGCTGCATATTGTACTTCATCAATAACAATATATAATTTTTCTTTTTTTTGTAACGTTGAAGGCGCTTTGGTAAAATTGAATATATTTTCAGGATGTTGATCGATAGCTTTTAAAATAATAGAGTCTTCAAAAGTTAAAAAATATACGGGTTGCTGCTGTTGTTGTATTGCATCAACTAATTGTTTTACAACAGTAGTTTTGCCTACTTGCCTTGCACCAATAAGTATAGAATGTTGTGGTTCAGGTAAATGCTTTTTTAAGATTTCTAAACCTTCAAATCGAGTCATTTTGTAATTTTTATACTGCAAAAATAATCGATATTTTTCGATTACCAATGGAAAATTATCCGATATTTTTCGATTACCAATGGAAAATTATCGGTTTTTATTTTTGAATAAAATTAGTCAATTTCAATGAAACTATTTACAGTATTGAGTTGTAATGATTTAAAAAATCATTTTTTAGACTGTCTAATTTTTATTGATTTTGGATAGATATTTTAGAGCTTAGAGTGATAAAATAGCTCAATAAAGCACTAACTGTTGAAGGGAGTGACACAACGATGCTGAATAGAATTATTCCGTTTAGTTAATAAAAAATCTTTTTTATATCCTTGCTTTTATTACACTTGAAACACCCCTGTTTTAAATTCTTCTATTTTATTATTATGATTAGCAGCATGAATAGCTTCGGATATAAGCATTCTAGTATCAGCAGGATCTATAATAGCATCTACCCATAAGCGAGCTGCTGCATAGTAAACCATGGTTTGTTTTTGATAGCGTTCAATAATGGTAGCTAATAATTTTTTTTCTTCTTCGGGTTCTACTATTTTTCCTTTTGCTTTTAGGGTAGCTACTTGTATTTGCAATAATGTTTTAGCAGCTTGCTCCCCTCCCATTACGGCTATTTTTGCAGAAGGCCATGCATAAATAAATCGGGGGTCATATGCTTTGCCGCACATGGCGTAGTTGCCTGCTCCATAAGAGTTTCCAATGATAACGGTTATTTTAGGAACTACTGAATTAGCTACCGCATTTACTAATTTGGCTCCATCTTTAATAATGCCCGCATGTTCGCTACGACTGCCAACCATAAAGCCTGTAACATCTTGTAAAAAAACTAAAGGAATTTTTTTCTGATTGCAGTTCATAATAAAGCGAGCAGCTTTATCTGCGCTATCATTATAAATAACACCGCCTAATTGCATTTCACCTTTTTTATTTTTTACAATTAATCGCTGGTTGGCTACAATGCCCACAGCCCAACCATCTATACGAGCATAGCCGCATACAATGGTTTTCCCATAATCTTGTTTAAATTGTTCAAATTCAGAATGATCAACGATGCATTCAATAATGTCTACGACGTTATATGGCTTTGTATTTCCCTCAGACATTATACCATATATTTCTTTTTGATTTTTTTTGGGCGCTACAACATCGATTCTATCAAAACCGGCTTTGGGCCTATCTCCCAGCTTGCTCATTATTTTTTTGATTTGATCGAGGCATTCTTGTTCGGTTTTAAATTTATAATC
>CAYVXB010000078.1:0-10768 GCA_964454275.1 uncultured Chitinophagaceae bacterium | reverse complement strand
GCTTGTCAAGAATTCACTTTTACAAGTTGCGATTGTTAAAATAATTTTTTTATTAACTGGGTAAAACAAATTTCCTCTGAGGCTATAATTATTAATTTTTTGAGGAATGGTAGCAATAAAATTATCAATGATTGTTAGCTCATTTTTATAAGACGTATTGCGCCATTTATTCCAATCGAAATAATTAAAATATCCACCATCAATAATAAAATATTTGCTTGTAGAATCTATATTATATCGATAACTAATATTTGCGGTGTAATTGTGCCCTTCTACTTTTCTATCGATATACGTATTAATAGAGGAATCTGGCAAAGCGCTTGTACTTGAATAAATACTGTTGGTAGTGTTTTGATGTTTTTGCCAATTTGCACTTCCATCAAACATAAAATTTAATAGTTGCTTATGACTGATTTTGTAGTCAGCCGAAACACTTCCACCGTAAAAAATTTTGGGAATATGATTTATTATTTGATGATTACTATTTTTTATAGGCTGTATGTTATCATTAAATAGCACGCTATCATCTAACGTATTTCTTTGTCGCATATTATTTAACCAAACATTTGCTTGCAGACCAAAATTTCCTTTTCTATATAACAAGTAGCTATATGTTCGTTGTGTATTATAAAAAGCTTGTTCATCTGTTACAGATACAGACCCTCGTGTACCATCTGTTGTATTTTTTTTCGTAATAATATTAATTACAGAAGCGCCTCCGCTAGCATCAAATTCGCTAGAAGGCATTGTAATAATTTCTATCTTTTCTACATTACTTGCATTTACAGATTGTAAATAGTTATATAAAGCATCTCCCGACAAATTGCTTTTGATATTGTTTATATAAATAACTGCTGCTTGCTTGCCAGCTATTGTTACAGAGCGGTTTTGCTCATTTGCTATAATCAAGGGAGTATGTCGTAACATTTCCCATAAACTACCACCTTGGGCAAAAGCGCTTTTGCTAGCATTAAACACAAAACGATCGGCTTTTCTTTCAAACAATGGTTTTTTAGATGATACGGTTATGTTTTCAAGGGTGTTGTTGGGGCCATTCATTTGAATAGGAATGATGGTATCTTTTGTTATATGCACTGTAAAACTTAATGAATCTTTTATGAAAGAGCAGCATATACGATAATTGCCTTCTTGTATATTTTTTATGCTATACATACCTAAGCTGTCTGTAAAAATGGTTGAAACAATTGAGGTGTCTTTCTGTATAACAATGGTAGCATATTCTATGGAGTGGTTTTTTTTATTAGTTACCTTACCAGATATAGTAAATTGAGCAAATGCAAAAGTGGTAGCTAATAAAAAAACGAAAATTGTAACTGCTGTTTTCATTTGCAGATATTGGTTTATATGTTATAAAAAATACCCCTTCCAGTATTACGTTAGTTAATACTCAAATATCCTTATCACGGTTTAGAGGTTGAATGGGTGGTGTTTAAAATAGCGGTTAGAAAAAAACGAATACAAATGTAAAAAAGAAAAATAAAAAATTAAACGAAGGATATTTTTGGTTCAAAACGCTTGCCTGTATTGATTTTTATTCGTCAAAGAGTGGACAATACGATATCTACAAAATCTTTAAAAAGCTTATCTGTAAAGGGTTTTAAATTAAACATCATTTACAAAAAAATAGACGATTATTTTAACTCGACTAAAAGAGTTAATGTTTAAAAGTCGGATATATGGAATTATAGTCTACTTAAATCTTTTGCTTAATATACTTGCGTATTGTGCTATATAACACAATATATACAACAAACAATACTATACCACAAGCTAGTACACTAAACCAAGATAAATAAGTGCCTATTATCATGTTTTTTGTTATTAAATAGATAGACAGTTGCCATTGTAATAACTGTATAATACCTAAGCATAACAATGTAATTACAATATGTATTGGAAAAAACAGTTTTAGTAAAAATTGACGTAATTGTTTTGGCGAAACACCTAGTGTAATTAATAATTCAATTTCTGATTTAGCATGTTCAATAGTAAGTTGTATAAATAAAGAAAAAACCAGTAGTGCAAAAAGCAGCATTGTAAAACCGATTCCTCCCACCGCAGATACAACCGTTTCTACAATGGAACGATATTTACTAAATCGTGTTTTTTCCTGGTTTGTACTATATTGATGCTTTTTTAAAAATTCGGTTAAGGCCGGATTAGAAGGGTCTTTGACCTTAATTACTAATCGAGATGGTGCTTTTTCAGATTCTGTTCCAAAGCGTTTATTAGCCCATACCATAAAATTTTTAGGCACTAAAACAGATGTGATTCTATCTGATAAGCCAACAACATGACCCATCATTTTTTTTGACAACCCATTACCTGATATATGTATTTCTATAGGCAAGGCCATAAAAGTTTCTGCAGACAATTGTGGAAGTCCTTGACTTGGGGCAAAAGCAAAATTATATAAATCAAAAAAATCGTTAGGTAATATGATCGGCAACTCGTCTTGATCTTCTTTCCATTTCCAATCGTCTGCTTTTACATCTAAAAAAGTTGTATCCACTGCTTCGAAAAACAAATCAGTATAAAATGGCAACGTTGCTGAGGGCGATTGTGCAGACACCTTGAAAGTACTAGATTGTACTGGTTCTACAGCATCTAAAAAATCTTGTTTTTTTATTTCTTCTATTTCTGTAGGTGTAAAGCGCAATGCTTCTTTTTGCGCCATATTTTGGTTGGTAATAATTTTATTGATAACCAAAAATTCTGCGCCATTGTTTTGTTGGTTGCCATATAACAATTGCCTAAAATCCATATAAGCTTGTATAGCTGCAAGCAACAATATAATTGCTACACTCAAGCCAATTCCGGCCATTATAAATCTACTTTTACCAACACCTCCTCGTATGGTTTTTTGAAGTAATGTATTTAGTACTGTCATTATTATAAATTCAGTTGTTGTGTGTACACAAAATGAGTATCATTATCTAGATCTGTAAGTATAAACCCAGCATTTCTTTTTGTACATTCCTCTGTAATTAATTGTGCTGCCAATGTTGCGTTGTTTATATCTAAATGACTAAATGGTTCATCCATAATCAACCACTCAAAGGGTTGCATAAGCGCCCGAATAATAGCCACCCTCTGTTGTTCACCATACGAAAGTGTTTGGGCTTTATGTTGTATGATGTGTGTAATTTGCAATTGCTCTACCATAAGCATTATTTCTTTTTCGGTATACATAACCCCACCCAATATATTTTTGAGTTGAATATTTTCAAATGCGGTTAATTGTGGAAACAATCGCAAATCTTGAAAAATAATGCTTATAGATTTTTGTCGTATCGAAGCCAAAGCCTCTGCAGGTATAGCTTGTATACTTTGATTGCCATACAGCACATTTCCTTTATAATCATTTCTCAATTTGTAAAGAATATGTACCAATGTTGTTTTACCCGATCCAGAGGAGGCTTTTATTTTTATCCATTCGCCTTGTTTTAAAACAATATCAGTATTCCATATTTGAGATGTACGCTTTTCTAACCTATCTGACAAGGGTATTGGAACAACTTGATGTAGTGTTATAGATGGCATATTGTAGATATTTTAAAGGCTGCTTTATAAGCAGCCTTTGTTGTAAAGTTACAATTCTTTTATCAACGCATTACTGGTGGTGCATCCTTTGTTATGCTGGAGGCTGTATCAATGACTGGTTGTTTATACTCCTTCATTTCTTCTGTCGTTAATTCAGATGTTGTTGTTCTAACACCCATAAAATAATACATTCCAACCTCTATAAGCATTTGAGCATATTTATATAATTGCTTTATACTATTTTCTTTTTCATCTTTCAATCTCAATGTCCATTTTTGATTCATAGATGTTCCATCATAATGGTCTGCTGTTACAATAATATCCTTAAATAAATTCTTTGATTTATCAAGCATTTTTTCTATCACTATACTACTCATAGATTTTTCAATAGGAATAACACTTAATATTTTACTGATATCTACATATAATGCAATTCCTTTGTTTTTCACAGCCGATTCTACATCAGCGGGTATGGTTGTTTTTCCAGTACCAGATATGTACTGTTGAAGCAACATACTATCGGAAGCAACTATAATTTGCTTGTCATCTATCTGCAATGCAAATGAATTCATTTCCATACCAACAGGTATATATCTATTACCTTCTTTACGCATTTTTTGCTGTTGTATTAATGCGCCCATCACTTTATCCACTGTTGTTTTTTCTCCCAAAGGGACCATAAATAACCATTTAGCATCGGGTCTTGTATACGTATATGTAGGATCATAGGGACTTTGAATTTGTTTCATTCCAAAATCAGAAAAGGCAACCATAAAATCTCCTTTAAAAACATTTACAACATCATTAAAGTTCAAGCCCATTTGCATAAGCCCCACGTTAGCTAATCCATCTACACCCAATGCTTTTACAAGATCTACAACAAATTCTGGTTTAATGGAAAATGATGCGAAGCCATTTAAATTATTAGAAGGATATTTTTGTAAAAGAGATAGATCAATAGATGCGCCGGTATTCTTTTTAAATATCTGCCCCAACTCTTTGTTCATATATGTTTTCCCTTCTAAAACCACTTCGCCATTGTTAAAATTAATGGTGGCTGCTGTATAATAGTTCTCTAATAACGATTTTAATTTAGGCAATTGCATGGGCATATTATTGGTAATACCCAACGTAGTATTCATCCACAATGTAGCATCTGCCTTTTCGCGTTGCAACGATTTAAATTCAGGAATAGAAACCAACGATTCTTCTTCTTTTTGGTTAAATATTTTTTTTAACGTTGCCACCGCATCGCTTTCGGTTGCATTATCTCTAGAAGGCGCTTTAGACACGCCTGATGTATCTGTGTTGTAATCATCATAATCGTACGATTTTTTTTCAGCCGCTGTAAATACAACTACATCTTTATTCCACCCTAACAATACTGTATGGCGTTTTGAATTGGGCTCAAAGTTTATATAATTTATATCATCTGCCTTTTGAATAGGAGCATTCTTAACTTGTTTTTTTAAGAAACTTTCAAAGTCATCCGCACTTTTTAAAGCAGCAACACCAATTGCATTAAAATCCACTTCTGGATTCATGCGAAAAGCCAAATAAATAGGATCTTCAAGATTAATTCCTGAATTTTTAATAGCATTCATTTTTTCCTTAATACTATTTATTGCACTATCATTGCCGGTAATGGTGCTAAGAAGATTATCTATGCTAAATGCATCATCTTGTAATTTTTGCTTAATAGCGCCTCCATTAATACCCACTACGTACATAGCGTCTTTTGGTAAATACTTGGCTTGTTTGGAAACAGCTTTTTTACAAGCAGTTAATCCGAACAAAAATCCGATAACCAAAACATATAACGAACGAATAAGGACAGTTCTCATAATTAATGAAATTTGTTTTAAATTAGAGGTGCAAGATATTATATTCAACAGAAAAAATACATTTTATCCCATTTCTCTTATTCACTAACCCATTTTAAGAAACTCTACAGTGAACTTTTGTAAACCACATCTAAAATATTCCTTCGAACTTCTAGAGTGCTCAACTTTAAATTATTTCCATTAGGATATACTCTATTGGATAAGAAGATATATATTAGTTGTTCTGAAGGATCGACCCAAACACCGGTACCCGTAAACCCTGTATGACCAAACGTTTGTGGCGATGCATATACAGAAGGATAAGGATCTTTTCTTGTTGCATTATCTTTTTCTGGTTTATCAAAGCCAAATCCACGGCGGCTTACAGTGCTATTGTATTGGGTAAATAATTGTATGGTAGATGGTTTAAAAAAAGTTTTACCCTGTATACTACCTCCATTTAACAACATTTGGTAGAGTACAAATAAATCGTTCGTAGTAGAGAATAAACCAGCATGGCCTGTAACGCCACCAAACATAGCTGCAGCAGGATCGTGTACATATCCTATTATTAATTGTTGTCTAAAGATAGATTCGTTTTCAGTTGGTGCTATTTCCAGTGGTTTTTCCTGAAGCATCGGGGATCCCCATATATCTCCAGGTATTTGAACTTCAAAGGAACGAGGAGAGAAATTTTTCAATGGATTAAATATGATTTTATTCAACCCTAAAGGTTTATAAAAAGTTTCTGTTACATATTTATCTAATGTTTGATCAGTAATATGTTCTACTATCTCACCCAATAATATAAAATCTAAATCGCTATATACATATTTATTGGTATCGCCCAACGGGCTTTGTACAATGCCTTTATGAATAGTATCTATCCAATCATTTCTTAAATATAAATTGTTAGCGACTTGAATAGTGTGTTTTTTGTCTTTATAAGTAGCGTATATAGTAGATAAAGGTTTTCCAGCAGCGTCTATGGTTTCTTTATAAAAGGGAATCCAGGATTTTAAACCCCCTTGATGTAATAATAATTGACGAATAGTAATAGTTGCTTTATCTGTATTTTTTAGCCATGGAATATATTGAGAAATAGGATCTTCTAATTTTATTTTTTCCTCTTCATATAATTTCATAATAGCCAATGTAGTAGCGGATGTTTTGGTCATAGATGCAATATCATAGATCGTTCCTGTAGTTACAGCTTGCATACTATCATATGTTGTATAACCATAGGCTTTGTTTAATATTATGTTTCCATCCTTAGCAATAAGTACCACACAGCCTGGGGTTGCTTTTTGTTGTATAGCATCCTTAGCAATAGAATCTATTTTATATGTTAAATAGCTACCATCGATTCGTTTTTTTTTACTACTTTGCTCTACAGCCAAGCCTTTTCCTACAGGATATAATGTATTAGCTGTAATAGGAATTTTACCCTTTGGAGCTATTTTACCCATAAGCATTTCTGCAGCTACATGTTGTGTAATGCTGTCATCTTCAAAACATACCAACATGTTTCCTTTTATAGATTTTTCTGTAACAGCATATGGATTTCCAAAATAAAAAATAACACCATTTTCTAACTGTGATAGGTCATCAATTAGTTGTTGGGCTGTTGTAGAAATACCATAACCATTAGCAGGTCGTCTGCTATAATTGTGTATCCCTATAACAACAGCATCATACTTCTTTTTTGTTATTTGTTGAAGTTGGTCAGAATATTTTTCTGAAGACATGTTATACGGTAAAAAATAATTATCCGTTTGATAAAAATCGCCTAATTGTTTTGAAAAACTATTTGGCTTATCAATCCCAATTCCTACGTATGCTATTGTTTTTTTAAGTGTAGGAAATAAGCCAGGATCATTGCTTGCATTGGCAGTATATTTTTTTAACGGAAAGGTATTTTTATTGTTATATGCTAATAAAGTTATGGCGTTTTGGGCTACTTGTTCATTTAATGCATGGGTTTTTGCATTTATATCCTCTATTAAATTTTTAGTTTCAATAGGCGTTACCAGAGATAATCCTAGATCATATTTAGCTCGTAATACCTTTTTTACTTTATCGTTTATTTCTTGTTGATTCAATGCTCTTTTTTTAATAGCTTTTTGAATAGCTAAAATGCTGCCCGGAACATCTGAAGGCAAACACAACATATCATTTCCCGCTTTTAAAGATTGAACAGCTAGCTGCCCTGGTGTAAAAAATTTAGCCACACCTTCCATTTCTAATGCATCAGTAAATACCAACCCTTTAAAGCCTATTTTTTTTTGCAACAATGTTGCAATATTTTTAGAAGATAGTGATGTTGCCAAATTAGGTGTACTATCAATAGACGGAATATACAAATGTGCCACCATAATACTTTGCACGCCAGCAGCAACTATTTTTTTAAATGGATAAAGCTCTAATGAATCTAATTGCTCTATTGATTTAGTAATAATAGGGAGCCCCACATGCGAATCTGTTTTAGTATCTCCATGTCCAGGAAAATGTTTGGCGCAAGCCATAATACCAACATCCTGCATGCCTTTCATTATTTGTATGCCGTATTCAGCCACTTTATATTTATTTTCTCCAAAAGATCGATCGCCAATAACTGGGTTACCTGGATTGTTATTAATATCCACTACTGGAGCATAATTTATTTGGATGCCTAATCGTTTACACTGTTCACCAATAGCGTGTCCTATAGCATATATTAAGCCATTATCTTCAACGGCGCCTAACGTCATTTGTCTAGGAAAATTGATTATACTATCTAAACGCATACCCAATCCCCACTCCCCATCTATAGAAATGAGTAATGGTGTTTTAGCTATTGTTTGATATTGATTCGTTAACAATGCTTGACGCACAGGTCCGCCTTGAAAAAAGCACAACCCACCTACATTGTATTTTTGTATGAGATTAGCAACTTCTGTAACATGCTCTGGACCTTTATCGGAGTGTGCTCTAATAATCATCAATTGTGCAATGCGTTGTGCAGGGGTTAAGGATTTAAATACACTATCTACCCAATGATTGGCTTTATTATTATCTAATTGTTGAGCATATACATTTTGTTGTAGAATAAGCAGAAATCCTAAAATATATTTTAGCATAGATGATTTAGTTAGGTAAATTTTCCTTTGTAGGTTTTGTTTTTATAAAACTAATAAAAGATAATATACTACTTATAGCCATAGGAATGGCCATAAACAGATACAATTGGAAGTATGAAAAATGATATTGCTTCCTGTAAGAATAAAGCCTTTCCTCTGCTTTGATATAAAAAAATATAACAATTAAACCCAACATACATACAATAGTTAAAAATAAAACCCACTTATTGGCCCAACTTTTATTTTTCTTTACACCCTTTATGGCCTGTAAACATAAAATAAACCCTAATAATGCTATCATGCTTGGTGGATAAAGCAGAATAGCTATACAAGCTGAGCCTAAACCAAAAAAGCGGCCAAGTATATATAACTGAAAAATAATGACGCCTAAACAGGTTAACATACAATCAATTAAGAATATATATTTAAAAAGCTTTTTTATAACATGCGTTTTTTGCAAAATAAAGCCAATTATTTAAATCAAGTTAACTTTATAATTTTAACCATACCAAATTTGAACTTATCGTTATTCATAGCACGTCGTATTGCATTTAAACAGCAAAAATCTTTTTCGAGATTTATTGCTCGTTTGGCCGTTACTGCTATAGCCTTTAGTATTGCTGCTATGATATTAACGTTGTCTTTTGTAAATGGATTTAAGCATGCCATAACAGATAAAATATATCGCTTTTGGGGGCATATACGCATACAACAATATGAACCTAACAAAGCTATTATAGCAGAAGAAACAGCACTAATGGGCAATGATACAATCATTCAAAAAATTAAAAACATATCCAATGTAATGGATGTACAACCCTTTGCTACCAAATCCATTATTTTAAAAAATAATGAAACTATTGAGGGGTTATTATTAAAAGGGGTAGATAAAAATTATGCATTCAATACACTACAACCCTTTTTGATAGCGGGTCGTTGGCCAATTTTTCCTGATAGTACATATAGTAAAGAAGTCGTTATTTCAATTACTACAGCACACAAAATGAATGTTAACGTAAACGATTCTATTTATATATATTTTATTAATAATGATGTTGCATCTACTCGTTATAGAAAAGTTCGTGTAACAGGTTTCTATAAAACGGGCATCGAAGATTATGATAAACTATTTGCTTTGGGCGATATCAACCTTATTCGACGGTTAAACAATTGGCAGCAAAAACAAGTAGGGGGTTATGAAATAACATTAAAGAATGCTAGTATGATAGATCATATTAATAATCAATTATTTAACCTCCTTCCGGTGGAATGGACTAGCCGCCCTATTCCAGAAATTTACCCCAACTTATTTAGCTGGATTGATGTGCAATCTGTAAATGAACGAGTTGTTATAGTTATCATGTCCATAGTAGCTATCATTAATTTAATTACTTGTTTAATTATTTTAGTTTTAGAGAGAACAAGAATGATTGGTGTATTAAAAGCATTAGGTGCTAATACTCTTTTTATTCAAAAAATATTTTTATATCATGCCACTTACATAAGCTGCGTTGGCATTGCAATAGGATGTGTGGTAGGTGTAGGAATAGGCTTGCTGCAACAACAAGTTGGCTTTATTCAACTATCAGAAGAATCCTATTATATGCCCACCGCTCCTGTACTGATAGATCCATTTCAAATAATAGTAGTATGTTGTGTTGCATTAGCCGCTTGTTTTATTACATTGCTATTACCAACATTGCTCGTAACAAAGGTTAATCCTGTAAAAGCTATCCGATTTAAGTAACCTTTTCTAAACAGAACTGATTTTACTATTATTTCAGGCATTGTTAATGAAGTATAGATTTAAAATTAAATAGTATGCTTTTGTCCTTTCGACCGTAGGGAGAAATCCTTTATTACACAAGGAATTTATTATTTTGAGAGATACCTCCGCAGTTTACCCCGACGAAGGCAGGGTTCGCATGACAAGATATCTATAGTAATTTAACAATGCCTTATTTCAAATCATTTTCGTTCGATTTTTTTAGGGTGAGTATTTTATAGGAAACACATAAAGAAATAACAATAACTCTAATATTGTGGGCAAACGTACCCGGAGGGTGACCTTCTAATTCTTTTTCGGGGTACATCCAATCAAATATAGGAACATGAATTTTAAATAATTCGCATGTTACTGATATAAAGCACAAAAATAAAAGGGTATTGAAAATAGCATCCATAATAGTACGAAACATAGAACATTTGATTTTTTAATCAGACAATTATACTACTCAGAATATTCATCAGGATCTTGTATAT
>CAYVXB010000077.1:3683-10803 GCA_964454275.1 uncultured Chitinophagaceae bacterium | reverse complement strand
ATCTATATAAATTCAAGAGAAAAATATTGGTCCAATTCATAAATCACTTTCGTATTAAACACAGTGGAAACACAAAGCATAAATGGTGGTGGACTTGGTAGCAACTAAAAAACCAAGCTAAGAGCAATCTTGCGGAAGAAGCCGATGTAATATATTGTACATTGGCTTCTTTTTTATGTATTAGATTATAATGTTTCTCAGTTTGCCATAGTAGTTTTGTAATAAAGCTTTTTGATAGTACGGAAGAAGTATTCATAAAATGTTTTTTCTTCTAATATAACAATGGCATTTCCATTCATACCTATTTGTACTAAATGATTAAGTTTTCCAAAATTATCAATGGTAATTTTTATAGAAAAGTTTCCTTTTTCATCGGGTGTTAAACTCAAATTGTTGATGTGGCCTTGAGCAGTTCCCCATTCATAAAAAGGGAAAGATGCAATTTTTAATGCAACTCGTTGATATTTTTTAATCTTACCTATTATAGACGGAGGACAAGCAATGGCAGCATACAAAGGAGCATTGTTATAAATAATTTTTAGCACAATGGCGCCAGAAGGAATTTCTTTATCACCTTCAAAAATATATGAAACAGTTCCATTTTCTCCGGCTCGCAATACAATCGCACCATCACTTATTTCAAAATTACCAAAACTATTTTTGATTTTATTTTTTGCTAATGTAAACTGATTGTATAAAGAGGTTGAATCATATTTTGTGTCAATAGTAAGTTTAGTTAGTTCTGTGGCAGATGCATTATTATCTAATTGATAGCTATTGTATAGTTTATGAAGTCGATTTTTCTCCTTTTCATAGCTTTGTTTGGTACTGGTTAATACATCTGCTGCTGCAACTTTATTTTTTTCTGTTTCTAGAAATGAAAATGTAGATCCAATTTTATTTTCAAATAAAGTTTTATTGGCTTCATATTTTTTTATGGCATTATCATATTCGTATTGTAAACGAGTGTTGTTGCTTTCCCATATTTTTTGTAAAGATGTTAGTTCGTTTTGTATTTGAAGCATATTATTTCTATTTTCCTGTATGTGTATAGCAATTAACTCTTTTTGTTTTTGGATAGATCGTTTTTTTTGTGCTTCAAAGTTTAATAATTTTTGTTCGGCTTCTTGGCAATTATTGATCATTACTGCAATTTCAGGCGATGTGATTTTTATTAAATATTGTCCCCTTGTAACTGCATCACCAGGCTTAACATATTTTTCAATAACATATAACGGATTAGGGAATCGGTATATTTCTTCAGATTGATCACTTTTTATGATAAAAGGTAATTCTACCTGATCAGGAAATTTTACCAAAAAACCAATCAATATAAAAACTATACAAAGAATGCTGCCTATGTATACAAATTTCCTCAAGGTACTTTTACGCACATCTTTTACCGGAATATTTTCTTCCCAGTACAGCCTCTTATATTGTTGCTCTTCTAAATCGTCGGTTTCTTGCATGTTTCTACAATATTTAGATTTTTTATTTCTTAATTGAGTATTGAACATTGAATATTGTTCAACATTCAACAAACAATATTCAATTTCACGCTCCTTAATAATCAATATAGGTTGACATAAACGTATAATACAACCCTTTCATTTTCATCAATTCTGTATGGTTACCTGTTTCTGCTATAGTACCATTATCTATTACTAAAATACGATCGGCATTTTTAAGCGAATGCATGCGATGCGCAATGGTAATAATGGTTTTGCCTTTAAAATGTTCTTTTATATTATGCATAATGCGTTGCTCTGCTTCTATATCAAGCATACTACTGGCTTCATCCAAAATAATAATATCTGGGTCGCTTAAAAACAACCTGGCGAAACCAATTTTTAATTTTTGTCCGCCAGATAAATTACCACCTGTATCTCCTACTTTATGATTGTATCCTAAATGCAAGGTTTTAATAAAGTCGTGCAAATCGGCCAGTTTTGCAGCTTGTATGATGGCATCTGTATCAGCATTTAAATTTCCATATAAAATATTTTCTTTTATGGTGCTGTTGAAAATGTAAATATCTTGCGGAAAAAGAAATATTTTTTTTCGAAGTACCGTTGGATTAAGCTGTCGCAATTCTTGATTATCTAAAAAAATTTTTCCTTCGTATTGCGGATAGAGATTTAAAAGTAGCTTTACCAAGGTGGTTTTACCCGTTCCGTTTCTACCTACTACACCAATATATTCACCTTTATTAATTTCAATATTAATATTTCGCAACGCATAATCAGCACCTTTTTCATTGTAGCGAAAAGAGAGATTTTGAATGGAAATTTTATCGGTAGAAAACGTATTAGATGTTTCGAATATGGATGTATTTTCGGTTTCTTGTATCAACACATCATTCAATCTACCCATACTTACCCACAGCTCTGTTAGGTTGTACCATATTAAAGAAAGATTGTTCAGTGCATTCATTACAATAAGAAAAATAGCTGTAATGGCAAGGTATTGACCTATGGTAATCTCATTGTTAAACGTCATGTAGGCGCCAATCCAAAACACAGACACCTGGCTTAAATAAAAAACACTACGTTGTAAAGAATGTAACATGATACCTTTCTGCTCTGAATCTAATACCACATTTAATGTTTTTTTATATTTATTTTTCCATTGCCAAAATTTAAAATTCTCGAGTGATAATAATTTCACTGTTCTAATACCTAACAACGAATCGAGAAATTCTCCTAAGGTTTCTAAATTTTTATAAAATACTTTATACACCAACGAACGCATAATGGGTGCGTAGTATATGGTGAGTACAGAAAATAATACAACAAAAAATAAGGAGAGCAATCCTAATTTTACATTGTAAAAAATTAATAAAGGAATATAAAATAATATAAAAATTAAATCGATGATGCTTTCAATTACAACGGGGTTTACCAGTTGCCGTATGGTAATATTTTCCTGAAAGCGAGCCATAAAATCCTCTCGCCTATTACTATCGTAATATTTTTGTTTTAAAGAGATGAAATGTTTAAAAAATTTGCTAAAAAAGCCTAGCTCAAAATTTATTCTTAATTGAACCAATAATATATTTCGAACATATAGAATAAGTATTTGCGTTATAAAAATACCACACATACCTACAAGTATAGCTACTAATAATTTTTTATTTTGATTAACTAATACATTATCTATAATAGTTTGAGTAAAAAAAGGAACAGCCAAACCAAGTATTTGCAAAATGCCTGTTGCCATTAATATTTCCCAGCCTACTTTGAGCGATGCAAAAACAGGTGCATAAAATTTTTTGTATAATGAAGATCGTTTTTTTCGAAAAGCCGTTACGGTTTCTTCTAAATCTTTGTTTTTAAATATTGCTGGAGTAGTCTCAATGGTAAGAACAATCCCGCTCCATTTTTTAATAAAATCTTCTTTGCTCAATTTGTCTTTTCCGTAGGCAGGGTCAGCAATCCATACAAAATCTTTAGTCCATTTATAAATTACTATAAAATGAACTCCATCGTAATGCGCAATGCAAGGCAGTTTTATTTGAGGTAAATAATCGTAATTAAGCTCATAGGCCTCAGCCTTAAAACCAAATTGTTCGGCTACTTCAGCTAGTTGATACAAATTTGTGCCCTCGGTAGTAACTTCTCCCATTTGCACCAATAAGGTTTGAATATTGTAATAACCATAATATTTAAAAATCATGGCCAAGCAACTAGGTCCACATTCGGCTAAACCACGTTGTAGTATAAAAGGAAAATGTTTATTCAGTTTCAAGGTTATTAAATTTTGTATAATACAATAACCCCTCAAAAACAAGACCTAATTATATGTCTTTTGTCACAGTAGTTTCATTTGTGTAGTATAATAGACCTCTAGCGTAAGTCAGAACAAAGATAAATAAAAGACAAAAGCAATATAGGATAGATTTTATAGCAGATTAGAAGTATAAAAAGCAGAACTTTGGATCAACAAAAAACATCCAACATGTTCTGGGAAAAAATCAAACACTATAAAAAAGAAGCCTTCAAACGCTTAACAGACGTTGAACTAAAGACCTTCAAACTTATGGCAAAAACAGTACATAATCATGAACAAAAGATTGTTCAACACAAAGGCAATCATCGCAGCCATCCTTTTAAACTAAGCGTAGAAGACCAACTATTAATGACCTTAATGTATTACAGAGAATACCGCACCTACTACCATATTGGAGCAACTTACGGACTCCATGAAACCAATGTAGGCAAAAATATTAGACGCATTGAAAGCATTTTAAAAAAATGCAAACAATTTCAACTACCCGGAAAAGAAAAGCTGGCAGGCACTAACCATCAATACGAAGTGCTTATCATTGATGCTACCGAAAGCCCTATAGAGCGGCCTAAAAAAAACAACACCTCTACTATTCAGGCAAAAAGAAAAAACACACCATTAAAACACAACTGGTCATAGATCGTAAAACGGAGAAGATTATTTGTATACACCAAACAAAAGGAAAAACACATGATTTTACACTATTCAAAAACAGTAAATTACCTTTAAACAAAAACAAAAAATTAAAGCTAGACGCAGGCTATAAAGGCATAGAAAAAATACATACTAACAGTCAAGTGCCTATAAAGAGCAGCAAACTAAACTCTTTAACCCGCAAAGAAAAAAAGAGCAACCTGAAATTATCCAAAACAAGAGTTAAGGTAGAGCATGTAATTGGTAAAATTAAAATCTTTAAAATAATAGCAGAACGCTATAGAAATAGACGAAAACACCATGAACTTAGAATGAAATTGATCTGTGGAATCTATAACTTTGAACGAAATTGACTTACGCTAGAGGTCTAATAATGTTTATTACATTTAAATCAGCATTCACCTTAATTTTTAAAACAAAACTTTAAAATTGCAATAAAAGGTGTTTATAGCCATAGCGCTATATCATTATAGATATTATTTAAGTGACGTCGAATCTCCGATGATTTTCAACACCCTAGGGGATTATGCGAAATAATTTAACAACGTCATAAAAGTTTCATAAACAAAACGTTGTATCATAATACTGTCATATATCGCAAGTATAGTATAGTATAGTATAGTATTTGTTGTACTACAAGTAGAACTATTTTTTAACACTTAAAATGTTTTTTATGAAAAAGTTAAACACAGTGGAAACACAAAGCATAAATGGTGGCGCTCTTGGTACTAACTAAAAACCAAGTCAAGAGCAACCTTGCGGAAGAAGCCGATGTAATATATTGTACATTGGCTTCTTTTTTTGCCACTGTTGGTCTTTTGACCAACAATGATTTTCATACATACAGAGAGCATATTCAACTTACTTACACATTTTAAAGATTAACTATTTTATGCCGTTGTGCGTCTTTTGACAAATTTGTATCATGTATAACATTTATACCTGAGGAATTTGTCATGCATAAAAAAAAACATTATTTTCATATGATAAATACTAGGCTAGTATGGCAAGAACAGTAACATATAATAAACTTAACGTAGAAAAGCCATTTAATGCACTTCCTGTTTTACCACCCAAACGAGAAAAAATAGAAACAGTAAAAGTGTTACAGCAGTTGGTAAAATCTTCTACTGCATTAGCAGAGCTAAAAGGCGTTTCGCATACTTTGCCTAACCCTGATATTTTATTAAATGCTGTTATTTTAAAAGAAGCCAAAGCCAGTTCTGCCATTGAAAATGTTATTACTACACATGATAAACTTTACCAGGCTTTATCTATAACCAATACAGAAGTAGATGTGGCTACTAAAGAAGTATTACGATATAGGGAAGCTATGCTTTTTGGCTTTCATTTTCTTAAGAAAAAAGGGTTTATCAATACCAACACTATTATAGCGATTCAAAAAATATTAGAGCAAAATAATGCAGGTATTCGAAAATTACCAGGTACAGCTTTAAAGAATACTGCAACCGGTAAAATTATATATACGCCCCCAGGAGACTATACTACTATTCTTCGGTTAATGAAAAATTTGGAAGATTATTTAAATGAAGAAGACGAGATTTCTCCCTTGATAAAAATGGCTATACAGCATTATCAGTTTGAAAGCATTCATCCGTTTTATGATGGCAATGGCCGTGCAGGAAGAATTATAAACATACTACATTTAATTTTGCATGGCATGCTAGAAAATCCGATATTATACTTAAGCGCTTATATTATAAATAATAAATTTAATTATTACCGCTTACTACAAAAGGTGCGTACTCAACAAGCCTGGGAAGAATGGGTATTATTTATATTAAAGGGTGTGGAAGATACGGCTCATAAAACCATTACTCAAATTAAAGTTATTCAAAAATTATTTATCAAAACTCAAGAGATGGTGAGAAAAAAAGCTCCTAAGGTATATAGCAAAGAGTTAATAGAGCTTCTATTTGAACATCCGTATAGTAGAATTGAATATGTAACGGAGCGATTTAACATTACTAGAATAACTGCCTCTAAGTATTTAAAAACATTGCAAGATATTGGTGTGCTCAAATCAAAACAAGTGTGGAAGGATACCATATATATAAACACTACCCTTTTTAATTTGCTTAAAGAATAGCATTGCATTGATTTCATGTCCTTCAAAAAGCCGTATCGGATTATTAGATGCAGCTTTTTATCATGTATACTATTTATACATGATAGATTTCTCATGTATACGGTTTATACATGAGAAAATGAGCTGTATTTGATTTTATACAATAGGCTTCGGATTTTCAGCATTTCTAAACACTACTACTCCATCAAAAACATCTACCAATACCGGATGATTTTTATCTATTTCACCGCTTAATATTTTTTTACTCAATGGGTTTACAATTTCTTTTTGAATTAACCGTTTTAAAGGACGTGCTCCAAATTGAGGATCAAAGCCATTTTCAGCCAAGAAGCTCATGGCATATTCGGTGAAGGACAATTGAATACCAGCGTCAATTAACATTTTTTGTAATTGTTGTAATTGAATGCGAACGA
The DNA here is from genome assembly GCA_964454275.1 of uncultured Chitinophagaceae bacterium. Lineage (GTDB taxonomy): Bacteria > Bacteroidota > Bacteroidia > Chitinophagales > Chitinophagaceae > CAYVXB01. The sequence goes on along the minus strand of CAYVXB010000077.1, from coordinate 3,840 downwards.
TATTGACAATTTCTTTCTTCATCAATGGCTGAAACATAATAACTTCATCAATTCTATTTAAAAATTCTGGACGCATATTTTGCTTCAATATCTCCATCACAGCTTCTTTTGTTTGCTCTACAATCTTATCTCTATTAGCCTCATTGACTTTTTCAAA
>CAYVXB010000077.1:2114-3673 GCA_964454275.1 uncultured Chitinophagaceae bacterium | reverse complement strand
AATTTTCTTGTATGATTTGGCTACCAGTGTTACTGGTCATAATAATAATGGTATTTTTAAAATTCACCACTCTACCTTTATTATCTGTTAATCGACCATCATCCAAGACTTGTAATAAGATATTAAACACATCAGGATTTGCTTTTTCAATTTCGTCTAACAACACTACACTGTACGGTTTACGTCGAACAGCCTCTGTTAATTGACCACCTTCTTCATAGCCCACATAGCCAGGAGGTGCACCAATTAAGCGGCTTACGGTATGCTTTTCTTGATATTCGCTCATATCTATTCTAGTCATCATCGTTTCATCATCAAATAAAAACTCTGCAAGGGCTTTGGCTAGCTCTGTTTTACCTACACCAGTGGTACCCAAAAATATAAATGATCCAATAGGTCGTTTAGGATCTTGCAAACCCGCTCTACTTCTACGTACGGCATTTGCAACGGCCTCAATAGCTTCTTCTTGGCCTACTACTCGTTTATGCAACTCTGTTTCTAGGTGTACTAATTTTTCTTTTTCAGATTGAAGCATTTTAGACAAAGGAATACCTGTTGCTTTAGCTACTTGCTCTGCAATGTCTTCTGCATCCACCTCTTCTTTTAATAATCTTTTTTCAGTTAGGCGAGAAAGCTGCTTGGTGTAATCAGCAATAATTTCTTCTTGCTCTTTTACTTTACCGTAGCGAATTTCAGCGACTTTTCCATAATCACCATCTCGCTCTGCTTTTTCGGCTTGCATTTTTAATTGTTCAATAGATGCTTTAGCGTTTTGTATTTTATCGACTATTTCTTTTTCTTGTTGCCATTTTGCTTTTAGGGTGTCTCTTTGTACCATTATATTAGCAATATCGGCCGATAGCTCTTTTAATTTTTGTTCATCGGCTTCTCTTTTAATGGCCTCTCTCTCAATTTCTAGTTGACGAATTTTTCGTTCTAACTCATCCAACTCTTCAGGCATAGAATTCATTTCTAGTCTAAGTTTAGCAGCGCTTTCATCCATTAAATCGATCGCTTTATCGGGTAAAAATCTATCTGCAATGTATCGACTAGATAGTTCAACAGCAGCAATAATGGCTTCATCTTTAATACGCACATGATGATGTGTTTCATAGCGATCTTTTAATCCACGTAAAATAGATATGGCATCTTCTACATTTGGCTCATCAATCATAACTTTTTGAAAACGGCGTTCTAGAGCTTTATCTTTTTCAAAATACTTTTGATATTCGTTTAATGTAGTAGCGCCAATGGCTCTAAGCTCTCCTCTAGCCAAAGCTGGTTTTAAAATATTGGCTGCATCCATTGCACCTTCACCACCTCCAGCACCAACAAGGGTATGTATTTCATCAATAAATAAAATAATTTCTCCATTACTATTTGCTACTTCTTTGACCACTGCTTTTAATCGTTCTTCAAACTCTCCCTTGTACTTAGCCCCAGCAATTAACTGCCCCATATCCAATGCGTATACTATTTTACTCTTTAAATTATCAGGCACATCTCCATTTACAATACGCATAGCCAATCCTTCAGCAATGGCAGCTTTACCCACACCA
>CAYVXB010000077.1:0-2076 GCA_964454275.1 uncultured Chitinophagaceae bacterium | reverse complement strand
GTTTTTACTACGACGAGATAAAATGTGCAGTGTTCGTCTAATTTCTTCATCACGTCCAATAACAGGATCGAGTTTACCGGAACGAGCTAGTTCATTTAAATTACGAGCATATTTATTTAATGCATTATATACATCTTGTTGTGTAGCAGATGATATGGTTGAGCCTTTACGCAAATCTTTTATAGCAGCAATCAATCCTTTTTCACTAAGACCTGCATCTTTTAATAATTTTGATACAGTATCATTTCCTTGGAGAAGGCCAAGCAGTATATGTTCTACGCTTACAAATTCATCTCCAAATTGCTTTAATGCTGCACCAGCTTTCAGTAACACATTATTTGTTTCTCTGCTAATATTCTGACCAGGTTCTCCACCCTGCATTTTCGGTAATTTTTCTATACGCTGATTGAGTTGTTGATTGAGGTTGTTTGTATTGACGGTATTTTTTTTAAGTAACCATTCAATAGGAGAATCCCCTTGTTCCAACAATGCTTTTAGTACATGTTCTGTTTCAATATTAGCATGTTGATTATTAAAAGCAATTTGTTGGGCTTGTTGCAATATTTCTTGGGCTTTAACGGTATAGTTACTAAGGTTCATACAGAAATTTTATTTTAAAAGAACACTCAAAATTCAATCCAAATAGATATTCTATGCAATAGTGTCAGTAGTAAAACAAATAATATGACTAAAGTACATGACATGTTAAATATTATTCTATTTGAAAAATTATTCCATGTATAAAATACCTTTGCAGTCTAAAAAAATTATATGCGAAAAATTTTCTCTTTAATTGTTTCTTTTATTTTAACCCATTTTTCTTTTGCACAAAAGCAATCTTTGTTGTGGCAAATTTCAGGCAATGGGCTTTCTAAACCTTCTTATATATATGGCACCATACATATGATTTGCAAAGAAGATATGAATCTAAGTCCTGTATTAAAACAGAAGTTTGCAGAAACAGAAAAAATTTACTTAGAATTAGATATGGATGATAAAGAAATGATAGCTTCTATGCAAAAACTCAGCTTATTGCCACCTAATAAAACGCTTAAAAGCTTTTTTACTACTCAAGAATATGCTAGAGTAAATCAATTTTTTAATGACAAAGTAGGTGTGCCTTTAACACTGCTTGAAAAAACGAAACCCCTTGTATTAATGAGTTTATTATATACAAAATGTTTACCCTGTGTACTTCCTGCTTCATTTGAAATGAGTTTTGTAGAAATGGCCAAAGCACAACAAAAAGAAGTAGACGGACTAGAAACCGTACAGGAACAAATGATGCTTTTTGATAATCTACCTGATGATGCACAGAAAAAAATGGTATTGAAAGTGATAGACTCATTTGCAGCAGCAAAAAAAAATGCGAATCATTTAGTAGACCTATATAAAAAACAACAACTGGATAAATTATATGAACTTGCAGTTAACAGCCCAGATATGGCAGGTTCTAAAGAGGCTTTAGTTGATAATCGAAATAAAAAATGGATTCCTATGTTAGAAAAACATATGCATTCTAAGGCTTGCTTTATAGCTGTAGGCGCAGCCCACTTAGGTGGAGAAATGGGCATCTTAAATTTATTAAAGAAAAAAGGATATACAGTAGAACCTGTTATGAATTAAGAATGAAAAATTCCAAATGAACGTTTAACTTTTAATTTTTTACGCTTAAATTACTCTCAATTTACCGACCTTTGCACAATATTTTTAAACAATACAATTATGAATAATACAATCTTATCTGTAGGAAGTGTATTTCCAACATTCAACAAAAAAGCAGTAGTATCTCTTGAAAAAGGAAAAGAGTTTGCTCAAGTCAGTAATGAAATTGCTTCCAAACAAAACAAATGGATGGTTATGTTTTGGTGGCCAAAGGATTTCACTTTTGTTTGCCCAACAGAAATAGCAGAATTCAATAAAAAATATAGTGACTTCACTGATCGAGATACTGTATTGATTGGTGCTTCTACAGATTCTGAATTTGTACATCTAGCCTGGAGAAAAGATCATAAGGATTTAAAAGATCTTCAATTTCCCATGTTGGCAGATACATCTAAATCGCTTGCCGAAGCA
>CAYVXB010000076.1:0-10809 GCA_964454275.1 uncultured Chitinophagaceae bacterium | reverse complement strand
CTGAAAATGAAATGAAAACAGGCGCTTTCACAGACGACTGTAAAATCTATGAAGTACATGAAATCATTATTGGGAAAGATATATTTTATACTAACCCGCTAACAAGATAAACTTAAAAATTTTATGTAATTCAATATTATAAACAGTTTTAGAATTTTATCTTGATATTCTTGTTAGCGGGTTAGTATTATTTAACTTTTGGTTGGGGAACACACAGCAGCGGAAAGCAACATGATATCATTCAAATTTTTAAAATTGCTAATGATAAACTTGTAAAATATAAATCGTGTTTTAAAAATAACAACGATTGGATAATAGAGTATGTAAGAAATGAAAAAGTAAATTTAAATTTTAATCCTAAAACAAATAAAATTTCTTATACTGAATTTAAAAAAGATAAAAACACCGTAGCTTATACACAGATGGGGAAAGCCATTAGCTTAAAGTTCAATAATGGTGCATTTGGGACTGAATGAAGCAAATATTAGATATCAACCTTATGAGCAAATTAACTGAACAAGAGCATAGAATTGAATGTGTATGGTAAAAATGTCAAACTTGGATTGTACGTTATACTAACGATGATCCAGCTAACTTAACTGTGCTACCCGGAGTCAGCATTGATGTACTCATGAGTGCACTTCACATACTTATAAAGCGTTTCCCAACATTCTGTATTAAACCTCTTTGGAACTGCCAAGATAATTTATTGATAGAAACACATCCAAGTACCGTTGAAGAAATTTTTTCTTTGTTTCTTCAAGACAAAGCTAAAATTATTATCGAATATGAACCATTTTTAAAATGTGATTGCCTAAGAATAACAATTGACAAAAAAAGTAATAAAGATGCTAATATTGAAATTGTTTGGTGGTCTGATATTGCTATTCCTTTTGATGTAAATATTAAAGAGCGTGCTATCTTGTTGATTAAACATTTCCTTTGGTTACAAACAATATTTAAATGCCCTGAGGTGTTGATGGCACCATCAACTTCTCTGCCTTACAATAATGAAATATGGGTGCGCCTGTGATTATTTTTTATATTATTCAACTATAACATGGCAGCGTAACCCCCAAAAACTATATTTTTTAATTCTTACTAATTTCTAATATTCTAATTCTAAACGTAATCTATCCTTCAATTCTTTAACCAAAGGGTATTGTTCCGCTATACGCATAAATTTCTCTTTAGTTGATAATGGAATATTGGATATTATTTCTTCTTCATTCGATTCAACTTTAAAAACAAAGTTTAATTTTTTATTATTGAAATATTCTTGCAAATATTCCAATAATTGAACTCGCTCTTGTTCAATAAATTTTTGCTGAATACCCGTAGTAGAAATAATTTCAAAAGAATTATTATCAATAATGGTTAGTTTAGACAATTCAAAACTGCTTACAGCAGAAGGTTTTAATTGTGTTTTTAATTCCTGCGTAAAACTTTTCCAAGCAATATGTAATTCTAATTCAGTAAGCGGTTTTAATTCTGATACCACAGAATTATTTTGTAGCTGATGTTTCTCTTTTAAAGAAGTTAATAAATTCTTTTTAGAAAGATTATTATTGTTAGATTGATCTGATTTATTTGTACTAACAGATTTTTCTATAATAGGCAATGCGCTAATAGGTTGTCCAACAATAGTTTCAACTTTTGCATCCTCTATTTCGTTTAAGGAATTTTTAGTAGAGATATTGGTCTGAAAGGTGGATTTAGGTTGATTTTTAGGATTTATATGAAAAACAGGTTCAATAGCTTTTGTATGTATTATTGATTGATCAATGCGTTTTTTTTTTACTATTTCTCCATTATTAATAGACAGTTCAATAGCTTGTTGTAAATAACATAGCTTAATAAGAGCCATTTCTACATGTAATCGTTTATTGCGAGCCATCTTATATTGAATCTCCGATTCATTGAGTACATTTAGTGCACTTACTAAAAAAGAAGTTGAAAAGGTACTGGCTGCTTTTTTGTAAGGGCCTTGCATATCTTCAACTATATCAAGTAAGGTGATAGCTTGCATATTTTTACAAATCAATATATTGCGTATACATTCGCTCAGGCCGTTTAATACATGATCTCCTTCAAATCCTTTTTGATAGATAGCATTGTATAGCAACAAAATTTCATCTATCTTTTGTTGCTGCATACCTTCCATCAATTTAAAATAATAATCATGATCTAAAATGTTCAAATGTTCCAATGCATTTACATGGGTTACTTTTCCATTTGAAAAACTGACTATCTTGTCTAGAATACTTAAGGCGTCTCGCATGCAGCCCTCACTTTTTTGAGCAATTAATTGTAATGCGGGTTTTTCTACTTGTATACTTTCTTTTATAGCAATTTGTTGTAAATGTTCTACAATATCAGATGTGGTAATGCGCTTAAAATCAAATATTTGACAACGAGACAAAATAGTTGGTAAAATTTTATGTTTTTCGGTTGTGGCTAGTATAAAAATTGCATAGGGTGGTGGTTCTTCTAACGTTTTTAAAAAAGCGTTAAATGCAGAGGAGCTAAGCATATGCACTTCGTCCACAATATATATTTTGTATCTGCCAGCTTGTGGGGCAAAACGCACTTGCTCAACCAATGTTCTAATATCATCCACTGAATTATTACTAGCTGCATCTAATTCATGAATATTTAATGAACTTCCATTATTGAATGAAACACAGGATACGCAAGTGTTACATGCCTCTCCAGCTTCATTTATATTTTGACAATTAATCGTTTTGGCTAAAATACGTGCACAGGTTGTTTTACCTACTCCCCTTGGGCCACAAAACAAAAATGCATGCGCCAATTGATTTTGTTTAATGGCATTTTTTAATGTAGTGGTAATATGTGATTGACCTATAACCGTATCAAACTGTTGTGGTCTATATTTACGAGCAGAAACGATGAATGTATCCATGATAATATGTGAATTGTAATAAGATAATGTACAGACGTGCAAATACAAAACAACTTGCATTTTATTCGCACATTCGAAATTAGCATATTATTACATTAGTAAAACATCCTGCATACTATAAATTCCTTTTTTATTTTTTAGAAATTCTGCTGCTAAAACAGCACCTAAAGCAAATCCTTTGCGATTGTTTGCGGTATGCATAATTTCAATATCATCAATAGCAGAACTGTATTTTACATGGTGTGTGCCAGGAGCAGGATCTATACGCTTACTATGAATAATTAAATCAGAACGATCATTGCTATTCTCTTTTACCCATTTATTTTTCCGAGGAATTTTTTCTATGATTTGCTCTGCTAAATGAATAGCCGTACCACTTGGCGCATCTTTTTTTTGAGTATGATGAATTTCAGTAATTTCTACATCATACGAAGGTTGACCAGCCATTAAAGCAGCTAGCTTCTTATTCAATTCAAAAAAAATATTCACTCCAATACTAAAATTGCTGGCATATAATAAAGATCCATTTTGATCTTTACATGCTTTTTCTATTTTAGTCCAATTTTTTAACCAACCCGTTGACCCACAAACCACAGGAAGTTTAGCAGAAAAGCATTTTAAAATATTCTCAACTGCACTCTCAGGGTTAGTAAATTCTATAGCTACATCTGCTTTTTGCAACATTGTTGCAAGTTCTTTTTCATTCGTTTTAGAGGTAATAATGGATACAATAGTGTGTCCTCTTTCCATAGCAATAGTCTCAATAGTTTTACCCATTTTACCGTATCCTACAAGTGCAATATTCATATTGTAAAATAAATAGCAAAGATTCAAATAATAACTGAACAATTTACCTTACCTTTGCCATCCAGATAAAAAAATACAGTAACCGTTATTTTAAAAAACAAAGAGATGCCGTATTTAACAATCGAAAAAAGAGCAACAATTTTCACCACTTTTGGTGGCAAAGCTACCAACACAGGTTCTATTGAGGGCCAGATCGCTTTATTGACTGAGCGTATCAACCAAATTTCTGAACATCTTAAAGTTAACAAAAAAGACTTTTCTTCTCAAAGAGGATTGATGAAAATGGTAGGTCAACGTAAGCGTTTATTAACTTACCTGAGCAAACACGACCTTACCGGGTACAGAGCTTTAATTGAAAAATTAGGTCTTCGTAAATAAGTATTCGTCAATGTATTAACTATTCCCAACCGATAAAATTTCAGTTGGGAATATTTTTATATAAATATTCATAATAATTGATTCCGTTATCAATTGTTCATTATTAATCAGAAATCATGCTTTCTACATCTATCAACACAACATTCACCTTACCTAATGGTCAAGAAATAATTATAGAAACAGGCAAACTGGCTCGCCAAGCGGATGGAGCTGTTACTGTTCGTCAAGGTAATTGTATTATTTTAGCAACAGTTGTAGCTAACAAAGAGCCTAAAGAAGGTCAAGATTTTTTTCCACTTTCTGTAGATTACCAAGAAAAATTTGCTTCTGCTGGTCGTATCCCAGGCTCATTTTTTAAAAGAGAGGCTCGACTAAACGATTATGAAATTTTAACCAGTCGCTTGGTCGATCGGGCGTTGCGACCTCTATTTCCAGAAGATTATTTGTGTGATGTACAGGTGCTTATTAGTCTAATTTCAAGTGATATGGAAGTGTTGCCCGATGCCTTAGCTTGCTTAGCTGCTTCAGCTGCATTGGCAGTATCAGATATTCCTATTAAAGAAATTATTTCAGAAGTGCGTATTGCTCGTGTTGATGGAAAATTTGTTGTAAACCCGAGTAGAACAGAATTAGCTCAAGCTGATCTAGAGTTTATGATTGCAGCTACAGAAAAAAATTTAATGATGGTAGAAGGGGAGGCGAAAGAGTGTTCAGAAGCCGATTTGGTAAAGGCTTTACAAATAGCCCATGATGCTATTCGTACACAAATTAAAGCACAAGCAGACTTAAGAGCGAAAGTAGGCATCACTACAAAAAGAGACTATAAAAAACCTGAGCAAAACGAAGAATTAAAAACAAAAGTGTATGCTTTTGCAAAGGATAAAGTGTATCAAATTTCAAAAGCTGGAACAGCTAAAAATCAACGTAGCGAAGCTTTTAGCAAGCTAAAAGAAGAACTAGTAGCAAGTTTGGGAGAAGAGGTTACAGATGTAGATAAAAAATTGGCCAAAAAATATTATGAGGATTTAAAATGGGAAGTTGTACGCAATATGATATTAGAAGATCGTATTCGTTTAGATGGTCGTGTATTGGATGCTGTGCGCCCCTTGGCTATGGATGTCAGCCCATTACCTTCTCCACATCGCTCTGCATTATTTACTAGAGGCGAAACCCAATCGCTTACTACCGTTACATTTGGAACTAAACTAGATGAATTGTTGGTAGAAAGTGCTGCCAAGTCAGATTATAGCAATTTTATTCTTCATTATAATTTTCCTCCTTTTTCTACGGGTGAGGTAAAAATGATGAGAGGTGTTGGTAGAAGAGAAGTGGGTCATGGCAATTTGGCTATGCGTAGCTTAAGGAAAATGATGCCAGGTAATGATTACCCTTATACGGTTAGGATTGTAAGCGATATTTTAGAGAGTAATGGCTCATCGTCTATGGCAACTGTTTGTGCAGGTTCTTTAGCCTTAATGGATGCAGGTGTTCCTATTTCTAAACATGTAAGTGGTGTGGCTATGGGATTGATAACTCGTGAAGATGGTAAATACGCTATTCTTACAGATATATTGGGAGATGAAGATCATTTGGGTGATATGGATTTTAAAGTAACAGGCACTCGTGATGGTATTTGTGGTGTACAAATGGATATAAAAGTAGATGGATTGAGAATGGAAGTTATGCAAGAAGCCTTGGAGCAAGCTAGAAAAGGGAGATTACATATTTTAGATGCAATGTATAATTGTATGCCTGTAGCTCGACCAGAAGTAAAACCACATGCACCTAGAATGGAAAAATTATTTATTGATAAAGAATTTATTGGTGCAGTAATTGGACCACAAGGAAAAGTGATACAAGAGATACAGCGTGAAACAGGCACTACTATTACTATTGAAGAAGTAGGCAGTGTTGGAGAAGTAAGTATTTTTTCTCCAGTAAAAGAAGGGTTAGACAAAGCTGTAGCATGGGTAAAAGCTATTGTTGCGGTACCACAGGTAGGTGATGTGTACGAGGCTAAAGTAAAGGCGATAAAAGAGTTCGGTGCTTTTGTAGAGTTTATGCCTGGTAAAGAAGGGTTATTGCATATAAGTGAAATAAGCTGGAAACGCTTAGAAAATATGGATGGAATATTTAATGAGGGTGATATGGTAAAAGTAAAGCTAGTTGGTGTTGATCATAAAACAGGAAAATTTAAATTAAGTAGAAAAATACTTATACCAAGACCAGAAAATGCAACGGCTCAAAAAAACAATTCTACCGAAGGGTAAAAAATCTCTAACTACCTAAGGTTTTGGGCTATCATAAAAATTGAAAAAAATAGAATTACCCCCATTCAACATTGGGGCTAGTTCTTCATCGATGTTTGACTATTGTTGGTATCAGATGCCAACCTTAAATAAGTATTTACTCCATACCATTTATACAATTTCATTCTCAAATAATCCTTTAAATAGGGCTTCCTGCAAAACAGTTTTTTGCTTCCCAGTTGCTAGTTCTTTAACTACACAAGTTCCCTCATTTATTTCTTTGCTACCAATAATGACTATATAAGGAATACTTTTCTTTTCTGCATATTTAAATTGTTTATCAAACTTAACCGCTTCTGTGTATATTTCGCAGCAAATATCTTTGGTGCGTAATTGTTGCATTAATTCAAAAGCAACCCTGCTCTCCTCTTCCCCCAAATTAAAAAATAAAACTTGGGTACTTTTATATATGTTATCTGGAAATAATTTTGAATCTTCCATCACATCATATATCCTATCCAAACCAAAACTTATGCCCACACCAGGAATATTAGGTACGTTAAATAATTCAGTCAAATTATCATAACGTCCACCGCCACCAATGCTACCGATTTGTACATTTGTTACGGTTACTTCAAAAATAATTCCAGTATAGTAGTTGAGGCCACGAGCTAAAGTAAAGTCAATAACAATGGGGGATTTCGAGTTTGTAAAAGATAAAATATAGTTTATTTCTTCAATCCCTTTTATACCTATTTCATTATTATCGATTAATTGAGTTAGTCTATTTAGTTTTTCAATGTTATTGCCACTGATTGAAAGATACGTTTCAATAATATTGATCTGTTGTTCGTTTAATCCACGTTGAGCTAATTCTGTTTTTACCTTCTCTAATCCTATTTTCCCCAATTTATCAATAGCAATGGTTATATCTATTAACTTTTCTGATCCACCACACAATTCGGCCAAAGCGGATAATATTTTTCTAGAATTCATTCGTAATTCATAATTATGAATGCCTAATTTATTCAATACGTCCATATAAATGTTGGCTAATTCTACCTCATTCAACAAGTTATTACTTCCAACTATATCCGCATCACATTGATAAAATTCTCTGTAGCGGCCTTTTTGAGGACGATCGGCTCGCCATACTGGCTGCATTTGATAACGCTTAAAAGGCATGACCAATTCTCTATAATGTGTGGCAATATATCGTGCAAATGGAATGGTTAAATCGTAGCGTAAAGCTTTTTCTGTAATTCCGGTAGTATTTTTACCTTCTAATATTTTTTCAAAATCTACTTTTGCTTGAGCCTGCTTGTTTAAGTTATCTAAGCCATTATTGAGTACTTTAAACATTAATTTATCTCCTTCATCCCCATACTTGCCCATTAGTGTGTCCAAATATTCCATGGCAGGAGTTTCTAATGGTTGAAAACCATATAGTTCAAATACGGAACGAATAGTATTTAAAATATAGTTGCGTTTGTACATTGTTATGGCATCAAAATCTCTAGTGCCTTGAGGAGGTAAAATTTTAGTACTCATTATTGCAATATTTTTTAATGATTACATCACAAACTTCATTTAGCATGTCAAATACTCTATGGTAGCCATCTTCAGATCCATACCAAGGGTCAGGAATATTTATATGTTGATTTGGATATAGTTCATCCATTAATAAACAAATCTTCTTTGCATCATAATATTTGCCGGCTATGCCTCGTATATTTTCTAACACATCTGTAGCCATTGCATAAATTTTATCAAATTGATTGAAATCAGTTGCAAGAAATTTTCGAGCTCTTTGACCACTAATATTTATACCATGTAGTAAACCTACTTTTTGTGACAGGGTATGGGGTGCTTCTCCAACATGAGCATCTTCTGTGCCAGCACTATCGATAATCCAGTTTAGATGATGCTGTTCGGCTTTATGTTGTAAAATGCCTTCTGCAAGTGGGCTTCTACAAATATTCCCTAGGCAAACCATTAAAATTTTCATCTAATATTTAATATTATGTGTTGCAAAATAGTATAAGTTATTGATCAAATTAATACTTGCTACAAATACTTTAAATGTGAAAAATGAAGCGCTTCTTCATCTACAAAATAAATTGTATTAATTTGCCCCTTTGATATTATATATTGGTAAGATGTTAAACAATAGAAAAGAAAATAGAAAGGAACAATATAGCAAAATGCGTTCTTTAGTAGATTATACCATGGGGCTTATTTATATCAGCATGGGTGCTTTTCTATTGTTAGCTGAAAAAATTGGCTATGACTTAGAAGATATGTACAACTTACCACTCAATGGGTTTCGTATTGCATTTGCTACATTGTTTATTGTGTATGGAGTGTGGCGTTTTTATAGAGGTATTAAAAAACAATATTAATTAAAGATTAAAATAGCTGTTGCTTAATAATGAAAGCAGTATATACATTTTTATATTTTATAACTTTATGTGCGGCGTCATGCAAGCAAGCAAAAAAAAGAAATATAGAGGGTAGTGCAACTCCTAAAAATGGTAAAATTTATATAAGTGTAGATGAGTCTTTTAAACCCGTAATAGAAGAACAGATCAAAGTGTATGAATCATCAAATCCTGGCGCACATATTATAGCAAAATATAAACCTGAAGCAGAATGTTTAAAAGACTTAGCATATGATAGTATTAGAATGGTTATAGCAACAAGAGGCCTTACAAAAGATGAAGAAATATTTTACACAGATAAGTTACAATATACGCCTGAATATGGTTTACTAGCTTTGGATGCGGTAGTGGTTATTGCTTCTGAAAATGCCTCGAACAGTCATTTTTCTGTAAATCAATTAGCAAAATTTGTAACAGGAAAAGATAGCAGTTTCAAAGTTATACTTGATGGATTAAGTGCTACAAGTACAGTTCGATATGTTTTAGATTCACTAGTAAAAAATAATGAACTAAGCAAAAATGTACAAGCAGCAAAAAATACACAAGAGTTGATGAGTTATGTTGCAGTACATAACAACGTAATAGGGTTATTGGGTTTAAGTTGGATAGGAGATATGACAGATGCGTCGCAGCAAAAAATAGTATCAAATATTAAAGTAGCAAGCATACTTTGCACTCGTTGTGATTCAGATGCATATATACAGCCTAATCCCGTAAATATTCGAAATCATACATACCCTATGGTAAGAGGTTTATTTTATATCATAAAAGAAAATTACACAGGTTTAGGTACTGGATTTGTAAACTTTATGAGTTTGGAAAGAGGGCAGTTAATATTTAGAAGAGCTTATCTTGTGCCCGCAAAGATGTCTTTTGATGTACGTAAAGTACAGATAAACTAATTTTTTACTATAAAATTTCAGAAAATGAAAAAGTTGTTTGTTTTATCCATTTTAGTAAGTTCATTTATTTTTAGTCAACGAGCACAGTCTCAAAAACTAGAAGATGCTATCAATTATATCTACTATGAACGCTACACCAGTGCCAAGCAGATCCTACAACAAATAGTGGCAAGCAATTCAAATGACGCTAATGCTCAATACTGGTTAGGCCAAGTGTTTTTAAGTGAAGATAATATGCCGGCTGCTCGAGACATATATCAGAAAGCATTAACAGCTACAGCAAATAGCCCATTAATATTAGTGGGTATGGGGCATGTAGAATTGTTAGAGGGTAGACCTAATGATGCTCGTCAACGTTTTGAAACGGCCCTTAATCTTACTAAAGGAAAAAAGCAGAATAAATATGGATCGCCAGATGTGCTAAAGGCTATTGGCCGTGCGAATGCTGATGGTGATTCTAAAATAGGAGATCCTACTTATGGTATTGAAAAACTTACTCAAGCAGCAGAGGTTATTCCAACAGACCCAGATGTTTATGTTAATATGGGGATACTCTATCTTAAAAGAGGGGATGGTGGGCAAGCAGTTTCTAACTTCAAGCAAGCGCAATCCGTCGATGTCAAATATGCAAGAGCTATTTATAGAGAGGCACGTGTTTACATTACGCAATTGAACACTGCTATATTTTTACCTCTTCTTGAAAAAAGTATAAATATAGATCCTGCTTATGCACCTGCATATTTTGATTTATATGACTATTATAAAAGAGAAGATGTAAACAAAGCCAAAACATACCTTGAGCAATATATTGCTCATTCTGACAAGGATTGCAAAACATCTTTTTTTTATGCAGACTATTTGTTTCGTGCAGCTAAATACCAAGAGTCTTTAGATAAAGCAAAAGAGTTGCAAAGTGGTGATTGTGGTAAAAATCGACGTATACATGTATTATTTGCATACAATTACAACCAATTAGGCGATTCCGTAAGTGCAAAAACACAGATGGAACAGTTCATAAATATGGAAGATAGTAATAAAGTAATGTCTAGTGATTATGCGTTTTTAGGTAGTATTCTTAATCGTTTTGCTGGGAATGAAAATAATGC
>CAYVXB010000075.1:0-10897 GCA_964454275.1 uncultured Chitinophagaceae bacterium | reverse complement strand
GCTTACCACGTAAATTAATACTAACACTTGTGTTGTTATCAATGACACTTACCCCAGGCGTTTTTTCTAATAATTCTAATGCATTTTTTCCGGCATTTGTAGGCAGTTCCGAAACATTCATTGTGATAACTCCTTTTTTATATTCAAATAGGGGTTTATTGGCCGTAATTACTACGCCTTGTAGTTCCTTTGATTTAGACAGTAGCACAGTATGGGGTATTTGTATATTCTGCGTATCTACTGCAACAATACTGCTGAATGTAGTTTCGAAGCCAGTTGCTGAAAAAACAACATAATAATTTGTATGGGGTCTTAAATTGGTGAACGTATATATACCATCTTTATCTGTTAATTCTCCTTTTACCAAGGTGGAATCTTTTGCAGTATATAAAACAACATTTGCATGTTCAATGGGCATCTTTGAACTATTAATGATGGTTCCTTGTATACTTGGTGTAGTATTTTTATTTTGTGCACAAACAAGTAACGTGTTACATAATAGAACTGTGCAAAGGAATAAGGATTTTAGTTGCCACATAATAAACAACGCCTTAATTTAGCAGTAAGATAAGTTAAAAGAAATAATTTTTTAAGGCGTTTGGTGTGATTGCTTCTGAACCGATAAAATCTGCTTTCAAAAATTGGTGAATAGTAAAAATAGTTTTAACCATTATCTAAGCTAAACTATGGTTTTTTTTAAAACGCTTAGCGTATCTTGACCCTCAATTTATAATGGATTAAATATCGATTTTTATGGCACACTGGTTAATTAAATCTGAACCCTCGGCGTACAGTTGGGATCAATTTGTAAAAGACAAACAAACATTTTGGAGTGGTGTACGCAATTACACTGCTCGCAATAATTTAAAAACCATGAAAAAAGGCGATGAAGTGTTTTTTTATCACAGCAATGAGGGAAAAGAAATTGTAGGCATAGCCAAAGTAGTAAAAGAATATTATCAAGATCCCACTACAGATGATCCTAATTGGGTAGTAGTAGATGTTAAACCAGTACGTAAATTAAAAAAATCAGTTAGTCTTGCACAAATAAAAAAAGATAAACGGTTACAAAATATGCAACTAGTTAAGTTGAGCCGTTTATCAGTAAGTGTTGTAACCGATAAGGAATGGGGCGTGATTTTAGAGTTGGCAGGAGAGGATTAAATATTATTTCTCAATCTCCGATACTCTTTCCTTTCAACGCCATTTGTATACCTTGGTCCATAAGCCGCTCTGCATAAGGTTTAGATATTTCATTTAACGCTTCAATTCTTTCTTGAATTAGATTTTTATTATCCATAGTTAAAGCCAATTGAAGTGATTGCATCGCTTCGGCAGTTTGCTCTAATTCTATTTTAGTAAGTGCACTTATATTTTTTTGAATAAATTTTTCAGTAGTTTCCAATAATTGTTGTCCTTCTGTTTTAGCTTCTACCAAAGCTCGGGTTTGTATATCATCTTTAGCATGGGTAATCGATTCTAATAACATACGCTCTACTTCCTCATCCGTTAATCCATATTGTGGCTTTACTTCAATATGTTGTTCAATACCATTTCGTAATTCTTTTGCATGAACCATTAAAATACCATCCGCATTAATTAAAAAAGATATTTCTATTTTAGGCAAACCTGCGGGCATTGGTGGAATGCCGGTCAAATTAAATTCGGCGAGCTTGCGATTATCTTGTACTAAATCTCTTTCTCCTTGATATACACGAATACGCATACCCGATTGACCATCTTTTTGTGTAGTATATTGCTTGCTTGATTTAGTCGGTATTTTCGAATTACGAGGTATTAATATTTCCATTAATCCACCCATCGTTTCAATACCTAAACTTAAGGGTGTAATATCTAACAACAATACATCTTTATTATTGCCAGCTAAAACATCGGCCTGTATAGCAGCACCTAACGCTACTACTTCATCAGGATTAACCGTATCGTTTACAGGTTTGTCAAAAAATGCGCTTACTGCTTGTTTTACAATAGGTATACGGGTTGATCCCCCAACCATTATTATAGAATCAATATCTGTTGTTGATAATTGCGCATCTTTAAGCGCTTTTGTACAACAATCAATCGTTTTTTTAATAAAAGGTTCAATGAGTTGCTCGAATTGCTCTTTGGTAATAGAAACGGTAGTTCCAGCTATATCGGTTGTATAATTATTATTTGTGGATAGCGCTTTCTTCGCAGCCTCTGCTGCCAATCGAAATTTTTGCAACAATGTCGCATTTTTTTGTATACGATCATTCCTAATATTTAATAGTGTTTTCCAATAATTAACAATAGCGTGATCAAAATCATCGCCTCCTAAATAAGTATCTCCATTGGTAGATAATACATCAAACACGCCATTGGTTATTTTAAGTATAGATACATCAAACGTGCCGCCACCTAAATCATATACCGCAATGGTTTTGGTTTCATGTACTTGTAAGCCAATGCCATAGGCTAAACTAGCAGCCGTAGGTTCATTAATAATGCGCAATACATCGAGTCCGGCTAGCCTTCCAGCATCACGAGTTGCCTGGCGCTGCGCATCATTAAAATAGGCTGGAACGGTAATTACCGCTTTTGAAACAGGTGTTTTTAAAATATGTTCTGCTCTGTGTTTTAATTCTTTTAATATAAAAGAAGATAATTCAATAGGAGAATAAAAGCTTTGCCCTATCTGCACTTTAACTAATTCTTCGGTATTATTATCAATTATTTTATACGAAAAAAAAGATGCATGTTCTTTAATATCATTAAAAGATTTTCCCATTAACCGTTTAGCAGAAAATATAGTGCGCTCTGGTTCTGTTATAAGATGTTGTTTAGCTTCCTCTCCTACTATGGGTTGATTGTTTTCATCAAAATATATAATAGAAGGTACTAAGGAAGCGCTATTATGTTCTTTTAAAGCCAGAGCCTGTTTACTTTCCGGATGAATAATGGCCACTAAGCTATTAGTAGTGCCCAAATCGACACCTACAATCATTTCATCTTTTTGCAAACTTCCAGTTGCTATATTGATTCCTATTTTAGTCATAACTACGAAGTTACTGAGTATTGAACATTGAGAATTGGATATTGAATATTTATTTAGAAGCTTCCATCTTAAAGGATCAATGTTCAACGCTCAATTTTCAATTTTCAATAATTTAAAGAATAGATCATTTCTGTATTACATTTGTAATCATGAATTTAATAGAAGAACTACGCTGGCGAGGTATGATACAAGATATTATGCCTGGAACAGAAGAGCATTTACAAAAAGAAATGACAATTGCTTATGTGGGCATTGACCCTACAGCAGATTCGTTGCATATTGGACATTTAGTTTCTGTTATGATGTTAAAACATTTGCAACGAGCTGGCCATAAACCTATTGCATTAATCGGAGGAGCAACAGCTATGATTGGTGACCCGTCTGGAAAATTAGAAGAAAGGAAGTTATTAAGTGTAGAGGAAATTCATAAAAATGAATTGGGTATAAAAAACCAATTGGAAAAATTTTTAGATTTCAATTGCGGAAAAAATGCTGCAGAAATTGTGAACAATAATGATTGGTTTAAAAATATTCGTACTATTGATTTTTTACGAGATGTAGGAAAATATTTAACCGTTAATTATTTGTTGAGTAAGGGTTTTGTAAAAGATAGAATGGCTGAAGGTCGTGAACTTTCATTCACGGAATTCAACTATATTTTAATGCAGGCATACGATTTTATGCAATTGTTGGAGAATAAAAATTGCATGTTACAAATGGGTGGGTCTGACCAATGGGGAAATATTACAGCTGGGTCAGAGTTAATACGAAAAAAATTACGTAAAGACGTTTTTGCTGTTACTTGTCCGCTCATTACCAAAGCCGATGGTACTAAATTTGGGAAAACAGAAACGGGAAATATATGGTTAGATGCTAATAAAACATCGCCCTATCAGTTTTATCAATTTTGGTTAAATGCTGCGGATGAAGATGCTACAAAATGGATTAAAATATTTACGTTCTTGTCTAAAAATCAAATAGATGCGTTAATAACAAATCATCTACAAGCACCTCATCAACGATTATTACAAAAAAAATTAGCAGAAGAGCTTACTTGTTTTGTACACAGCAAAGCCGATTATGATTTTGCCGTACAAGCTTCTGAAATACTGTTCGGTAATGCTACAACCGAAGTGTTACAACAATTAAACGAACAACAACTGTTAAACGTTTTAGAGGGAGTTCCTACTTTTACATTTTCTAAAATAGCAATAGAAAAAGGCGTTGATATTGTTTCGTTTTTAGCAGAAACAAACATTTTTCCTAGCAAGGGAGAAGCTCGTAAAACCGTCCAAGGTGGAGGAGTACAGGTAAATAAACAAAAAATAGAGGCGATAGATTATATCATCAATTCAAAAGAATTATTAAATAATAAGTATTTATTAATTCAAAAAGGAAAAAAGAATTATTATTTGGTGATTGTAGAATAAAGTGGCCCTCCCTAATCCTCCCAAAGTGAGGGAATAGGAATATAATAAATAACCATATAAAAGTGAATGTACTTTTTCATACCATAACAGCAGTACCCATCAGTATTCTTATATTTAACCGAAAGAAGTTAAAAAAAATAACAATCTATTGAGTACAACTAAAAAATATAAAATATATTTTTCTCCCCTTTGGGGAGATTAAAAGGGGCCACTATGCGCAAATTTGAAGATACATATCGACACAAAGGATTAAGAAAAAAGCTAATAGAATTATTAGTTGCAAAAGGTATTACGGACACCACCGTTTTACGAGTTATTGAAAATATACCACGACATTTTTTTTTAGATTCTGCATTTGTTGGGCAAGCATATGAAGATCGAGCTTTTCCTATTGCCGAAGGGCAAACCATTTCGCAACCATATACCGTTGCTTATCAAACACAATTATTAAATATTAAGCCTTTTGATAAAATTTTAGAGGTGGGGACTGGAAGTGCTTATCAAGCATGCGTTTTAGCTGAAATGGGTGCTGTTGTGTATACTATTGAGCGACAAAAAAAATTGTATGACGCACAACTCAATTTTTATTTCAAGAACAAATACCCGAACATAAAATTCTTTTATGGAGACGGTTTTGCAGGATTGCCCTCCTTTGCACCTTTTGATAAAATTATTGTTACGGCAGGGGCGCCATATATTCCAGAGGCATTAAAAAAACAACTAAAAATAGGTGGAATTCTGGTTATACCCGTTGGAGAAGGAATTGTACAAAAAATGCTACGGCTTATTAAAAATAGTGAACAAGATTTTACAGAAGAAGTACTTGATAATTTTGCCTTTGTACCTATGCTGAAAGGGAAAACATAAAAATTAATCGTAAAAAACAGAATATCGATTTTCTTTATCTGAATTAGACTTAAGTCTTTTTATTTTTATAAAACCAATAGCTATAAAAATATACAGTATGATACTAAAAACAGCATGAGCAGTCAGAATGCTGAAATATGTTTCTTTGGAGGCTTCTTTCAATAATAAATTAGTAAACATGGAGCGAATGAGAGATGCTCCAAAATAAAAGACCAAGCCCATATTAATCCAAGAAAGGGAGGCTCTTGTAACTTTGTAACTAGCCATTTCTACCCACGATTTAGGATAAGGTTCATAAGAATATTTATGAAAGTGTGCACCAGATAAAACTATGATCATTATACTTAGTGTAGTGCGTGTATAACTAGGGTATACATCAAGCGATTGCCAATACGTTATATTCAGTATAGCAAATACAATAAATACTATTGCAGGTAGTGCAAACGTTATTGGCCTTCTGTATACATATATTCCTGTATTCTTATCATACTTCTTAAACATTTCACGATACATGAGTAATAGCAAAATAGATTCTCCAACATTACCTATATGAAATAAAAAAAGATTATGTTGTTTTTGATATCGCAATAACATAATCAATGCTTGTACTATAGTAACAAAAACTAAATACCAGGTTACGACCTTTAACACAGGTGGGGCTATCTTATATTTATATAATGCAATGACAAGAGGGAAAAGCATTATGTATAAGGCTATACCAAATATAAAAGACTGTGTGGCACTCATATAAAAAAGCTATTATTTATTTAGAACATTAACCTTGCTACATGTCTTTGGACAATCTCCTACTTGATTATACACAGGACCATGAGGAGGATTAAGACCCCCTGTTTCAATTGTTAGAGGATATTCTAGGATGTCATTTTTGTTTTTATCTGTTGCAACATACACCATTGTCCTTTTACCCGCATCATTAATGGCCAAGTAAAACGTTATGTCTTGGGCCTCTATATTGTTACGCTTAACCCTATCTAATAGCTGTAATGGTCCCTCTACAGGAACGTTGAAAGAGATAGGATCTTCCAGATTTTTGCTTTCTCTCCATTTTTTAGTAAACCTTGCCGCATCGGTTAATGAAATACTATAATCTTTTTCAAATGCCGGTTCGAAAAAGTTATCTGTATTGGGTTGTTTTTTCTTGTTCATACTTAATGCGGGGTTAAAAAGATTTTTTTTAGTAAACAGATAAAAGCACCATCATAAAAAAGCCACCTATCAAACAGATATTCTTATCCTATTAAATAAATCAGATAATAAATACATGGGCAAATATAGATTTTTTAGCGTATGCAATAAGCAATTGAACAAGAAAACGAATAGATAGAATTTAAATAGTTGATAGAATGCTAACGGTATATTTGATGTTATAATATATGGCCAATGCGCTATCTAAAACGCATACTTTGGTTCATATATTCATTCGTTAAAATCAAATACCTGTATAGGATATTACACATATGTTTGACATACCATCAATATTTTAAGTATTACATTTGTTTCTCTTTTTGCTATTACTCAAGTAAAATGCTTCCGTGTTACGCTCTTTTTTAAATAAAAAAAATCAACTCAACGATAAGCCCGAAATGAGTTTTGTAGATCACTTAGAGGCTTTGCGTTGGCATATTATTCGATCAGTGATAGCCATAGGCGTATTGGCTATTGGCGTATATATCTATATTGATTGGATTTTTGATATGATCATTACTGCGCCTATTCAAAAAGATTTTATTACGTATACAGGCTTGTGTAACCTAGGTCATAGGTTGAATGTAGGAGATGCATTATGCATATCCCCTGTTGATGTTAATATGCAAACTACAGCATATAGCACGCAATTTGTTTCGAGTATCAGTATTGCCGTTGCAATTGCATTTATTATAGCCTTTCCTTACATATGTTGGGAATTTTGGCGTTTTATAAAACCAGCCTTAAGTTCTAAAGAAATAAAAAATACTCGAGGAGCTATTTTTTGGGTATCCTTCTTTTTCTTTTGTGGCGCAGCATTCGGCTATTTTTTATTAGCGCCTTTTACGTTTAGTTTTTTAGCCAATTTTACGTTAGGAACAAAGCAGATGATAACAACAAGGCCAACTTTAGCGGATTATATTGATAATTTAATGGATATTATTTTAGGCACTGGGATTGCCTTTGAACTGCCTGTGGCTTCTTTTGTGCTTACTAAAATCGGTATTCTTACACCAACGTTTTTAAAAACGTATCGTAAGTATGCGTACATCGTTATTTTAATTGTTGCCGCTATTATAACACCCTCTCCGGATTGGATGAGTCAAACTATTGTTGCACTACCATTAATAGTGCTATATGAAATTAGTATTATAATATCTAAACGTGTGTATAAAAAGCTTGCATAATACTTAAGAATATATGAAAAAATATGTCGTGCTCCTTGTACTTATTTCATCAATACAATTAACATTTGCACAAAGCAAAAATAAAGTAATCGATATGGTTATATCGGTTAATAATAAACCTAATCCTATTGGGGATAAAGTAAAATCATGCCGCAAAATAGATGGTCTTTTTACACTATATCAAGATACTATTACAGGAGGTGTGCAAATGTATATTCGTAGAAATCAATTGAATAAAGAATATATTTATCAAAGCCTTTCTATTAATGGACCCACTGCGTTGTGGTTACATCAAAATGTGTATCGCACTACTTTTGTTTTTAAAATTCAAAAATCGTTTGATAAACTAGAGTTTGCTATTGTAAATACAAACTTTTATTACGATAAAAAGAACCCTATCAGCAAAACAGCTAATGTAGATATTCCTGAAACGATATTCTTTTCTGATAAACCAATTACGGAGGATAGTGCAGGATATTTAATTCCTGTAGATCCGCTTTTTTTAAGCGAAAAATTAGATCCTGTAAAACCACTAAATTCATTAAACGTACCGCCTACGGCTGTATTTAATTTGGGGTTTTTTAACAGTGCTAAATCAAAATATAATAAAATTCGTTCCTATCCCAACAATACAGATATTATAGTAGACTTGGCTTACGATAATCCAACTCCCTATAATTCAGGCGGAGAAGATATTACGGATGCTCGCTACAACAGAATACAAATACAACATAGTTTATTAGAAATGCCGCAAAATGATTTTAAACCACGTTTTGATGATCCAAGAATAGGATATTATACTACACAAATAACAGATAAAACGTCTATAAGCCCTACCCCATATAAAGATATAATTAGTCGATGGTATTTAAAAAAGAAAGACCCTACTGCAGCTTTAAGTGAGCCAGAAGAACCTATTGTATACTGGATAGAAAATACTACTCCTTATGAGTATCGGCAAATTATAATGGAAGCAGGATTAAAATGGAATGAAGCTTTTGAAAAAGCAGGATTTAAAAATGCCATTCAAATGAAAATAATGCCTGATACAGCAACATGGGATCCTACTGATATACGCTATAATGTAATACGATGGGTTTCTTCTGCCAATCCACTTTATGCAGGTTATGGACCAATGTTTGTAAATCCTCGTACAGGCCAAATATTAGGCACTGATATTACTATAGAATGGAGTAGCGGTAACATATATCAAGAATTATTTAATACTGCTGAAAATCAATCGCAACAAAGCAATCAATTAGATAGATTTTTTAGTAATAATCCGTTGTGTAGTGCAAGCGTTGAATTAAAAAATCAATTAACCATGGGATTAACCACTATAGACATAAATAATGATGAACAAAATAATGAAAACAATCGAGAAAAAATAGCACAAATACATAATCAATACTTATATCAATTGGTTTTGCATGAAATGGGTCATACATTAGGTTTAACGCACAACATGAAAGCTAGTAATTTATGGAGCCCAGCCGAAATTAATGACACTACCTTAACCCATACATATGGGCTTACAAACTCCGTAATGGATTATCCAACTGTTAATATTGCATTAGATAAAAACAAACAAGGAGATTTTTTCACTACCAAACCTGGACCCTATGATATTTGGGCTATTCAATATGGCTATACCCCTGTAGCAAATGATGTAGCAGAAAAAAAGATGCTTGATGCATTGTTAATACATAGTAACGATCCGCAACTAGCATTTGGTAATGATGCTGATGATATGCGTGATCCAGGAAAAGCTATTGACCCTCGTGTAAATGTTAATGATTTAACGAATGACCCTATTGCCTATGCTGAGGAACGCTTTCAATTAGTTAACCAAATAATAAGTAAATTAAAAGATAAGTATATTAAAAAAGGACAAAGTTATGCAGCGCTAAGAAGTGCTTATTTTAGATTGCATTATCAGCGTGAAAATATGATTAATACTATAAGCCGGTTTATTGGCGGAGTATATGTTGATCGTTCTTTTCCTGAACAACACACCCCTAATAAACCCTATACTGCCGTACCGTTAGCCACACAACAAAAAGCTATGCAAATGCTTGCTAAATATGTATTTGCGCCAGATGTATTTAAAGGAGATGAACAAGTATTTCAATATTTACAACCGCAACGACGAGGCTATAATTTTTCTAGAAATACAGAAGATCCTAAATTAACTAACATCTATGTTAATCTACAAACTGCAGCATTATTGCATATACTGCACCCTGTTACTATGCAGCGTATTACCAATAGCCGTTTATATGGCAATACGTATAGTGTTGCTGCTATTTTAGCAGATCTTACCAAATCCATATTTGATGCAGAAAAGAATACATCTGTAAATATTTATCGTCAAAATATACAAACGGAATTGGTGAAAATATTGATTAATGGTATGAAATTCTATGATAATATAGCGAGGGCAGCTACATTGTATACACTCAAAAAAATTAAAAATAGGATGAATACTTTTGTTGGTATGAATGAAGAAACAAAAGCGCATCGCAATGCTATCATTTATTTAATAGATCAAGCACTAGAAAAAAAATAATCCAACGTTTTGTCATCCTGAGCTTGTCGAAGGATGACAGTTATTATAAATTAATGTATGACCTCCTCTTATCAACATATTAAATCTCTTGCTATAGGCGCTGACCATGCAGGATATGACTATAAAACGAATATCATCCATTGGTTAAAGCAACAAAATCTTGCTGTAAAAGATTTTGGAACGTTCAATACCGCATCTGTTGATTATCCTGATTTTGCACACCCTGTAGCAAAAGCGTTGGAAAATAGCGAAACAACCTTTGGTATTTTAATTTGTGGTAGTGGTAATGGAGTAGCTATTGCGGCTAACAAACACCCTCATATACGTGCTGCATTGTGCTGGACGGTAGAAATTGCACAACTTGCTCGCCAACACAATGATGCAAATATTATTTGTATACCTGCTCGTTTTGTAGATATAAATACTGCACAAGCCATGGTAGACCTATTTCTCCAAACAGCTTTTGAAGGAGGAAGACATCAGAGAAGAGTAGATAAAATAGAAGGTTGCTAAATGTCTTGTAAAAAGTAGTTAATTGGATAAAAGGGCGTAATGGACAAAAAAGGTGCTATTTATGAGATGTTTTATCCAAGTGGACAAA
>CAYVXB010000074.1:0-10904 GCA_964454275.1 uncultured Chitinophagaceae bacterium | reverse complement strand
ATAT
The DNA here is from genome assembly GCA_964454275.1 of uncultured Chitinophagaceae bacterium. Lineage (GTDB taxonomy): Bacteria > Bacteroidota > Bacteroidia > Chitinophagales > Chitinophagaceae > CAYVXB01. Next base: position 10,900 of record CAYVXB010000074.1, on the reverse strand, counting down.
AATAGAGCTGTTAAAGAAGAAACTACCCAACTACATGCTACCGCATTATTATATTAGGATGGAACAGTTTCCATTAAGTGCTAATGGTAAGATAGATAAAAAGGAGTTACCCAAACCAGAAACGCTAGGATTAAGTACAGGCGCCAACTACATAGCACCTACTAATGAAACAGAAAAACATGTAGTAGCCGTTTATGAAGAAGTACTGAAAAGAAAACCTATTGGTATAAAAGATGATTTTTTTGCTTTAGGTGGTGATTCTATTAAATCTATACAGGTAGTATCTCGTTTAAAACAAAGAGGTCTAAGCATAACCATACGAGATATCTTGACATCGCCTGTAGTAAAAGATTTGGCTACAAAAGTAAAAACGAATAGTCGGCACATTGCACAAAATATAGTAGAAGGTTTCATTCCATTAAGTCCTGTTCAGCAATATTTTTTTGAACAAAATGATGTTGACAATCATCATTATAATCAGTCGGTATTACTACAAAGTAAAAAGCCTATTCTCGAAAAAGACTTAAAAGCTGCATTAGATAAATTAGTGCTACACCACGATGCATTGCGTATGGTGTATAAAAAAATAGATAATGTATGGATGCAAGAAAACAAAGGAGCAACACAAAGGTATAGTTTGGAAATACTTGATGCGCAAAATGAAGAAAGCTTTCAGGCACATTGCAATCGTATACAATCAAGCATTGACCTACAACATGGGCCTTTATTAAAAATAGCCTTATTCAAAAACCCAGAACAAGCTGATCGATTATTAATTGTTTGCCATCACTTAGTTATAGATGGCGTATCGTGGCGAATATTATTAGAAGATCTTTCTACACTCTATCAACAATCTCTACTTCATCAACTATTAACACTGCCGCTTAAAACCGATTCATTTCAATATTGGCTGCAAAAACAAATAGAATATGCCAATAGTAACACATTAGAAAAAGAAGAAAATTATTGGTCTACCCTTGCTCAACAGCCGATTGATCTACTTCCTATCGATAATACACGAGGTTCCAATACTGTACATGATACCGCAGAAGAAACGTTTATTGTAGATGAAAACACTACTCAACAATTACTAACACAATCTTATAAAGCTTATCAAACCGATATAAATGATGTACTCATAACGGCTTTAAGCTTAGCCATACATCAAACCTTCAACATTAAACATATTGCTATTACATTAGAAGGACATGGTAGAGAGCAAATAGTAGATGATATAGATATAAGTCGAACCATAGGTTGGTTCACATCGTTATATCCTGTTGTTATCAATGTTCAACATCATCATACACTTATTCGCCATGCTATCGAAGTAAAAGAAGTACTACATCGCATACCTAATAAAGGAGTAGGGTATGGTATACTACGTTATCTAGCTAAAAAAACATACACCCTTCAACCGCAAATAATTTTCAATTATTTAGGAAATATTGAAGCAAGTGTAACGAATACAGAAGGCCATCAAATGTTTGAATTTTTAGGTGAAGCGCATGGTCGTGAAATATCTATCAACAGAAAAAGAAATCATATACTAGATATTTCAGGTATCACTGTTGATAACCAGCTACGGTTATCGATAAGTTACAGCAGCCAACAATATAACACTAGTACTATTAAACGATTAGTTGATGCATATCAACAACAACTCACAAAGCTCATACAACAATTAGCAGCAGAGCATACCACACATATAACACCGGTAGACTTAACCTATAAAGCATTGACCATTGATCAGGTGCAACAACTCAACTTTAATCAAAACCTTGAAGATGTTTATCCAGCAAGCCCTTTGCAAGAAGGATTGTATTATCATTGGTTTACCCATCCAGATTCATTAGCATACTTCGATCAAATCAGTTATCAGGTACAAGGGCATTTGGATATGGATAGAATAGAAAAAAGCTATCAACAACTTAACGACAGGCACGCTATACTTCGTACTTATTTTACACAAGCATTAAGTGAGCAATTATTACAAGTAGTACAAAAAAAATCCGATCATAACTTTTCGTACATAGATGTTACAAAACAACCATCTTCTATTAGAGATCAATACAAAAAAGAAGATATAGCTAAAGGATTCGATTTGCACAAAGGCTCACAAATGCGCTTGGCATTAATAAAATTAGATAATACACATTACGAATTTATCTGGAGTTTCCACCATATATTAATGGACGGATGGTGTGTGGGCATATTAATTAAAGAGTTTTTTGAAATATATGAGTCGTTATTAAAAGATCAACAACCTGAATTGCCTAAGGTGCATTCTTACGCTAACTACATTCAATGGCTTGATACTATTGATCAAAAGGAAAGTTATACGTATTGGAAAAACTATTTGCAAGATTACGATGCTGTAAGCAGTTTATATCCAGCGCCGCTTAATCAGCCATCAAATTATACTATACAATCTAAAACTATACATACAACCGAAGCGATACGGCAATCTATAAAAACGCTATGCAACACATTAGCTATAACAGAAAACACTTTTATACAAACAGCATGGGGAATTTTATTGAGTAAATACAACAATACTAACGATGTAGTATTTGGTTCGGTAGTATCAGGCAGACCAGCAGAAATAGAAGGCATAGAAGAAATGATAGGATTATTCATCAACACTATTCCTATACGTGTACAATTGCCTGAACAAATATCCGTAGCTGATATACTAAAAAAAATACAACAACAATCAGCAGAAACTACTAAATATCATTACACACAATTAGCCGAAGTGCAATCGCAAAGCGAGTTAGGGAATCGTTTGTTCGATCATATTATGGTATTTGAAAATTATCCGGTACAAGATATGATTGCGCAAAATATGCGCAGCAAACAAAATGAAGAAGTTGATATTTTATCTTCAGATGTGTTTGAGCAGACAGGATATCCTTTAACCTTAACGGTTCACCCCGACGAAAAAGATATACAAGTACGGTTTAGCTACAACGCAGCATTATACACAGAAGAGCAAATAGATCAGGCGCAACAACATTTTATACGCATAATAGAAACTATTGTACATAACCCACAACAACATATAAATGAAATAGATTGTTTAGGCGATAAAGAAAAACAACAATTATTAGTAGACTTTAATGACACCGAACTAGAATATGATAAAGACAAAACAATAATTGATTTATTTGAAGAACAAGTAATAAAAACACCTAATACTATTGCTATTCTATTTGAAAATAAAACACTTACCTACAAACAATTGCAAGCGCAATCTGATTTTTTAGCTGCTTACTTACAGCATAGCTTCAATATAAAAGCTGGTGATTTTGTAGCCTTGCAATTAGAACGTAACGAGTGGACCATCATATCTATATTAGCGGTGTTAAAACTGGGAGCAGCTTATGTTCCCATGGATCCTGAATTTCCGCAAGAACGTATAAATTATATTATAAATGACAGCCAATGTAAACTGATAATAGATGAAACATTTCTCAATAATTATCAGCAAACAAAACAAACGTTGCCAGATAACAAGATACATGCTAATGCACTTCAATCGAATCATTATTGTGCAGTAATCTATACATCAGGTTCTACGGGAAAACCCAAAGGAGTGCCTATTACACATCTTAATCTTCATAATCGATTACAATGGATGTGGTCTACATTTCCATTTGAAGAACAAGAAGTATGTGTAGCTAAAACCTCATTAAGTTTTGTAGATCATTTGTGGGAAATATTTGGTCCATTACTACAAGGCATTAAATTAGTAATGCTTACTAAAAATGCAGTGTTGAATATCAACAGCTTTATAGAAGCATTATTTCAACAAAAAGTAACCCGAATAGTTCTGGTGCCTTCATTACTCAAAGCCATATTATCTAATGAACAGTTATGTGTAGAAAAATTACAAGCGCTTAAAATATGGAGTTGTAGCGGAGAAGCATTAGAGGTTGAACTCATAAAACAATTCTATCAAATATTCCCCAATCATACATTATTAAATATATATGGATCAACAGAAGTTATGGCAGATGTAACGTTTTATGATACATCTCTTCAAAAAATAACTACTGAAATAATTATAGGAAAACCTATTGCAAATACAACCATATATATCTTAGATCAATACAACAATCTACTACCAATAGGCATATCAGGAGAAATAGGTGTTAGTGGAGATGGAGTAACAACCGGCTATTTAAATCAGTCTACATTAACGCAGGAAAAATTTATAGCTAATCCATTTAAGTCAAATACCAACATGTACAAGACAGGAGATATAGGAAGATGGCTTCCAAATGGTAATATAGAATATATAGGTAGAAAAGATCATCAGATAAAAATAAGAGGCTATAGAGTAGAAATAGGCGAAATAGAAACAGCATTACAAAAATACCCTGCAATAGATAAAGCAGTGGTTGTTGTAAAGAATACGGCAGGCGAAAACGAATTAGCTGCTTATATCATAAGCCAGCAAAAGCTTTCAAATAGTGATATTCGAACATATTTAAAAACCATATTGCCATCATATATGGTGCCTGCTTATTGTATACAGTTAGAAAAATTACCCTTAACCTATAGCGGAAAAATAGACAAGAAAAACCTTCCAGATCCACAAACAGCAGCTATAGCACAGACAGATATAGCAGCTTATGTGGCTCCGAAAAATGAACTGCAAAAAAAGTTAGTACTTGCATGGCAAGCAGTATTGGGGAAAGAAAAAATAAGTATACATGATAACTTTTTTGAACTAGGAGGAAACAGCTTAAGAGCTATGAAGCTGCAAACATTATTACACAAAAAATATGAGCTTAATATAACCATTCAGGATATATATAATAAACCCACTGTTGAAACGCTATCCTTGCTACAATCTAATAGCGATCGAATTATTTTATTACATGCTAAAAATGCATCAGCAAAAACGAATATCTATTTTGTTCCACCCATAGTTGGTACGCCTATCGGGTACAAACCTTTAGCTGAAAAATTGGCTACTCATTATAATAGTTATGGTTTACAATATCGTGGATTAGGCGAGCACGATGAGCTGTATCCTTCTATTCAGGCCATAGCATTAGATTTAAGTGAACAAATATTACTTCAACAAACAAGTGCTGAATGTATAATAGTAGGGTATTCTTTTGGAGCCATCATTGCTTTTGAGATGACTAAAATACTAGAAGCTAAAGGAAAAAATATTCAACTAATTTTAGTGGATATGAAACCTGAAAAACATAAACAACATTGGCTTACAAATATAGGGTTAGCTTTGCAACGAGAATGGTTTGTGCTGCAATGTACATACACTATACTGCGTAAAAACCTATACACCAAAAAAATAAGAAAATTTTTACTCAATAATTTTTCATTATTAGATCATTATACATTTAATGGTAAAGTAAAAGCCAATGTACAGGCTTTTGAAGCACTAAGTAATAACGTAAAAACAAACATGCATGGCTGGCAGCAATATGCAGATGGTAACGTAAGGGTACACTACATTCCAGGTAAACACGAGCAAGCATTTTCTTTTGATAATATAGCTATTATTGAAAAAATTATCAAACAACTTAATGAATCTACATTAGTTTAAACTTAAGATTTTTATTTTGTACATAATGCGTATATACATCAACTTATATAGTAAAAACAATGAAACAATTACTAAAAATAGTATCTAGCCTAGCAGGCAGGGGTCAATTATTAAAATACATACTACTAGGCATTCTATCAGGTTTATGTGGCTTTCTATTTATTAATGTATTAACTCGAGTAGTAGATATACTTATTGCAGGTAATCTAAAAACCATTAGCAAAGAGTATCTCCTTATTTTTTCATGTATCATTTTATTTTTTATTTGGACAAGAAGAACACTTTCCTTAGCCATTATAAAACTATCTCAACAACTTTTCTGGAAGCTCAGAAAACAAATCATAGTCTTAGTCTTAAAAGCCGATTATGATAAACTAACAAATAAAAAAAATCAAATACATTCCTCCATAGTAAGTGATATTAACATTCTAACCCAAGCCTCCACAACGATTATCGATTTTTTTACTGCTTGTATTATGGCTGTTGCCTGCTTAATTTATTTAGCCTCTATTTCATTTATATTATTTTTCATTACGCTAGGTATTGCGGCTTTAGGCATTATAGCATACACCCTTAACTCAAAAAATAGTAATCATAACTTTGAAAAATCCCGCAGTTTAGAAAATAATTTTTTAGAACAGGTCAACACTATTTTAAACGGTTTCAAAGAAATTTTTATGGAACCTAAAAAAGGCAGATACATCTATCAACAAAAAATTAATTCCATTGCAGAGCATTCTTGTAATAGTAATATCGATGCGTTTACCGGTTTTTTAAACAATCAAATTATTGGACAAGTACTGTTTTACATACTGATCACATCTATACTACTTATCTTCAGTGTAACGCTCCATATCAAAACAAGTGATATTGTTAGCTTTATTTTCACCTTACTATATTTATTAAATGCTATCGAAATTATACTGGTGTTTCTACCCAACCTCATAAGAGCCAAAATAGCAGTTAATCGGTTAATGTGCTTAAAAACTGAATTAGAACAAGCAAATGCCAATAATACCATTATCGAAAAACATCTTTCGAAAAATGAATTTAGCCAGATAGCTGTTAAAAACGTATCATTCCATTATGGTAAAGAAAATCAATCCTTCAGCATAGGTCCCATAAATATAAATATCAAAAAAGGAGAAACTATTTTTATTTATGGAGGAAATGGTAGTGGCAAAACTACATTTGTATATTCCTTGCTTGGCTTACACACGCCATCTTCAGGAGAAATTTGGTTAAATGAAATGCTTATAAATGAAGAAAATTATTCAAATTATAGAAGTATTTTTTCAGTTGTCTTTAGTGATTTTTATTTATTTGATGAATTGTTAGGTATAGATAATATGAATATTCAAAAATGCAATGATTACTTACAATTATTTGAAATAGAAGAAAAAGTAAAACTAGAAAATAATCACTTTTCAACTACAGATCTTTCCACTGGCCAAAGAAAACGCTTAGCCCTTATAGCCATGTTGTTGGAAGAGAAGCCAGTATTAGTATTAGATGAATGGGCAGCGGATCAAGATCCCTATTTTAGAAAAAAGTTTTATACTGAAATTATTCCTTTTTTGAAAAAAGAAGGTTTTACCATTATTGCCGTAACCCACGATGATAAGTACTATCACTGTGCAGATAAATTGTATAAGATGGATTATGGTAAACTAATAGCAGAGGACATACATACCTATAATAAAAACTTATTATCTAATCAATTGATAGATATTCAATCATAATGCATACGATGAACCCCAAGCCACAACTATTTTTATTGCATTTTGCAGGAGGGAATGGTTATTCCTATAATTTTTTAACTCCTCATCTTACTACGTACTTTGATGTACATGTGTTAGAATTACCCGGAAGAGGAAAACGTATAAATGAGCCATTAATAAGAGACTACGCATTAGTAGTTAGCGATTTATATAACCAACTTATATCCAAACGTACCGAAGCAGATTACTTAATATATGGACATAGTATGGGTGCTACGCTTGCCCTTGCATTAACTGAAAAAATAGAGCAAGAAATACAGCCGCCTTTACATATAATCGTTAGCGGTAATCCAGGGCCAGGCATAAAAGACAAACGCCGATATGATATGCCTAAAGAACTTTTTCTCCAGGAGCTTAAAGCATTGGGTGGTATGCCAAACGAGTTTTTTGAAAATGAAGAACTATATCATTTTTGCGAACCTATTTTACGAGCCGATTTTGAAGTGCTGGAAAAAGATGCTTTAGTCTTCACCAATTGTAAAATTAAAGCACCTATTTATGCAGTAATGGGTAGTGCGGAAGAATGTGCATTGCAAATCAATAACTGGCAAAATTATACTTCGGGCTTATGCCAAACAACTTTATTAACAGGCGATCATTTTTTTATACATCAACATTCCAAAGGATTAGCAACCATCATTAAAAATTGTTATGATAGAAGTAAGGTATTGCAATATTAAAAATTTGGATGAAGTGCTTATGGATAAATATGTAGAAGAGCTTCCTGATTTTATGCTTCGAGAAATTAATCGATATAAAATAGAAAATGATCGAAAAACAAGACTAATAGCTAGACTAATGATAAAAGAATATTTACAGGAAAAAAAGTATGCTGCTCGTTTAGCAAACTGGCAAAAAGGAGAGAATGGAAAACCTTTTATTACGAATGGTCCTGAATTTAATATTACGCATTCTGACGAAATGGTTGCAGTGGCTTTTAGTGATTGCCCAATTGGTATAGATATTGAAAAAACACACGAAGTAGATATAGAAGCGCTTTCATCATATTTACATATTGAGGAAAAAGCATATATTCTAACATCAAAAAATAAACAAGATGCCTTTTTTACTATTTGGGCCAAAAAGGAAGCCTATCTAAAAGCCGCCGCAAAAGGTATTGCACATGAGCTTGCTGCAATAAGTGTTATAGAAAACAATATCATCAATAACCATCAACATTGGTATTTTAAACAACTATATATAGACCCTTTTTATAAATCCTTCATCTGTTCTACAAATCAAATCAATAACATTATTATGTATCAATATTTTTTTAAATCTAATTAGTATATGCGCAACATATCCTTTCGTTTTATTTTTCCAATGCTTATGTTAATACTGTTCATTACAGCATTATCTACTTCCTTATTTGAAATTCCGGCGTTAGGAAAATTTTTAAATCCATTTATAGGAGTTGTTCAAAATGAAGAAGCAATAGCAGAAAATCAAACACTTAAGTTGCCAGGACTAAAGGACAAAGTAGAAGTGTATTTTGATGAAAGATTCGTTCCTCATGTATTTGCTAATAATGATGAAGATCTTTATTTTGCTCAAGGGAATATAACAGCTAGCTTACGTTTATGGCAAATGGATTTTTTAAGTTATGTTTCAGCGGGGCGGTTATCAGAAATATTTGGTAAGGAATATTTAGATTATGATCGTATGCAGAGACGATTAGGAATTTTAGCGGCAGCAGAATCATCTCTAAAGAAAATAGAATCGGATAGTTTAACAAAAAAGATTTTAGATGCCTACACCAAAGGTGCAAATGCTTATATCAAACAACTATCATACACGCAATATCCGATCGAGTACAAATTATTAGGATATAAACCTGAGCCCTGGACCAATTTAAAATCTGCACTCATAATGAAATATATGTCCAATATGTTATCTGGATATGAACAAGATCTAAGAATGACGCATATCTTAATGGCTTTAGGGAAAAAAGATTTTAATATATTATATCCAGATTATAATCCTTATACCAGCATTTCCTCAGACACGCCTAATCTCAAACTAACCATTGATAAATTACCATTAAGTGATTATATCGATTATTCCTTTTTATATTCCGGAACAGTTATTTCATCTAACAACTATAATCCTAAATTAGGAAGTAATAGTTGGGTCGTATCTGGAAAAAAAACAACATCAGGCTATCCCATACTTTGCTCAGATCCACATTTAGATTTAACCTTTCCTTCGATATGGTTAGAGATGCAATTATCCAATAAGACTGTAAACGTTTATGGCGTATCTATTCCTGGTACACCCTCTGTTATTATTGGATTTAATAAAGATATTGCTTGGGGCGTAACTAACGGAGAAACGGATGTGAAAGATTGGTATAAATTAAAAATCAATAAAGATTATACAGCCTATAAAATGGATAATAGGTGGATAAAAATGAATAAGCGAATAGAAGAAATAAAGATGAAAGATGCCAAGAGCTTTTTTGATACGGTTTATTATACAGAACATGGTCCTATAGTTAGAGATAGTAGTTATAAAGGAAAAGGAGAGAATATAAACTTTGCACTTAAATGGACATTACATGAACCATCAAATGAATTTTTAGGATTTATTAAATTAAATAGGGCAAAAAATTATACGGACTATAAAGAAGCCATTCGTAATTATGTATGTCCTATTCAAAATTTTATGTTTGCTGGTAAAACAGGAGAGATTGCAATGAACCATCAAGGATTAATATATAAAAAATGGAATGGACAAGGAAAATTTATTTTAGATGGATCTATATCTACACATCTATATAGACAACGTATTCCTATAGATAGTTTACCGCACAGTTTAAATCCATCTTGTGGATATGTATATTCTGCGAACAATCAACCTTGTAAAGTAGATTATCCATATTATATAAACGGCTATTATGTTGAATCCAGAGCCAGCAGAATAAAGCAGATATTGAGTAGAGAGAAGCAATTTAGTATAGAGGATATGAAAAAAATGCAGTTAGACAATGTGAATGCATTTGCACAAAAGGCTTTGCCGATTTTACTCAATATCTTGCAAAAATCTAATAAACAAATAATAGATAATCCTTTCTACAAACAACTTTCTACATGGAATGCCTCTTATAATAAAGAAGATACTACTGCATTCGTATTTGAAACCTGGTGGCAACAAGTAGAAAAAAACACGTGGGATGAATTAGAACGATATCCCTTTTATGTAAAGCCCGATGAATATATTTTGTTGCATCTTATTCAATCAAATCCAAATGATACATATTTTGATATAGAAGGAACAGAGCAAACAGAGCAAGCGTCTGGTATTATATTACGCTCTTTTAATGAAGCCGTTGATAAAATAAAAAGTTTAAATCGAACGATGCATTGGGGAGACACGAATAAAATTTCTATCGTACATCTTACTCAATTGCCTGCATTTAGTGAAATGAATATAGCGTCTTCAGGCCATTCTGAGGCATTAAATGCTTTATCAGAAGGTTCAGTGCCATCCTGGCGTATGATAGTAGCACTAGGAGAGAGGCCTAACGCGTAGGGCA
>CAYVXB010000073.1:7790-10951 GCA_964454275.1 uncultured Chitinophagaceae bacterium | reverse complement strand
GTACTTATTGATGGTAAATTACTTCAGTTACCTGCTAGTGATTTAACAACATTATTAAGAACTAAGCCTGCCGAAGAAATAGAAAGCATAGAAATAATACCAAACCCACCAGCAAAGTACGATGCAGCAGGGAAAGCAGGAATCATTAATATTAAAACTAAAAAAGGAAAAGGCTTAGGCATGAATGGTGTTTTTTCGCCCTCTTACACGCAAGGAAGGTATCCCAAAACAGTTAACACCATCAGCTTTAATTACCGCAATCAAAAAATAAATTTTTTTGCAAATTATACTTACATGATGGCCAAAGGGTTTGTAGATTATAGTAATAATGTTATTTTTTACAACACAGATAAAACCCAAATCACATCTATAACAAACGCATCTTATTACAGTCTTCAAAAACGTAGCGGCCATAGTGGAAAAATTGGCTTAGATTATACAATTGATAAAAAAAATACTATTGGAGTAACGTTAAGTGTCAATACAGGAAATTCGAATAAATCAGCCCCGAGCATTAATGCCATTAATGATATATTGAATAATACAAAATCTAGCATAAAATCGGATGTTTTTAATGATGACTTTGGCCAAAACATTAGTAGCAATATAAGCTATCAAAGAGTATTGAATAATCCGGGGTCCATATTTAGCATGGATGTAGACTATGCAAACTACACAGATAAAACAAATCAGTTAATTAATGCAAAGGCGTTTGACAAAGACCAAAAACCAATAGGAACACCACTTGAATTAACGGGAGATATGCCTTCTTATACAAATATCTATGCGGGAAAAATTGATTTCATATATGCTTTTAAAGACAATTCAAAAATAAGTATAGGCACAAAATCTAGTTTGATAACCGGAAATAATCAAGTGATTTTTCTTCGTAAAAAAAATAATGCATGGGTAAGTGACTTTAGATCAAACCACTATATATATAAGGAATATATTAATGCTGCTTATATAAGCTGGGAAAAAGAATTTAAAAATTATACTATGCAGCTAGGATTGAGGGCAGAAAACACCCAATCTAAAGGGCACCAACTCACAAACGATACTACCATACGTCGTAGCTATACTAATTTCTTTCCAAGCGCTTCTTTTAGTTATCATATTAATGAAAAACAAGATCTTAGCTTTTCGTACAGTAAACGCATAACCAGACCAGATTATGGAGATCTAAATCCATTTGTAATAGCACTAGACTCTTCGAGCCAATTTGCAGGAAATCCTTACTTACAACCAGAAATTATGGATAATATTGAGCTAGGGTACAACTATAACTCAAAAATTATAACTACTGTAAGTTATGGTATTACTAAAAATGCCATAACAGCACTGCTTATTCGAGATGCTGTTGCAAAATCATTTTCACAAACAATGCACAATTTTCATAGATCCTATAACCTAGGTGCTAATTTCACTGTAAACACCCCCATTTTCAAATGGTGGAATATCAATACATCCGTTGATGTAATGAATACACACTATGTAGAAAATATAGAATCAAATGGTTTTGACTTTTCATTAACTACTCTTTTAATGAATTGTACCAATAGTTTTAGTATCACAAAAGATATAAAAGCTGAAATTAGCGGCCTATACAATGTTAATGAGATTTATGGTGTATTTGTTTTCTTGCCAAGACATGTACTAAGTGCTGGTATATCAAAAACAATTTTTCACAACAAAGCCACTGTAAAACTGGGAATTAGGAATATTTTTAATGCCTTAAATCGAGTAACATACGATCCCTATAATGGAAGCAATGACGACCGATTTCGATTGCTATCAGATACCCGAACCATTGGTTTAGCACTGAGTTATAAATTTGGGAATAAGAACGTTAAAGCGTATAAAAATCGCGTTGGTAGCGCTGAAGAAGAAAAAAATAGAACTGGGAAATAATGGAGGTGTAAAGAATAGAATTACATCTAATAATTACTCATAAAACTAATTAACTACACTTATTGATAATAATTTTAGCGCATATCTAAAAAAATCAAGCGATATTTGTGCTCAATAAAATTAATTTTTATGGAATATGTACAACAGTATTGGTATTTAATCCTTATCCTGCTCATTTTATTTTCGGGAATGATAACTGTAAACCAAGGTTACATTTATATTATTACCATGTTCGGAAAATATCGCCGTATTGCCCGACCAGGCTTAAATTTTCGTATCCCTCTTTTAGAGGTCGTGTATAAAAAGGTAAGTATCCAAAACAGATCCGTTGAAATGGAATTTCAAGCTGTTACTTTTGATCAGGCTAATGTGTATTTTAAATCCATGCTTTTGTATGCCGTACAAAATGACGATGAGGAAACAGTTAAGAAAGTAGCATTCAAATTTATTAGCGATAGAGATTTAATGCAAGCGTTAGTTCGTACCATTGAAGGTACCATCAGAGCATTTGTGGCCACTAAAAAACAGGCAGAAATACTAGTTCTACGAAAAGATTTGGTAGAGTATGTAAAAGAACAAATTGACAAAGCACTTGAAGAATGGGGTTACCATTTGCTTGATCTACAAATCAACGATATCACATTTGATCAAGTTATTATGGATAGTATGAGTAAGGTGGTGGCATCTAGCAATTTAAAAGCTGCTGCTGAAAATGAAGGACAAGCTTTACTAATAACTAAAACTAAAGCCGCCGAAGCAGAAGGTAACTTTATTAAAATTTCTGCTGAAGCAGAAAAAACAGCAGCTCAACTTAGAGGTCAAGGTGTTGCATTATTTCGTGAAGAAGTGGCTAAGGGTATGCTAGGCGCTGCAGAACAATTAAAACAGGCTAATTTAGATACCAACGTTATTTTATTTAGTATGTGGACAGAGGCCATTAAAAACTTTGCAGAATATGGGAAAGGCAATATGATCTTTTTAGACGGAAGTCCTGATAGTATGCAAAAAACCATGCAGCAAATCATGGGTATGATGAAAATAAATAACGACCCCAATAAAAAACAATAATTTTATTTTGACATATATTTTAAAAAACCCTGTAATTAAATACACAGGGTTTTTCTTTATTATGCTATAACAAAGAGGCTTTTATCATTCTATCTTTCCCTTGTATATCTTTTTTTAACACCACCTCAAATCCCATTTTCTTCCACAAAATACATATATCCTTTCCATAGTTTTCATGCACC
>CAYVXB010000073.1:0-7780 GCA_964454275.1 uncultured Chitinophagaceae bacterium | reverse complement strand
TCAACAAATAATAAAGAGTCGGGATGCATATGTTGTAAAGCAAAATTAGCTATAGCTTCATAAAAAATAAGCGGATTGCTGTTTAGCACAAACAAGGCACCGTGGGGCTCATACCCTTTTACATTTTTTTTCATACCCCCTTTTTCCTTATATGGTATATATGGCGGATTGCTTACCAATATTTGAGGAGTGGGTAATTGTTGCCATATAGATGAGTCTAAAAAATCGGCTTTAAAAAAATTAATATTTACTTTTTGTTTGGATGCGTTTTTTTGTGCCACAGTTATTGCACCACCACTTATGTCAACAGCTGTTACAGTAGCTGTAGGAATATTTCCTTTTAACGAAACAGCAATACATCCACTACCTGTACCAACATCCATTATACTAACCGGCTTACGTGTTGTATTTTGAACTGTTTTAATTATCCAATCAACAAGCTCTTCTGTCTCAGGCCTAGGAATAAGAACATGCTTATTTACATAAAATGGATAACCATAAAACCAAACCTCTCCCAATACATATTGTATGGGCATATGTTCCATTAATTTTGATGTATACAGTTGTAATTGGCGTTGTTGAGAAATATTCAACTCAACCTCTTTGTGTATAATACATTGTGTTTTTGAAAATGTAGTAATATGCTCTATTACCCAATCTGCTATATTTTCGGCTTCTCTACCACTATATATAGTTTGTAATTGTAATAATAATTGTTGACGTGCCTGTTGAATATTCATGTACAAAGCAAATTACACTACTTTTGAACACGATAATTTCTTTAGTCAATGAATCATGATGTGTATATGCAACGTTGCCTACAACTTGCTCATTTAGGAGTGGGATATGTAACGCCAAACCCTTTGGTAGGGGCTGTATTAGTACATAATGAAATTATTATTGGGGAAGGGTATCATCAAAAATATGGGGAAGCTCATGCAGAAGTTAATTGCTTGCAAAATGTAAAAGAAACACATCAATCATTTATTGCTTCTTCTACTTTATATGTATCTCTAGAACCTTGCGCACATTATGGAAAAACACCTCCTTGTGTAGATCTTATTTTACAATACAAAATTCCAAGAGTAGTTATAGGCTGCTCTGATCCATTTAGCGCAGTAAATGGAAAAAGTATACAAAAATTAAAAACTGCTGGTGTAGAAGTGACGGTTGGAGTTTTAGAAAAGGAGTGTAAGGAAATAAATAAATACTTTTTTCATTATCACAAGAACCATCAACCGTATATTATCTTAAAATGGGCACAAACTAGTGACAAATTTATAGCACATAACGATTATAAAAGTATATCGATTTCAAACGCCATTGTAAACCGATTGGCACATAAATGGAGAAGTGGTATTGCCTCTATTTTAGTAGGTACAAATACTGCATATTATGATAATCCATTACTCACAAATCGTTTTTGGAATAAAGAACTACAGCCTATTAGACTGGTCATAGATAAAGAATTAAAAGTTCCACAAACACATCATTTGTTTAATAAAGATGCCCCAATCATCATATTTAACAACATACAACACAAAAAGGAAGGTAATATACAATGGTATAAAATAGACAACCAAAACATCCCTCAACAAATTTGCAATGCATTATACCAATTAGGCATACAAAGTATGTTGATTGAGGGAGGTTCTGCCTTATTACAAAGCTTTATTAATGCAGGATTATGGAATGATGCAATTGTTATTACGAACAGAAATTTGTATTTACAAAGCGGTGTTTCAGCTCCCTTATTGATTCAACACATCTACACCCATCAAGACGAATACGATAATAATATCATTGAATATTATCAAAAAAAGTATAGGTAGTATCTAATTTTTCGAGGCTTTATATTTTTCTTTTGCCGCTTTTATTCGCTCCTTTGCAACATTTCCAATTGCTTTAATTTTTGCCTGTTGTTCCGGTGTAAGAACAGACATAAGCTTTTTATTTGCATCTATAGCTAATACTGCCATTTGCTGCTTTTTTTGTGTATCGTTGATTGTTTTATTATCCAAAATTGCATTTTGTTTTTGAATAAAGCCAACGTACATAGGTTTCAACTGCTGTGCTTGAGAAGGAGTTAAGTTAATTGTTTTTGTTAATCCCTCTATTATTTGTTGTGCCATCATTTCTTCATTGATCTTCAAAGACCTACTTTGAGCATGGGTTATTACATTAAGGATTAATAACAAGCTTAAAAGGGAAAATATTTTTTTCATACGTATGTTTTATAACTGTGAATAGCAAAAGTATTCCAAAATAGAAATACAAAAATCAACCTTTTAGATTTTTTGCATTTGATTAACACCTCTCAATAGAAAAAGAATTAAAAAGGGAATATTAAATATTCCCTTTTTGATGAAGCGTTAATCTTCTTTATTTTTTCCTCTTTTTTCTTTCCACTCTTCTTTCATTTTTTCCTTTAAGTCCTTAAACGTAACTTGCTGGTCCGCATCAAGTATAGCCATTACTTTACTTTGTTTCTCTTCATGCAATGCTTTTAATTGTTCTTTTTTTTGTTCTTTAGATAAGCTGCCATTCTGCATGATAGTCTTTCTTTTTTCATTGGCCTCTTTATGAACAGCTTTCCATTGTTCAACCTGACTATCGCTTAAATTCAATTCCTTTTTAATCTGCATCGCCATTTCATGCTTGCGTGTTTTTTTATCTTTTGTATCTACTTGAGCATATGCTTGTACTGTTATAACAGCGCATAACATCAAAAACATTTTTTTCATATTATTTTTTTTAATTAATTAAAGAATAATGATAGGACAATGACCTTATTTTAAAGTTTAATGATACGAATAAATTTTATATAATATACATTCGTACATTATATTATTTTTATGTTAAACGATAAAATAGCGGATCTTAGAAAAGAATATAAAATGAAAATATTGGTTGAGGAAGAAATTCAATCTAACCCTTTTGATCAATTCAGATTATGGTGGCAGGAGGCCATTAATAGTGGTGTAGATGAAATAAATGCCATGACGCTCGCTACCTGTGGTGTTGATGGAAAACCCTCTGCAAGAATTGTTTTGTTAAAGGATATTACCAACGAAGGTTTTACTTTTTTTACCAACTACGAAAGTCGAAAAGGCAATCAATTAGCAAACAATGCCTCTGCTGCATTAGTATTTTTTTGGTCGGTTTTAGAAAGACAAATTCGCATAGAAGGTGTTGTGTCAAAAATAGAGGAGAATACAAGTAATGCATATTTCAAAACACGTCCACTAGGTAGTCAAATAGGCGCTTGGGCATCGCCACAAAGTAAAGTTATTCCTAATAGAAGCTGGCTTGAATTGCAGGAACAGCAAACAATGAAAAAGTTTTCTCAAATAGAAATACCCAAACCTCCCTATTGGGGAGGTTATATCGTAAAACCCACCTTAATTGAATTTTGGCAAGGTCGTCCTAATCGTTTACACGATCGCATACAATACACTCTGCAAAGGAATCAACTTTGGAAAATAGAGCGACTTGCCCCCTAATTTTTACACTTCAACATAGTTTTTCCATAAGGCAATGGCCTCCATCGTTTCTTTAACATCATGCGTACGTAATATATGTACACCTTGGGTGAGAGCTAGAGTTTGCAATACAGTAGTTCCATTTAGGGCTTTTTCTGGTGTAGTGTTTAATGTTTTATAGATCATTGATTTTCTGGAAAGCCCTACTAATAAAGGGCAATCCAGCATATGAAAAATAGAAAGCTGTTGTAACAATTTAAAATTATGCGTTATCGTTTTAGAAAAACCAAATCCCGGATCAATAATAATGTCTTTTATACCCGCTTTTCTACAAGCATTGAATCGTTCAATGCAATAATCCAATACTTCTTTAACCACATCTTCATACACAGCATATTGTTGCATGGTTTGCGGCGTACCTTTCATATGCATAGCAACATAAGGCACCTCCAAATTTGCAACGGTTGAAAGCATGGCGGGGTCTAAATATCCAGCGCTGATATCATTTACTAGATGGGCCCCAACTTCAATTGCTGCTGCTGCAACGCTAGCATAAAATGTATCAATGGAAATAAAAATTTCTGGAAATTTTTGAGCTATACCCTCAACAATAGGAAGAACTCGCTGTAATTCTTCTTCTGCGCTAACCAATATGCTTCCTGGTCTTGTGCTCTGGCCGCCAACATCAACAAAAACAGCTCCTTCATTAATCATTCGTTCAACTTTATGTAAAGCCTCTTCTATATTCATCTTTCGGCTATCGGACACAAATGAATCGGGTGTAACATTAATAATGCCCATTATACAAGGGTTATCTAAGACCACCAATCTTCCTTTACAATTTAAAGTATATATATTCTTATTTTTGAATGATTCTTTCATTATTATGCAAAATACAAACACAGTACAACAATACGATCAAGTTATTGCTCAATGTAAACATATATTTATCCAAAAAACACAAGATTACGGAACAGCTTGGAGAGTGTTGCGTAGCACAACGCATTAAAACTATACAAGAAAAAAAAGTACAACAGGTTGAAGATGGCATTGCTTCTGAATTTCAAGGTATCATTAATTATTGTGTAATAGGCTTGATACAGTTAGAAAACGGAACGGATATAGTAGAAGATCTTCCTGTATCAACGGTTTCCGTATGGTATGATGAAAAAATGAACTTCGTTAAAAATATTATGTTACAAAAAAATCATGATTATGGTGAAGCTTGGCGATCAATGAGTCAAGAAAGTTTTGTTGATTTAATATTGATGAAGATTTTACGCATCAAACAAATACTAACAAATGAAGGAAAAACATTAGCCAGCGAAGGAATTGATGCCAATTATGTGGACATGCTTAACTACGCTGTATTTGCACTAATATTGATGATGTAGAATGTACTTATTTCATTTTACATTTCACAAAATAATATGGCATGAAAATATTTATAACTATTATTCGAACACTTGTTGGGGTGCTGTTTATTTTTTCTGGATTGGTGAAAGCAAATGATCCTCTCGGATTAAGTTATAAAATGCAAGAGTTTTTTGATGTATGGAAGGTTTATTTTTTAAATAAGTATACGCTTTCGTTTTCCATTGCCATAATTAGTTTCGAAATAGTTGCTGGTATTGCTATTTTATTAGGTTGGCAAAAAAAAATATTTCTTTGGTGTATTTTATTGTTAACCCTATTCTTCGCTTTTTTAACCGGCTATGCCGTCTTTTCTAATAAAATAAAAACATGTGGCTGCTTTGGAGACTGTATTCCTTTAACCGCCAAACAATCTTTTATAAAAGATCTTATACTATTTGCATTGGTTCTCCTTTTATTAGCATATAAACGATATCTAAATACACTATTTAAAGCCTTCATCAGTATGCTTGTTCTAATTATAACGTTAGCAAGTAGTCTCTTTTTGCAATGGTATGTATTAAGGCATTTACCCATAGTAGATTGTTTACCCTATAAAAAAGGAAACCACTTGCCTACATTAATGCAACCACCGCTTGGCTCCTTTTCTGATAGCTCTGTTATAACATTTGTCTACACTAAAAATGGAAAAGAAATAGAATTTACGGCAGATCAATTTCCACAAGATTTTAATGATCGTGTATATCATTTCGAAAAACGGTATGATAAACTTATTAGAAAGGGGAATGCAGAACCAGTTATTCAAGATTTTTCACTTAATAGTTCAACAAGTGGCGTAGATTCTACCAATGAGATCTTGCGTTACCCAGGAAACACCCTTATTTTATTTGTAGAAAATATAGATGATAATAGCCTCTGGATAAATGATATTAAAGAATTATATGATTTGTTAAATAGACGTTCTGGTTGGTTATTTATAATTGCATCTAATAATACAAAACAAGTACTTGATTTAATAAGCCAAAAAATACATGTGCAAATTCCGTTATTTAATTGCGATGCGACGGTTATTAAAACAATTGCCAGGGCCAACCCAACATTATACTTGTTGCAACAAGGCTTTGTGATCAATAAATGGAGTTATGTTGATTTTAATGAGGCTATCAAAAATATTAAAACAAGCATACGAAAAAACCCCTCTTAAAAATTTATATGATAATAGACATTATAGTAATTTTAATAACGCTTTTTGCCCTATTCAAGGGGTATAAAAAAGGATTTGTTGTAGCGCTCTTTTCCCTTGCCGGATTGATTATTATTATGGCTGCAGGAATTCCTTTATCTATTCAAATGGCCAACTATTTTGGAGGCGATAAAAACAACGCTAAACCGTGGTTGCCAATAGCAACGTTTTTGTTAGTTTCAATTATCATAATGCTTTTAATGAGATGGATTGCTGTTTTAGTAAGCACAGCGTTTAATTGGACGTTATTAGGTGGAGTAAATCGATTAGCAGGGGCATGTTTGTTTGTATTTATTTATCTTACCATTATAAGTGTTTTGGTTTTTTATGCTATAGGATTAAATATTCTATCTGTTCATACCATACAAAGCTCTTATACCGCACATTATTTGGAATGGTGGGGATCTAAGAGTATTGAACTTTTATCTGTTATACTTCCCTTTTTAAAATCATCTTTTTCAGAATTAAAAAATTATTTTACGTCTGTAATTTCTTAAAGGGTTAAACAATTTTTTCATAATTATAAATACTATTTCTGGGTTTGCTGCTTTTTGCAAATAGTGTATTTTGCAGACATGTTTACCGGAATAATAGAAACAATAGGTAGGGTTATAACTATTGACCAACAAGAAACCAATAAAATTTTTTGGCTTAAATCTGCTATATCAGAGGAATTAAAAGTTGATCAAAGCGTTGCACACAACGGTGTTTGTTTAACGGTAGAAGAAATTAAAAATGGAATGCATCGTGTAACAGCTATACAAGAAACATTATTGAAAACTAATTTGAACACTTGGAAAATAAATGATCCAATTAATTTGGAAAGATGTGTTCTTTTAAATGGCAGAATGGACGGACATTTTGTACAAGGCCATGTAGATACTACGGCAACTTGCATACAATGTGAAAATCAAAATGGAAGCTGGTTGTATAGATTTAAACTTGATGAACAATTTGCAGCATTAATTATTGAAAAAGGATCTATCAGCATTAATGGAATTAGCCTTACTATATTTGATGTAACACAAAATGAGTTCTCTGTGGCTGTTATTCCATACACATTTGATCATACTAACATGCAAGCAATCGCTAAAGATAGCTTAGCAAATATAGAGTTTGACATGGTAGGTAAATATATTCATCGATATATACAATTGATGAATGGAAAGAATTGTATGGAGTATACCTCTAGCTAAATTTCTTAGCATCTTCCAAAAACTTTGCTAATCCAATATCTGTTAGAGGATGCTTTAATAACCCAACGATAGCGTCTAATGGGCATGTGCACACATCCGCACCACATTCAGCCGCTCTTGTAATATGCAAAGAATTGCGTATCGAAGCAGCTAATATTTGTGTTTTGAACCCTTGCAAATTATATATGTTAGAAATTTGTTCAATCAATTGCATGCCATCCCATCCACTATCATCTATCCGGCCAATAAAAGGCGAAACGTAGGCTGCTCCAACTTTTGCGGCTAATATAGCTTGACCTGCTGAAAATACTAGTGTGCAGTTCGTTTTAATATTATTTTCTGTAAACCACTTAATGGCTTTTATGCCTTCCTTTATCATAGGCACTTTCACAACAATGCTAGGATGTATCGCTGCTAATTTTTTCCCTTCTTCAATCATCCCCTCAAAATCAGTGGCTATCACTTCAGCACTTACATCACCATTT
>CAYVXB010000072.1:0-11035 GCA_964454275.1 uncultured Chitinophagaceae bacterium | reverse complement strand
TATAGTATACTGTCATCTTTTTTTCTCAATACATTGGGGAAAATTAAGATGACAGTATTTATTTAATATAACCCCAAAAAGGTTTTTTTAACAATGACTATGCGGTATAAATTTTTTAGATTTTTTGTATATATTTTTTTTTTAATACCTTCTTGTACAACCACTAGTACAACTTATTTTAAGCATACCGACCTCTTTGATAATAATAAAGACGCAGAAATATCATCCTATAAAAAAATACAAAATGATTTACTTACTCCCGACTCTGCATATTATAAAAGCAACTTAGTTATAATAGCAACACCATTAGCTACGGATAGTATTGTATCCAACAATGCCTATAAAGTATATTTAAACGCAGTGCAGCCCATTAAAATAATAAAAGGGTTATGCAATCAACATCAACCATTATACTTTATATCGAATACTATACCAACCTTTACATTGCACGATTCTGGATGGGTAATGTATTTAGAACCATTAAAACAAGCAAAATTATTGGGATCTAAAAACATACAATGGCAATGGCTATCCAATGCACCTTTCCATAAAACTTTATAATATCATGTTGAATGCTGTATTTTGTATGAGTAGAATATAGAAATATTAGATTAATAACGTTAATTCAACATTTAGCATACAACATTCAACATAATAACATGTACAACGCCAAAGTAGCTATTATAAATGCCTATGAACCTGGAGATTTTTTTGCTACCACCTTAGCTAGAGAATACGATAACCAGCTTACACAACAAGGTACTTCATCTACATTATTGTTTATTAGCAATATGTACTTTTCTCAAGCAGCTTTCCCAGAACGGTACACATTTAAAACGCTAGAAACAGATTTGCAAAAAAGCGTAGAATTAATTAAAAATGCTTCTACATTAACGTTTTTTGTGTCATTTGGTTCTAAAGGTTTAAACGCAGCATTTCAATCTTTTGTTAATCGACTATTTCATTTAACACAAGGCAAAATCAACGAAAACATTTGGGGACATATTACGGCATATAATCAAAAAGTAAGAATTATTACTATTTTAAATGACCAAACAATATGGCAGCAATTTAAACAAAACCGAAAAAGTATTTACCACCCTATAAATACTATAGACTTTAGATTTTTTGGCTTTGGAAAAATATACACCACTACGTTTGGTTTTTTGAAAGAAGGAGTACTAAATATGTATGCTGAAAAATGTATAAAAACGATACACGAATTAGCCAAAAAAGATATGTTTTAATGTATTGGCAAAAAAAAAAATTTGGTAGAATAAAAATATTTTTAATACCTTTATTCCGTAATTTTCTTTTTTTAACAATTTAAATTTAAAAACTATGGCAAGTAATGCACAAAATCTATCATTTATTGAAGTTGATGGAAAATCTAAACTTAATGTTCTTTCCATCGATTTCTATTCATCAAAAGCTGTAAATGGGTTAAACCAAGTGGCTAGTTATGCTACTGGTGCTACATACGAAATTACAGTTGAGTATACTGATGGGGCAAAAGTTTTTTTTGAAAAATATGCTAACACTAGGGATCCTTTTAAGGACGTCAAGATAACCATAAATCATCCACATAAAGAGGGTGTTTTAACGGAGATATATTTAAAAGAGGCAGCAGTTTCTTCAATTTCAAAGCATATTGATACAACTAAAAAAGAAGATCCATATACAATTAAATTTGCACTTGCGCCTAAGCATGTTAAGGAAGGTAATGCGGAGCTTACATTCGCACAAGGAGATATGGCGTAATAGTGATCTGATTTAGTCAGATGTATAATCGACACTCTAAAATTTAACTCTTGTTTAAACGGAGAGTTAAATGAGTAATCTTCAAAGTTCGATAACGTTTTCGTAAGGCAACACAAATTTTGTGTTGCCTTTTTTATATGGATAAAACCCTTACCATATAAGGGTTTTGTTATTTTTAAAGATGCCTCTGCAGTTTATCCTAACAAAGGAAGGGTGGCAAGACAAGATATCTATAATAAATGAACGTACCATAAAAATCATTTTGAAGCATTTTTTTGAGAAATATAAGTGAAAATAGTTGTTCCCTTCTATACAGGGTCATGCCTATAAAGAACTCTGTGTAGAAATTATACCATTTGCATATATAAAACAGTCCAATTGTATGCTTTGCGCCTTTCCTCCATAGAGGCTTTGCGTGATTTTTTTTCGGACTAAAATATAAATACTATTGGTATTATAATATTGCTTGAGGGTTGTTTTGGGGAGATTACGAAGGCAAATAGAATTAAGAAACTATTAATTTACATTTGCTTTTAAGAAATGAAATGTAATGCACAAGTTTTATTTAATAATATTGATATTAACTTTATTGAAGTATGAAGCATACACTCAAAAGGATTATACTGCAAACGATTTGAGCAACCGAAACAACAATAAAGGTTCTTATGAACCTTTCATAAAAACATATACAACACGTTATGGCAATGGGCTCATCAATCTAAAAAATCAGAATAAAAGCTTATTACAATTTATAGAATATGTATTGGCCACCAACGGGCTACCTAAACAGCTAAAAAATTTAGCTATTATTGAATCAAGCCTTAATAATAAAACACTTTCTTGGGCAGGAGCTGCAGGCCCTTGGCAATTTATGCCTGAAACAGCACAACAATTTGGATTAACCATCAATAGCCACGTTGATGAACGATATGATATTTACAAAAGCACCTATGCAGTTGTAAAATATTTAAAGCAATTATACCAACGATATAAAAATTGGGATCTGGTAATTGCAGCATACAATAGTGGCACCGCTCATGTAGATAGAGCTATTAAAATAAATAATTCTACTTCTTTTTGGGATATTCAATATAATCTCCCTACAGAAACTCGAAACCATGTAAAAAAATTTATTGGTACTGCATATGTTATAGATGGATTAGCAGACAATACTTTTTCCGAGAAAACACATGTATCAGCCAATATTGATACTAAATTTTCTACAGAACGCATTACTGCAGGATTTCGATTAGATGTTATTGCCGAACAATTAAATAATACTTTAGTAGATTTACAACGATGGAATCCTAACTTTGAGCAAAAACTTTCTGCTAATGGAGAGTATCTGTTAAAATTACCCATAAACAAAATGCCAGAATTTTTATTATTCAAAAATGAAATCCTTAACACATCTATTCAAAAAAATCTTCAGCTATCAACAAATGATCATTGACATAGCATAAAAAAAAGCTCATTCAATATTAAAATACCCCAACATGTATTATAAAATTCCCTTTCATTGCAGTGATATTATAAATGGCAAGGATCTCCCTGTTTGTACTTTGGGAGAAAGCATTGCTCAACATATCCAATTATTGATTACAACTAAATTTGGAGAAAATGGTTACGATCCTAAATATGGTAATGCCATTTGGGAATTAGAATTTGAAAGAGCTATCAACGAATCAAAATGGACAGAAGAGTTTAGAAAATCTGTATTGGATGCTATTGTACAATATGAGCCACGGTTAGTGAAACCCTATGTAGAAATACATACAGAATTAGTAGAAAAAACATGGCCCATGAAAAACTACACTGAAATAAAAAAGAAAGTTACGGTGCTCATAAAAGCAAATTTGGTAGATACAGGGGAGAATTTTAGCTTTAAAACAGATTTATTCCTAAGCCCCATGTCTGTAGATTAATGGAAATAAACTACTTCATGGCAACCTCAACAATATTCAATAAGTATTTTTTTTAACTTATCCCTAATGCACAACTCCTTTTTATGAGTAATATGTCCATAAATCAATTCACTAAAGAAGCTATTAAAGCTAGAATGTTACAGAATGCAGCAAATTTGTGGAATGTAAAAAATCCATTATCGCTCGATCCATTTGTACGGTTATTAATAGAAGCTTTTAGTGTAGAAATATATCGAGCTGCAAATGAAACACAACAAATAGAAAGTAGAATATTAGAAAAAATTGCTAAACTACTTACCCCAGAACTTCTTGTAATGCCTAGAGGTGCACACGGTATTATGCAAGCAAAGTCTATTGAAGCAACACATACATTACACCCACTAACACATTTTTATACTCAAAAAAGAATAGCTAGTCATTCTGATGGCATGTTAGATACGAACGTAGATGTATTCTTCACACCAGTAGATCATGTGCATTTGGTAAAAGGAAGAGTGGCCTATATAGCAGCAGGGCGACAATTATTTTCTATTGATCAGCTAGGTAATAAATTTCCTGTACAACGCACCTCCAATCCCCTGCCATTTGCTACTTCTTGGATAGGTCTTGAATTAGATAAAGATGTAAATAATCTCGAAAACATAGGATTGTACTTTGATTTTCCATCTTATCAAGAACAATCTTGGATATATCAATTATTACCCTTATGCAAAATAGGTGTACAAGCAAACGAGATAACTAAGCAACAAGGACTGCTATATCAAACACAACAAGACACAAGCTTAAGAGAAGAAATATACAAAAATTATGATTTGATGTATAAAGTTCTAAAAGGCATAAAAGAACTATACGACCATAAATTTTTAACACTGGGTAATTATCCTTGTAACCAAAATAATGTTACAGACACCCATTCTTTTCCTGAAAATTTAGTACAGAGTTTTGGAGCAGAAATACTCAAGACAAAAATTAGCCAGCCTGTACTTTGGCTACAAGTCAACTTCCCAGTCAATTATACATACGATATTTTGGAAAATATGTATGTATCCATAAATGCTTTCCCTGTAATTAATCGCTGTCTCAAAGAAAATGCATATAACTACAGAGCATTAAACAATATTATACCATTGCATGTACATGATCAGGAACATTTTATGGCAGTTGAAAAACTAACAGATGGCCAAGACCGTGTATTTAGTGAGATTCCCTTTCAACGTGCAGATAAACATAATCGAGGGTATTATTCAATTAGATATGGTGGCGTAGAACGTTTTGACGAACGTACAGCTCAAGATATGATAAAATATTTGATGGAATTAACCCGAGATGAAATTGCTGCTTTTACTTCCATCAATCAAGATTTTATTGTAAGAGTATTAGAAGAATTATCTAAACAGTTAAATCTTTTAGAGGCACGAGTAGAAAAAATTGAAAATAGTATACGACAAGTCCCAACTTATTTAGTAGCAGAAGTCTATGATGATGAAGATTATTTACATGTAGGATACTGGATTACACAATGTGAATTAGCAAATGGTATTCGAAATTATACCCCATTTTTATTATCCAATAATGCTGACATAGAAGGTTCAAGTGTAATCCTTTTATCGGATACATTAGGAGGAAGAGAAAAGCTGCAACCTGGCGATAGAATCAATGCCTACCGCTATGCGTTGGAAAGTCGTGAATGCTTAGTAACGAATGAGGATATTCGAAACTTTTGTAAATATGAACTGGGAAGTAAATTAAAAGATGTAAAATTCGAAAAAGGATTGTCTTTATCCCCTTACCCTAAGCAAGGATATTTACGCACTTTAAATATTAAACTTATCCCTAATTTCTATACTGATTTACAACCCAAAGAATGGAATTATTTAGCTCAAAATTTATTGATTAAAATAAAATCAAATAGCCCAGATGGTGTTAACTATAAAATAATAGTAGAAAATAATAATAATGCAACAACTACCAATATTGAATTAAACTAGCTAGTGTTTTGCACTACTAGATGAGGGGTTAGACTACTAGTAAATTTTTCGCCACCTCTTTACTTAAAATCTTTTTTATACTTCCATTGATTTTTACATGAAAAGAATAGTCAAAAGCTTCAATTGCTTCTATTTTAATCACATCACCTAGATCTAAATTTATTTTAGTGAGATATTGTAAAAAAGCTGGAGAATGATCTACAACGCCTATAAATTTTATGGTAGATCCTTTCGGAAAATAGAGTAAAAGCTTACCTATAGTTTTAGGCAAACGTCCCTTTGCATCAGGTATTTGATCTCCATGTGGATCAACTTTAGGGTAACCTAAATAGCTATCTAATCTCTCAATTAATAGACTACTATCAACATGCTCTAATTGTTCTGCTATTTCATGTATTTCATCCCACTTTAATCCTAATTTTTCTACCAGCCACACTTCCCATAATCGATGTTTGCGTATAATAGCAATAGCTTTCTCTTTCCCTTTTCTAGAAAGCGTTACACCTTTCGATTTTTTATAGTTAATTAATTTTTTAACAGCTATTTTTTGAATAAAATCTGTTACAGAAGCTGCACTAATTTGTAAAGCTTTTGCCAAAGCAGAGGTACTCACAGCAGCGTTATCACTTTCTTGTAAAACGTAAATTGTCTTTAAGTAGTTCTCTTCTGCTAAAGAAATCATAAGAAATTATTTTTATGCAAGATAATACAAAATTAGGTTAACCTAATTTATTATTTTTGCTAACCTAATTTTATATTTATGAAAAAATACATATTTATATGTTGCAGTTTAATATTCGGTATTAGTGCTTTAAGTCAACATACCTTAACAGGTGTGGTATTAAATAAAGAAAACAAACTACCTGTACCCAATGCTTCGGTTATGGTGGCAGAATTACGAATTGGCGCTAATACGGATGATAATGGAAGATTCTATTTCTCCAATCTCCCAAAAGAAAAATTAACCCTTCAAATAAGCGCTGTTTCCTTTAAAACACGTATACAAAGTCTACAAATACAAGACTCAGGAAATACTACATTTTTTTTACAGCCTTCTAATAATTCTTTAGAAGAAATTATTATTTCTGGATCAAGCGCAAAAACTTTAATTAAAGAAAGTCCTATCCCCATTACAGTACTATCTAGTACGCAATGGAGGCAAATGGCTTCCACTAACTTAGTAGATGCAGTAGCTAAGTTACCTGGCATGTCTCAAATTACCACAGGTTCAATCTTAAGTAAGCCTGTAATAAGGGGATTGGCTTTTAATAGAGTTATTACTATACACGATGGTATTAGGCAAGAAGATAATCAATGGGGTGAAGAACACTCTTTACATATTGATGAATATTCTATTGATCGATATGAAATCATTCGTGGAGCAGGAAGTTTAATGTATGGATCAGATGGATTAGGGGGTGTAGTAAGTGTTTTAAGTCGAAAGCCTATTGAAGAAGGAACCATCAGAGGTGACATTTTAACAAACTATCAAACCAATAATAAATTGTATGGTTTATCGGCAAGTGTTTCGGGTAATAAAAATAGCTTTCAATGGATGGGAAGAATAAGTTATAAAAATGCAGCGAACTATAGTAACCCATTTGATGGTAAAGTTTATGGTTCTGCATTTAAAGAATTTAATATAAACGGCATGTTAGGCATTACAAAAAAATGGGGGTATAGTAGATTATATATTGCCAACTTTCATCAAAAAGTAAATGTTATAAATGGTTCACGAGATAATACAGGTCAATTTACGAAACAATCTAAACTAGACGATAGTACTATAATAAATGTAGCTGTTCCTAAAGAAGAACTAAATAGTAGAATGATTCATCCTTCTAATTCTCAAGATTTAATAAATACTAAAATTCAACTCAACAATCATTTTATTTTACGTAATGCTTCTAACATAAGTATTAATATGGCGTATACTCAAAATCAACGAAAAGAGTATGGTAGTATATTACGTCCTTTTATCCCGGATTTATATTTTTTCCTTCAAACAGCATTTTATGATATACGCTATAATATAAATAGTGACAAAGAATGGGAAACAACAATCGGTACCAATGGTATGGCCCAGTTGCTTACCAATAAAGGAAATAGCGCTTTATACCCTAATTTTAATTTATTCGATAATGGTATATTTTTTTTTAGTAAGAAAAAAATAAATCGTTGGAATATAAGCGGAGGAATGCGGTATGATATACGTAAAATAAATATTGAGAAATTATATATAGATAGTAACGGTGCTTTTCAAACTACCCCACAAAATGCTAAAGAAATAAGATTTACAGGATTTAATAAAGCATTTTTAAATATAACAGGAAGCTTAGGCGCTGTATATAAAATAAATGATCAGTTGATAGCAAAGATCAATATGGCAAGAGGTTTTCGTGCACCTAGTATTCCAGAAATTGCCAGTAATGGAGAACATGCAGGAACGTCTCGTTATGAAATAGGAAATAGAAGCCAACAATCTGAAATCAGCTTGCAAACAGATATAGGACTTACATATGAAAATAAAAATTGGTATATAGATGCTACTATTTTTAGTAATACTATTCAAAACTATTCCTATTCAGAAAAAATAATAAAAACAAATGGAAAAGATTCCATTATAAATAATGTGCCTGTATTTAAATACGTTCAAGAAAAAGCTCGATTATGGGGAATAGAAGCTCAAATTATATTCACTCCACAATATATAAAATGGTTAAGTATTACACAGAGTTTCTCTATGGTTATGGCCAGTAATCTTAGTGCTCAAAATGACTCTGCAAAATTTCTGCCTTTTATGCCACCACCTAGATGGATTACTCAAGTAAGATTTTCTATACCTATTATTAAAAGTACATTAGGGAATTGGTTTAAAAATATATATGCACAAATAGAAAGCGAATATAATCAACCGCAACATAGAGCCATGCTCATTTACAATACAGAAACAACTACACCATCTTATGGTTTAGTGCATGTAGGATTTGGAGCAGATATACTAAGGAATAAAAAAACTATTTTTTCAATTTATTGTACAGCTAACAATATATTTAATGAAACGTATCAATCCCATCAAAGTCGTTTAAAGTATTTAGACAAAAACGTATTAACAGGAAGAGTAGGAGTATATAATATGGGTAGAAATATAAGTATAAAACTTTTTATACCATTCACAATAAAACACAATGACCTTAAATAAAAAATTGCTTATTTTTTTTTAAAAAGCATAAGTAGTATTGACAAGTTTCGCTAATAAGACCTCTTCGGAAATGCGTGTTTCTTAATGCACAAACAATCTTCGACTCAGGTTAATAAGTTCTTATAGGGTGTGCCACCCTTGTTGAAGGGTATTTCCCGAAGAGGTACATTATAAAACCATCCCAAAACTGATATTCTGTTGGAATTGGTAGTACTTTAAGCTAAAACGGATTTTTCATTTTCTAATTATTTACATTTGTACATCATCTACTTACCAATGCTCATGCAAAAAATAATCATTGCTATAGACGGCTGGTCCTCTTGTGGAAAAAGTACATTAGCTAAACAATTAGCCAAAAAACTCAACTATACGTATATTGATAGTGGGGCTATGTATCGAGCCATCACCCTATATTTTTTACGTAATCACTTAGATTGGACAGATATAAAAGATGTATACAATGCATTACTGCAAATTCATCTCGAATTCATTCATAATACAGAAACGGGCTATTCTGATATGTGGCTAAATGGCGAAGATGTAGAATATGTAATTCGTGATTTAGTAGTAGCTGAAAAAGTAAGCGAAGTAGCCGCTATAAAAGAAATAAGAGATTTTGCTGTTTCCCAACAGCGAAGAATGGGAGATAAAAAAAGTATTGTAATGGATGGTAGAGATATTGGAACTGTTGTATTTCCAAATGCCGAAATAAAAATATTTATGACAGCAGATCATGAAGTGAGGATAAAAAGAAGATTTAAAGAAATGCATGAAAAAAATCCCAATGTTACCATTGAAGAAGTACGACATAACCTTGAAACTCGTGACTATATTGACTCCCACCGAGAAGCTTCTCCATTGCGGCAAGCAGAGGATGCTATTGTGTTAGATAACACTCATCTTACTATTGAAGAACAATTAAATATTGCGTTGCAATGGGTAAAAGAAATTAAAATGTTGAAAAGTAAATAAGTTGATTAGTAGTAAAATGCTATAAATAGCAAAAAACTTAAGCTTCAAAATACATAGTTATGCAAATCATACAATCCATACAAAACAGAATTTACGAAATACGAAATGAAAGAGTAATGCTAGACTTTGATTTAGCTGCCTTATACGAAGTACCTACTAAAGTATTAAACCAAGCTGTAAAACGTAATATTAAACGTTTTCCTAAGGATTTTATGTTTCGGCTTACTATTGATGAGTGGCAAAATATGCGGTCACAATTTGTGACCGCATCCGAGAATAACCTTTCTTTAAGGTCACAAAATGTGACCTTAATTCAAAATAAGCGAAATACGAATGTTACACCTTATGCATTTACAGAACAAGGCGTGGCTATGCTAAGTGGCGTATTAAACTCCGATAAAGCTATCAGCATGAATATTGTAATAATGCGAGCTTTTGTGGAAATTAGAAAAATTCTATTGCAACAAACTGATTTAAAACAACAACTGAAAGAAATTAAAGAACGATTGGGCGAACATGATGCACAGCTCAATCAAATTTATGATGCCATGGAAAATTTATTAGATGAAAAAGCTGCTCAAAGAAAATGGGAAGAAAGAGAGAAAATAGGATTTAAAACAGAAACTAATAATTAATTTTAACCCAAACCTTGGCCTTACGGCACACAGACAAAATAAAAATATAAAAATGGATATAACAGCAAACAAAAATGAAGATACTATGAAACTCGCCTGGAGTGAAGTACAACAAAAGCTTAACCAAATAAAATTAGGCGGTGGAAAAAAATCTATCGATAAACAACATGAGCGAAACAAACTTACCGCAAGAGAAAGAATTGATTATTTGATCGACAAAGAAAAACCATTTATTGAAATAGCCGGTTTTGCCGGTTACGAAATGTACGAAAACGAAGGCGGATGTCCTGCTGGCGGAACCGTTGGCGGAGTAGGATATATCAGTGGCAGGCAATGCATTATCGTAGCCAACGATCAAACTGTTAAAGCAGGTGCATGGTTTCCTATTACTGGAAAAAAAAATTTGCGCTTACAAGAAATAGCGATGGAAAATCATTTACCCATTATTTATTTAGTAGATAGTGCTGGTGTGTATTTACCCATGCAAGATGAAATATTTCCCGACAAAGAACATTTCGGACGCATCTTTCGCAACAATGCCAAAATGAGTGC
>CAYVXB010000071.1:8817-11291 GCA_964454275.1 uncultured Chitinophagaceae bacterium | reverse complement strand
TTAGTGTTTTGTTGGTGGAATAGTTTGCTGCTGTATCGTTGAAGGTTACTAACAGTTCGTGTTGCTCTGATGCGCTTATGTAATTGATTTGATCAATAGGCTTATCAGGTGTTTTGTATAAGCTGTTTATTAATGTATCATAATGGTTGATTAATTGATTTATTACCTGTTCTGTAAATGCATTTTCTTTATAATCAATTGTTAGGGTTAAGTCTTTTGTGTTCGCATATTCTAATAAACTAAAAGCTAAATCATCCTGTTGTTGCCCGCTATGTAGGTAATGAATAGATGCAGTTGCATTGCCTAAGCTAGGCTGATACGTATTTTTTTGGTAAGAGAAGGAAAGATTGTACATACTTCCCCCTCTATCTAACGCCTTTAACGCATCGTACAACGGAAGGCGTTGATGCCTGTAGCATTGCTTCAACTCATTTTTTACGGTAAGTAGTAGATGAATGAACGTTATATCTTCTGTACATGCAACGGCAAACGGCAGCATGTTTACAAATGTGCCTAATGTGTTTTTGAATGCATAGTTGCGTCTATTAAAAACAGGAAGTCCAATAACAGAAGATTCATTATTATATAATTTGTTTATAATAAATAATGCACTAACGAAATAATGAAATGTTGTGCAGTTATGGATTTTACAGAATTTTTCTATTTGATTGTAAGCATCTCTATTGATTGTAATTGCTTTGCGTTTGGCAATAAGAGATTCAGTATAGTTTGATTGTAAGCAGGATTGAAAACTTTTTTCATTCGAGCTATTTTTTAATCTATCGATCCAAAAATTCTTATCTGCTATGTATTCGTTTGAAAGTTTGTACGTTTTTTCATCTTCAATAAAATCGGTGTATGTATACGGTTTATCATTTATTTTTTCTTTAGTATGATTGGTGTATGCTGAATATAATGTAGAAACGGTATTAAAAAAAAGCGACATGGCATATCCATCAAAAATTAAATGATGCACTTTTACATACCAATAATATCTTTTGCTGGAATCTTTTAACAGTCTAACTTTTAACAAATTCTTGCTCGTCTCAAATGTTCGTTTTATGTCTCTATCCATCCAATACAAACAAGTTTGTGTAGAATGTTTTTCATCAGAAAAATCAAGTATGGCTATATCATATTTTTTAAATAGTGTATTTTTTTCGAGGGCTATTTCGTTAAACGCATAGTATGCACTTGATATGGCATCCGTGTTTTCTAATACTTGCTTAATAGATTTTATCAGTATTTCTTCACGTAGTTCTCCTTGTATAAAAGCGTATCCGCCTACATTGTATAGGGATGACTCGGGATGAAGTTGTTGTGTTAACCAAATGGGTTCCTGTATTGCTGATATTTGTTTCATATTGCTTAAAGCGAGTATGTTATGTTACTATTGAGCATTATCTTCAAATATGTGTAATGCTACATTTATGAATAGTTTTTTGAGTATGCTGAAAAGAAAATAACTGCTTCAATGTACCTTTCGGCATCGGATTCTACTCCACTCATCCTTACAAAGAAAGTACTCAGCATAAACTTGAAACGAAGATGAGTAAAACGTTTTAGTTGGGCTCATACAAAACTACTGTACATGTTTTTTTGTTGATATATTTAGACCAATTCGGGCTGCTTATCACATTCATAAAACAATTCTTTTTCTCCAAATAAACGTTCGGCTACAATATTGTTTAAACGACATTCTTCTACTAATTGAGTAGAATGTACAATAGGTCGAGATTCACTGGTATATTTAATAGAACTTATAAATTCTAACCATGGTTCCATGCCCATAGCATATACGTATAATTCTTTTGGATTAAATACATTTACGAGTGCTTTTGCTCGTTCATAATTAGATCCAGCAAGTCTTCTGGAATTATCCATATCTCTTGGTAAAGGTTCGGTTAGCAATGGCCCATATAACCAAGTTAATGGAGCACCATCACATTCCATGCCCAAGAAAATACTATCTATAGGCCCAGTTATTTTAGATACATGTTCATATAATTTTGGTTCAACATTACAAGAGTCGGCAGCAAATAGCAGTGAGTACTGTCCAATTTTTACATGATGGCAAAGTTTTGTTCGTACATCTAAATCAGAATGTTCACCCATAAATGGCAAACCAGTGATTTGACAGTTTGCAGATGTTATCGTATCAAATTCTTCAATTTCTATTACATTATTAAATCCTATTTTGTTAAACATAAGTTTTAAACTAGGATCTTGAAATGTACCATTGCCATTACGTGGTACAACAATATGACCTATCTTATGTCGTAATGCTAATAAGGTTTCAAATAGAATATGATCTTGATGATTATGCGTAATCAATACATAATCAATTTTTTCAGGCAGATGTAATTCAGAATACCTTGATACTTCTGTAGGATAGCCATGGTAGCTGATTACAGGATCAACCAAAATACTCGTGTCTTTTGTTTCTACCAAAATACAAGCATGACCAAAATAGC
>CAYVXB010000071.1:7639-8734 GCA_964454275.1 uncultured Chitinophagaceae bacterium | reverse complement strand
TACAAAAGGGCGTTCATCATTATTGGTAATCCAAAGAGCTATGCTTTGTGATGATTCGTTATAGTATTTACTTTTGTACAGTAATGATTCAAAGAAACGAAAGGAAGGGTTATTGTTAAGATCGTACACTAATTCTACATAGCCTTTGAGTACATCAGGTACTTGGCTGTATAATGCATCCATAGAATATCCTTTGGCATTGGTTTTGAGCATTGTACTAAGCTCACCTACAGCTTGTGCAAATGCTAACATGTGGTGCTGTTTTTTAACCGTTTCATCTCGTAACGCTTTTGCCTCTTCTACTCTGGCTCCATTAAAATCGATAAATGGACCTCCTCGCATTTGCGGATTTTTAACAGCTGCCGCATGTATTTGCGGACTTTGTATGTAGGAGTTTAAAATTTTTAAATGCCTGTTTACAATATTCATTGCAGAGGTAGCCGGAGATATTAAGTGCGACCAAGCATACCATCTGTCGAAGAGAGGCTCTAACACTAAGTTGGGTTTTAAATAGTAGTTGCTTTTACTCATAATACAATTAATTTGTTACCAAGCTCTAGCACTACTAACAATAAAATACATGCCAGAACAATATATCCCGCAATAAGTACAGAAAATATATTGTATATATTTTTGTACATTTTCTGGTATACTAACTTTTATTCTACTAACATCTAAATAGATTAAAAAATAGTTTAACCGTCTCCGTCTTAGTTTAGGGTTGAATGGTTGTTGAAATGACAATTGCACATAACAAAAATATTTACCTCAATAAACTCTTACATACAATTGCACTCAAATTTATACCATACTTTTTTAATATCAACAATAGTTCAATACTAGGTACGTATAAATTGAACGCCAATATACAGTTATACAATTAAATAAAAAAATTATGGCTACATTATTTGATGTATATAACACAAGTGTACTTACCCTGTAATATTAACTATGGCAATAGCAGTGTATATAGCAAAGGATTCTAACCGATTAAATATCTAAGAGACTGTCTAAAAAAGTAGTATTCGCCAATGGAAATTTGCCCAATACACATATATCCATTACATCTCTAATAATTTCCCCACCCTATTTTGG
>CAYVXB010000071.1:5719-7629 GCA_964454275.1 uncultured Chitinophagaceae bacterium | reverse complement strand
ACTTTTCCTATTACCACCTACCATTTATAGAACCCAAGTCTATTTAAAAAGTTATTATCAAGTGCTATGTATTGGTTTGTGTCATTTTTTTTTCAAAATTTTAAAAAAAGTGTTTTAATAACAAATATTTTATGTAGCTTCGTATTATAATTATTATATATATAAAATATATAATAGAAAGCATTAAAAATTAATTATAGTTTTACATTGATCATTTTAATTCATTTATAATATTGTTTTGGTTTATGATCAAAGCGGCCGGGTGGTCTCACCTGGCCTTGTTTTTTTTAGTATCCCCCATACTTTACCTCCATCAAATTATCTTTAGCCTCGTATATTTGCTCATATGTTATCCATAAGCCACCGAGGTCAAACTATGCCCCCTTCTCCTATTAGGAAATTGGTACCTTATGCAGAAATTGCAAAAAAAAGAGGCATTAAAATTTATCATCTAAATATTGGCCAACCAGATATTGAAACGCCTTCTATTATTTTAGATGCAGTGCGAAACACTAATTTTAAAGTATTGGAATATAGCCATAGTGCGGGTAATGAGCGGTATAGAAAAAAGTTGGTTCACTATTATGAACAACAAAATATTCATATCAATCATAATCAAATTATTATTACAGTAGGCGGTTCCGAAGCTATTTTATTTGCCTTTATGGCTTGTTTAGATGTAGGAGATGAAATTATCATTCCAGAGCCTTTTTACGCCAACTATAATGGCTTTGCCATAGAAGCGGGTGTAACCATTGTCCCTATAACAGCTCATATTGAAAATGGGTTTGCTTTACCACCTATCAGCGCTTTTGAAGAAAAAATAACAGCTAAAACAAAAGCTATTGTTGTTTGTAATCCAAATAATCCTACAGGCTATTTATACAGTAGAGCCGAAATGGAAGTTTTAAGGGATATTTGTCTAAAATATAACTTGTTTTTATTTTCGGATGAAGCCTATAGAGAGTTTTGCTATAGTGGCAAGCATTTTAGCGCCATGGAATTGTCAGGGGCTGATAATTTTGTAATATTGATGGATACGATTTCCAAGCGCTATAGTGCTTGTGGTGCAAGATTAGGGGCTTTTATTACTAAAAATCAAATGGTATTGGATGCGGCTATTAAATTTGCACAAGCTCGTTTAAGTCCGCCAAGCTTTGCTCAAATAGCTGGAGAAGCCGCCATTGATTTACCTTCAAATTACTTTGAGAGTGTTAAAGCAGAATATATTAAAAGACGAGATGTTTTAGTGAACCGATTAAACACCATGCCTGGGGTGTTTTGTCCAGAGCCAGGCGGAGCCTTTTATGTAATGGCCAAATTACCTGTTGATGACGCAGATCATTTTTGTCAATGGTTGTTAGAGTTTTTTTCTTGGAATAACCAAACAGTTATGATAGCCCCTGCTAGCGGCTTTTACAGTACAATAGGGTTAGGTAAAAATGAAGTTCGTTTAGCTTATGTGTTAAATATTAATGAAATAAATGCAGCCATGGATTGTTTGGAGAAAGCCTTGGAAGAATACAAGAAAAGTCGGTATTTGTTAGCATCAAAAAATAGCATCTAAGTGCTCCATAAAAATAGGTTTCGGCATAAAAACGAACCATAATTGCAAAAGTAAAACAGTCACTCAATTCCCTAGATTTATGGGGATGAGTGACTGTTAATAATTTCAGGATTATTAAAATCCTACTAATTCTTCACACCTAAAAAAGAGTATTTTTTACCATATTCCATCATTTGCTTAAAAAATGATTTTGGATATTCTACTTTCACATCTATAATTTTTTCACCATTCATTACCGGAATCAACCGAGGTTGAATAAATCCCTTATATGGCCTTAGGTTCAACGCTTTGTAACGCTCTAATACTTCTTTTAATAAAGTTTGGTCAACTTTTACGCCATACG
>CAYVXB010000071.1:2540-5709 GCA_964454275.1 uncultured Chitinophagaceae bacterium | reverse complement strand
CAAATTTTTGCCGGCCTCATAATCTCCTTCTGATTTTATACGTTGAATCTCTCTCAACAACTGGCCAAATAAATCACGCAATTTATTATAGTCGTTCACTCGCACATATGTTTTACCATTCCGTTTTACAAATTCAATAACATTATCTTTTTTACCTTGCTCATAAACCCACATAGCATTTAGTTGCCTATTGCGCATATGTGCCTCTTCCAAATTATTCCCGAGCTTTAAACGTGTTAACTGAGTAATCAATCCATTCATAATATAGCTATCATATTCCGTTTTAGCAACATCCATATTAGGCATTACACCAATGTCTATCAATTTTTGATCCATGATATAATATAAGCCTACTAAATCAGCCCGAGCCTCTTCTAAACAGCTAGCATAATTCTTAAGTGTTTTATCTGTCGTTTCAATACCAGGATTAATTTGCCCAGACGCATGTCCAATACATTCATGCATATCCGTATGTAAATCGCTAGATAAGGCACCATATTTTTTACACCGACTTATAACCTCTGCGTCATAACCAAATTCATCAAGAGCACCTTTTTGAGAACTTGCCATATTATACGACTCAATAATATTACTCAAAGAGACAGACTTACTACCATACTCTTTTCGAATCCAATCAGCATTCGGTAAATTAATACCAATAGGTGTAGAGGGAGCCGCATCGCCGGATTCTACAACAACCGTAATTGCTTTTGCTGTAATGCCCTTTACTTGTTTCTTTTTATGCTCTGGCATTAAGGGAGAATTATCTTCAAACCATTGCGCATTGCTTGCAATAGTAGCAATACGTTTAGTTGCTTCCATATCTCTAATGCTTACTACACTTTCATAGCTTGCTTTTTTACCAATAGCATCTTGATACACCTCAATAAAGCCATTCACACAATCGATACGACTATCAATATCTTTTACCCAAGCAATACAATAATCATCAAAATCCTTTAAATCGCCTGTTTTATAAAACGTTATTAATTTAATTAATGCCTCTTTTTGTTTTTCATTTTCAGCAACTGTAGTTGCTTTTTCTAGCCAATACACTATTTTCTCAATAGCAGCACTATACATACCTCCCACTTTCCAGGTCTTTTCAATAATCTCTCCATTTTGTTTGACCACCTTACTATTCAACCCCCAACTTGGAGCATTGCCAGCAGTAGGCATCTTAGCATAAAAATCTTCTACTTCTTTTTGTGTTACACCTTCATAAAAATTATTTGATGAGGCTACAACATTATCAATACCAGGGCGTAAATCGACTATTTTTGGTTCAAAATTCAAATCAAAAATCATCGGCTGGATACGTTGTAAAAAACTATCCATACTTTCCCCCTCATTCATTGGAAATCCTTTCTGATTACTAGCCTTAGCAATAATTTCAAAATACTTAAATGAGCACGCTGGTATAAATTTGTCGCTACTATAATGGTGATGATTGCCATTGCTGAACCAGAATTGACCACAATACTCCACAAACTTTTTCCAATTTTCTGATTTTTTATCACCATTATACGTGCTATAAATATTTTCTACTATTTTACGCAACAAAATTCCATTTTTACTTTTTTGATCGTAAGTAATATCCCGGCCACTTAAAGCGGCTTCATACAAGTAATAAACAAGTGTTTTTTGTTGTAAACTAAGCTCCTTAAATCCAGAGATTTTATAGCGTAACAGTTGTAGATCTGCAAATTTATCAGCTGCAACCTCAAATTTTGCTTCTTGCTTTTTTTGTGCTTTCAATTGTAAAGCAAATACGGGAGTAACTAGAGCAAGAACTAGGGTTATTTTTTTGACCATTTAAAAATGTATTTTAGAGAAGCGAATGTACGAATGTATGACAATATTTTTTTACAAATAATCATACTTATTTTGTCTTTGTTAGAACTTGGACAGATTAATTTTGTAAGCTCAACAACTCAAGCATTAAAAGTACTTTTACACAAATAATATAAATAAATGGGTAATAAGATCATTCTATTATTTGTTACCGAATAGTTTGTTGAAAAAACTCATGCATAAAGACATTGTTTAGTAGGAAACTTTGGAAACGAAAAAAGTTTCTTGAGTTTCCATCAATTATTATGCACCATCTCTCCTAACAACGTAGTTTTCTTACAATCATTCACCATTACATAATCTCCTTTTTGTTAGGTATATTATTTTTTTGCCGAATAGTTTGTTTAGAAAGCTCATGTATAAAAAATGTTGAAATTTATGTATGATAAACTATACTACCAACTATTCTCCTTCAGAATTTTCAAACAATTGTTGGGTTTCTTCGTATAAAGCAGGTAAATATTGTTCCATATAAAGCCACAGTCTAGAATAATCAATTGTATCATAATCATGTGTTTTAAGCGAATAATCTTAGTTTTCTCCGTTATTGGAATTGTTTTATCTAAATTGTTGAGATGATAAAGCGCTTCGCCTATAATTTGGAAACATCTTTCTGCGGTGCGATAGAAGTAATTCTTTGACAAGAAACTAGATATGCTTCCAGCATCTACTCTTAACTGTTGAAGTTCTTTACAACTATTTAGAATATCTTCTAAATATACTTTTTTATCACGCTTGGGCATATATCAATTGTTTTTCATTGTTTATAATATGCTTTAAATGCTTATTTCGGATATTTTTTTCAATTAATAAATCTACATGTCGCTTAAAAAGAATTTCTAATTCTTCATTTAGTGTATCTAAATTTTCAAAATAATGAAGCAGCTCATCCATATTTTCTTGATGAAATTGAATAGCAAAATCCGCAAGTAGGTCAATATCACTATTGTTGGTAAAATCGTTATCTCTAACTGCACTACCAAATACGTATAAGGATTTTACATGATGCTTTTTGCATAAAGCTGTAATTTGTATTTTATTCTTTTCTATAAGATCGATCATATATTATTTATTATTAAAAAATAATTTAAGATTTTGAAAATCTTTGTCAGTTAATATTTGTTCTTTTCCTCAATCTATGCACTCCAAATACAATTAAGAATATTAGCAATATTATAAAGTATATAATACTAAAAAAACTTTTTAATATTGTAAACAAATTAGCTGTTTGTATAAGTAAATTAGAAGTATTTGGATAACTATTCAACATTGAAATTATTCCAATGTTTTCCATATAATCAAAGAAACCAGCAAA
>CAYVXB010000071.1:0-2530 GCA_964454275.1 uncultured Chitinophagaceae bacterium | reverse complement strand
AAAGTAATCATACACAAATAGATGAAATATCCTTTTAGCTTACCTAGTTTATTTAGAAAATAAG
This sequence comes from uncultured Chitinophagaceae bacterium, assembly GCA_964454275.1. Classification (GTDB taxonomy): domain Bacteria; phylum Bacteroidota; class Bacteroidia; order Chitinophagales; family Chitinophagaceae; genus CAYVXB01. The sequence continues at coordinate 2,466 of CAYVXB010000071.1, read as the reverse complement.
CCAATACCAAACAATAAGTAATGCCGAAAAGGATAAATCATATCTATTGGAATTTAATTAAATAAAACTCCCCTCCCTTTTTCTCCTAAAACACTTGATAAAGAGTGTGCATATTTAACATTATAACCTGTAGGTAACATATCAAATAGCTTCATTCCGTTAGAAAAATTCATTACTTTAGGAATGGTTATCAATAGCAGAATAGTGTAAATAATATTCGTTAAAATAAATATAATTAAACCTTTCTTGCCATTTATATTTCTCTTAATTATTTCTCTTATCATTGAACTATGTTTTACAGTACATTGATTACTGGTTCATTATCTCCCCCAACAATGTAGTCTGTGTACAATCATTCACCTTCACCATTACATAATCTCCTTTTTGTAATTGCCTATTATTTTTAGGAAATACAATTAATTTGTTTTGAGAGCTACGGCCTTTCCAATCATTACTGCTTCTTTTACTATCGCCTTCTATCAAAACTTCAAATATTTTACCAATATCTCGTTGATTGCTTTGTAAGGATAATTTATTTTGAAGGTTTACGATTTCTTGCAATCGTCGCTTTTTAACTTCTTCAGGTACATCGTCTTTATATTTACGCTCAGCAAGGGTTCCAGGACGTTCGCTATAATAATACATATAACTCATATTGTATTGACAATACTCCATTATACTTAATGTATCTTGATGTTCTGCTTCTGTTTCAGAACAAAACCCTGCAATAACATCAGAAGAAATGCCGCAGTCAGGAATAATTTCCCGAATACGATTGATTCTTTCTACATACCATTCTCGAGTATAGGTTCTGTTCATCAATTCTAAAATACGGGTATTACCACTTTGTACAGGCAAGTGTATATAGTTGCAAATGTTTTCGTATTTAGCTATGGTGTATAATACTTCATCTGTAATATCTTTAGGATGCGATGTGCTGAAACGCACTCTCAATAAAGGATTGACTTGGGCAACAAGTTCAAGTAATTGAGCAAATGTAACGACCTCGGCCTCCCCACTCCCTCCAAAGGAGGGGCTTTGTAACTCGCTCTTTTTTATAGTATTCTCTTTTAATAAAGAGGAAGCTGTTTCCCAACTCCCCCGGTTGGGGGGATTAAGGGGGGCTTTATAACTATCTACATTTTGTCCTAAAAGCGTAACTTCTCTATAACCTTGATCAAAAAGATTTTGAGCTTCTTGTACAATAGACTGTGCATCACGACTACGTTCTCGCCCCCTCGTAAAAGGAACCACACAAAAAGAACACATGTTATTGCAACCTCTCATAATAGATATAAAAGCTGAAATGCCATTACTATCTAGTCGTACCGGCGCAATATCAGCATAGGTTTCTTCTCTGCTTAATAGTACGTTTACACCCTTTTGTCCATCATTTGCTTCTGCAATCAATTGCGGTAAGGAGCGGTAAGCATCCGGACCTATTACTAAATCAACTAATTTTTCTTCTTCTAAAAATTTAGTTTTTAAGCGCTCTGCCATGCAGCCTAAAACACCTATTAATACAGCTTTATTTTGTTTTTTTACTTTTTTGAAATCTGTTAATCGCTTACGTACGGTTTGTTCTGCTTTTTCTCTAATGGAGCAGGTGTTGATGAGTATTAAACTTGCTTCTGATAGATTTTTGGTGGGCGAAAAGTTGTTTTGATGTAGAATGGAGGCGACAATTTCGCTATCGCTAAAATTCATAGCACAACCATAGCTTTCTATATAGAATTTTTTAGCACTTTTATTTGTATCACATGTAGTTGATGCAAACGCTTCGCCTTGGCGGGTTTCGTCGATTTCTTTTTTGATGACAATGTCTAACATAAGGCCCCTCTTAATCTCCCCAAAGGGGAGAGAATTAAAAAACTATTTATATAAAACACAAAGATAGCAATTGATTTATAGAGTTTATATTTGCAGCAACATAAGAGACACTATATTTATTTGGACATTTTGTTGATTAGTAGAGCAACAGTTAAAGAATTTGACACAACTAGTACTACAAAAGCTTAGCTAGTAAAAAATATTTTGTACACTAAAGATAAAAAATAAGGATTCGACTTTAGTCGGCCTGATAATGAAAAATATGAAAAAAGAAGTATACATTGTATCAGCAGTTCGTACGCCCATGGGCAGTTTTGGCGGATCGTTAAAAAATTTTACAGCACCACAATTGGGGGCTATAGCTATTAAAGCAGTAGTAGAAAAAGCAGGATTACAACCCAATCAAATTGAAGAAGTATTGATGGGTTGCGTATTACAAGCCAATATGGGTCAGGCACCTGCTCGACAAGCGGCAAAGTTTGCAGGTTTGCCAGATAGTGTAGTATGTACAACAGTAAATAAAGTATGCGCTAGTGGGATGAAGGCGATTATGCAAGGCGCTCAAAGTATTTTTTTGGGTGATGCAGATATAATAGTAGCAGGCGGAATGGAGAGCATGAGTAATGTTCCTTTTTA
>CAYVXB010000070.1:0-11311 GCA_964454275.1 uncultured Chitinophagaceae bacterium | reverse complement strand
AAGAAACAACCTTCTCCCCTGTAGTTTTTATCCACTTTGAACCTGTGGAGGCACCAGCATTAAGCGGTTTAATTTGTAATGATTTTAAAAGCTGCATATTTTTTATATTAAAATAAATTGAATAATAGTATTTTGTGCTTATAGCAGTAAAAGTAAAATTGCTTCATATATTTATCAAATAAATAAACATATTATATGAAATTATTAGAAAATAAAGTAGCCGTTATTACAGGAGCCTCTCGTGGTATTGGAGAAGCCATTGCTTTAGCCTTTGCTGAACAAGGCGCACACATTGCCTTCAGCTATGTAAGTAGTGATGAAAAAGCCAAAGCATTACAGGAAAAATTAATGCAAAAAGGTGTAAAAGCTAAAGCATATAAAAGCAATGCAGCAGTATATACTGATTGCGAAGCCATGGTAAATGATGTAGTAAAAGAATGGGGAACAGTAGATGTGTGCGTCAATAATGCTGGAATATCAAAAGATAATTTGATACTTCGTCTAACACCAGAACAATGGGATGAGGTCATGAATGTGAATTTAAAAAGTGTGTACAACATGACTAAACAAGTTATAAAACCCATGATGAAAGCAAAACAGGGGAGCATCATTAATATGAGCTCTATTGTTGGCGTTAAAGGAAATGCAGGACAGTCAAGCTATGCAGCATCTAAGGCAGGCATTATTGGGTTTACTAAATCCATAGCACAAGAACTAGGAAGTCGAAATATCCGTTGCAATGCTATTGCTCCGGGTTTCGTAGAAACAGATATGACGCATTATTTAAAAGAAGGCGAAGGCGCTACAGAATTTTTGAAAAAAATCCCACTTAACCGTTTTGCATCCGCTACCGAAATAGCAGATGTAACTTTATTTTTGGCTTCTTCATTAAGTAGTTATGTAACAGGCCAGGTCATTAGCGCTTGTGGTGGGCTGAGCATGTAAAAAATAATTGATACCTTCATCGTATTATCATGAAAAAATCTCCATTAAATGTAGGTGCAAACCTATCCTCCTCATTAGTTGTTTTTTTAGTAGCACTACCTTTATGTTTGGGTATTGCCTTGGCTTCTAATGCACCTTTATTTTCAGGCATAATAGCTGGTATAGTAGGTGGGGTAGTAGTTGGATTGATGAGTGGATCCCAAGTGAGTGTAAGCGGACCTGCAGCCGGACTTACTGTTATTGTGGCCACAGCTATTGGGAAATTACCAGTATTTGAGGCTTTTTTATTAGCTGTTTTTATAGCAGGCATTTTTCAAATTATATTAGGCTATTGTAAAGCAGGGATTTTGGGAGACTATATTCCATCTAGTGTTATCAAGGGTATGTTGGCTGCTATTGGAATTATTTTAATTCTTAAACAATTTCCTCATTTGGTAGGGTACGATGTTGATTTTGATGGCGATGAATCATTTGAACAACTCGATCATGAAAATACTTTTTCTGAAATGTTCAAAGCGCTTAATTATATTACACCTACGGCCATAATAATCGCTACTATATCCATAGGAGTACACATATTGTGGGATAAGGTACTTGTTAAAAAGAGTAAAGTTTTTAAATTTATCCCTGCACCATTAGCAGTGGTATTAATTGGTATTGCCATTAATCAGTATTGTTTGCAACGCTTACCAGACTATGCTTTAGAACTTCATCAAATGGTTACTATTCCTCAAGCTAAAACAACACAAGATTTTTTTTCTTTTTTTACATTTCCCAATTGGACATTTATATCAAACTATGATGTGTGGGTTACAGCCATAACACTGGCAATAGTAGCCAGTTTAGAATCTTTATTGAGTATTGAAGCGGCAGATGAGTTAGATCCTTATAAAAGAGTTACACCGACCAATAGAGAGTTAAAAGCACAAGGTGTAGGAAATTTACTATCTGGTTTAATAGGAGGATTACCTATTACATCAGTAATTGTTCGTACATCAGCTAACATAAATGCAGGTGCTACTAATAAAATTTCTGCTATATTCCATGGCATACTGTTATTGCTGAGTGTGGCTTTTATTCCTAATATTCTTAATACTATTCCACTTTGCTCATTAGCAGCTATTTTGATATATACTGGTTATAAACTAGCGAAGCCAGTTATATTTAGGCAGATATATAAAAAAGGATGGGATCAATTTATGCCATTTATTATTACTATTATAGCCATCGTGCTTACCGATCTTTTAAAGGGCATTTTAGTAGGAGTGGTTGTAGGTTTATTTTTTGTATTACGCAGCAACTTTAAAACAGCAGTGTTTATAGTTCATGATAGCAATAAATATTTGTTTCGATTACGCAAAGATGTTTCTTTTTTAAACAAACCTATCATTAAACAAAAATTAGAACAAATTTCTGAAAATGCTTATGTGTTAATAGACGCAAGTCGAGCTGATTTTATCGATAAGGACGTTATTGAAGTAATAGAAGATTTTTTATTACATGCCCATTTGAAAAATATTACAGTAGAAATTAAAAAAAGCATGTACAAAAATTATAGCGTTTTTGAAAAGTTTCAAATAGCAAATAATACAAATGAAAAACTAGATCTTGTATAATTCCTAATCATTTTATGCATCCGTACGAAAAATTATTACTTGAAAATAAGGCCTGGGCTAAAGAAATGTTAGAAGATGACCCTAACTATTTTAATCGATTAGCACATGTGCAAACTCCTGAATTTTTATGGATAGGTTGTAGTGATAGTCGTGTGCCAGCCAATGAAATTACTGGTACTCAGCCTGGTGAAATATTTGTGCACCGTAATATTGCCAATTTAGTGGTCAATACAGATGTTAACTTATTAAGCGTATTACAATATGCTGTTGATATTTTGAAAGTACAACATGTAATTGTATGTGGACACTATGGTTGTGGTGGCGTAAAAGCTGCTATGACCAAACAATCATTTGCAGGAGTTATTAATAAGTGGTTACGAAATATTAAAGATGTATATAGATTATATAGAGAGGATTTAGAATCCATATCTGATGTTGAACAACGAACAGATAAATTGGTGGAACTTAATGTAAAAGAACAAGTAATGAATTTAGCTAAAACATCAATCATCCAAAAAGCTTGGAAACAAGAAAAAAGGCCCCATCTCCATGGCTGGGTATATGGATTAAAGGATGGATTGTTAAAGTCTGTTTTTGAAATGAAGCCTAATACGCATATTGATCCTTTATATGAATATGATGATTTATAAAAAATTTAATGGTTAAAAATCAATATAAAATCGTAGTAGCTATTACTGGAGCAAGCGGATCTATCTATGCACAATTACTTATTAACCGATTATTATCTATAAAAGAACAATGGAGTGATTTAGCTGTTGTAATGACTGATAATGCTAAACAAGTATGGGAAACGGAAATAGGTAATGCTTCTTACACATCGTTGCCTGTAACGTTTTATTCTACTACTGATTTTACTGCACCTTTTGCTTCAGGTTCTGGGCAATATAATAGAATGATTATTACACCTTGTTCTATGGGAACTTTAGGGCGTATAGCCAATGGCATATCGAACGATCTTATTACTCGAGCAGCTGATGTTATATTGAAAGAAAGGAGAACGTTGATTTGTGTAGTGCGTGATACACCCTATAATATAATACACATTAAAAACATGGAAACGATAACTTTAGCAGGTGGAATTATTTGTCCAGCTACACCTTCGTTTTATAGCAAACCAAAAACAATGGAAGAGTTAGCTTTAACAGTAGTAGACAGAGTTATTGATTTAGCTGGCTTATCAATTCAAACGTATAGATGGGGAAAATAATTATTTTAAATGAAAATTTATTTTTAATTCCACATTTAGCATTCAAAATTTAACATAATAAAAATGTCTCTTATAGTTGGTCGAAATGCAGTTATAGAAGCCCTTTCACAAAATAAAAATCTAGATAAAATTCTATTATATAGAGACGCACATGGCGAAGGCATTGGCGATATTAGACGGTTAGCAAAACAACGAAACATTCCTATACAACATGTACCTGTTGAAAAATTAAATGCAATGACCAAAACACAACACCAAGGTGTAATTGCATTAGGTGCATTAATACAATATTACGAAGTACAAACTGTTTTAGATCATATATACAGCAAAGGCGACGTTCCACTTTTACTAGTGTTAGATGGTATTACTGATGTTCGCAACATTGGCGCTATTGCTCGAACCGCCTTGTGTTGTAGTGTGCATGCCATAATTATACCTAACACAGGAATTGCCCCTTTACAAGAAGATGCTATAAAAGCTTCAGCCGGAGCATTAGGAAAAATAATGGTTTGTAGAGTAAATAGTTTAGCTAAAACCTTAGATGATCTACATCTAAATGGTTTGCATATTGTAGCGAGTGAAATGAAGGCTAAACACAACGTGTTTGATATTGACTTTGCTTTACCTACAGCTATTATTATGGGAAGCGAAGACAAAGGCATACAACCTATAGTACAAAAAATAGCTGATCAATCGTTTAAAATACCTATGCCTGGTGGTTTTGAATCGCTTAATGTATCTGTAGCAACAGGGATGGTATTGTATGAAGCAATAAAGCAGAGAATGAAGAAGTAATTGAACACGCAGCTTTTAATCAAACCCCTCACTAAAAAATTCATTCCAGGTCATTTCGAAAGCATTTACCACCCTAACTAAGCTTCCAAAACGCAGATCCTCACCTTTTTCATATCTACCAAATTGAGCTCTGGAAATATTATGCTCGTAAGCAAAATATTCATAACTGGTATACCCTTTTTTAATGCGAAGCTGTTTGATACGTTTCGCTAATTTTTTTATCTCATCCTCTGTATTCATTTCCACATAGGCACTCTCTTTTTTGGATTTTTGTTTCATCTATATAGTTTTTTGATGATCAATAGTACAGATAGAAAAACAAAATTTTGGGTATTCGTTCAATTTTAACCTACTTATAATACCTATGTATATTGATTTTTATCTGATTTTAATAAATAAAATAAATTAATAGCCGTTTAATAAGTTACCACTTTATAGAAACTTTTTTAAAGAAACGTTTAATAAATAGCTTTTTTAAAAAGGTTTATTACATTTGTATGCTAAAAAAATAGCATCTATGAACAAATCCACAAATCAATACCCAGGCTTTAATCATATAGCAGGCAACATTTCTGCATTTTTATTATGTATAGATATATTCATCATCTTGCTAAAAGATGATTCTATTATTCAATTTGTTGCTGATAATAAAGAACAATTTAGGCATTGGTTACTGGAAAACAACGTTAGAGAAGTGAATAGAAAAGCCTAAAAAACTCTATTTCTGGTTAATATGAACGAATGTAAGGAACTTATTAGACATTATCTAAGTTAGACCAAATCCCCGAGGGTTTCAAAAAAAACCCTCGGGGATTATGCGAAAGAAAACCATTCGTCAGCATAAAATAATATTAACGTAGATAATATCTATTGTTTAAAGGATACGCAAGAGTGATAAAGCTTGTTCTTTAAATGTTGATAAGGCCTCTTCTTGCCGTTGTATAAAACTATTATCCTCTATTTTTCCAACAACTGCATTCATTTCTTCATCAGAAGTGTATACCATTTTACGAAACGGATTTTCATAATCTTTGGCTCTAGACTCATATATATTTTTTGTCATCCATTCTTTCGTTTTAATCGATTGATGTATCCACTCTTGTATGATGGTTGAGTTTATGTTTTGAATATCTATTTTGTTGACTATGGATGCAGTATAAATGGCATGTACTAATTTTTGCTGAGGATATTGCTGTGCTTGCTGTTGATAGAATACATGTACTTCATCCCAAGAGTTTATATTTCCATTTTTTATGTTTTGCTTTAATTTTTCTATTTCTTCAGTAGGCATAAGCTGTCCGCCCACATTTGTCCAAGCCCCCTTTAATTCCCCCAGAGGGGGAAAATGTAAACAAATAGCATCTTTTATTTGGTGTAATAGTTCTTCAATATTGAAAGTATTTCGTTGTTGAGTAAATGCAAGCAATTGCTCTCCTGCATAATAGGTAATCAATTTCCTAAATAAAAAATATGCTTCTTTATATTTGACAATCTTCACTTTTCTTTTTGAGTTTTCAAAATTCTCGGCTACAACATCGACATTTTGTAATACATCAATTTTTATATTGATGAATAAATCACGACCTATGTGTTGCAATTGTTCATCACTATATAATTTTTTATTTTTTTTATTTTTATGATATGCTTTAGCAACCAATATTTCTAACAATTTTATTGCTTCTAGCATTTCATTAATAGTATCAGGTGCTAAAAAATCATATTCAATGGATTGAATTCTTTCTATTCTTTTGTCTCTATCCATAGACTTAACAGGATTTCGTGCCAAAGCATACATATTATACATAAGCCAGTATCCTGGCATAATAACCAATTCGTCTTTGGACACGTTATTGCTTACTAAACTAAATGGAATGGGTATATTTAGTTCTGCTGGATAATCCCCTTTGGCCAATATAGTATAACTGGCAAAAACAGCGTTGTGTTTTAAGCTTACGCAGAGCCCTGGCCAAAAGCCACGACCAGCAATAATTTCACCATCTGCCGCCCTAGAATTGTGGTTGGAGCCAATAGTGGCGCCTGCGGCTATATTACTTTGTCCCATTATTAGAGCAGCACACAAAAAGGAATTATTGTGATGTTGCTCATGTGCGGGAAAAATGAGTGAATTCAAGACTTCACAACAAGATATAGTGGCATTGTTTCCCAAATAAGAATTGATTAGGCGAGCACCATACTTTAGTTGTGAATGAGAGGCCGTAATAAAACGCACCGCTTTAACCCCATAAAAAATTCTACACCCTTCGTTTACAATACCATTTACTAGTTCACAACTTTCTCCTATCTGTGTTTTTGCACTATTGCTAGAATGAATAGTTAAATTTTTTAATTTAGTTGCACCTTTTATATAAGCATCTGCTCCAATGATTGTATCTTTTATACTCAAGCAATTTTTTATAACGGTTCTATCACCAACCGTTGCGTAATACCCTTGTTTATTACTAAATTTCTCTTCTACAAATTGTTGAAATTTTTTTAACAAGGCTTTATCCTCTCTAAATCGAGACCATAAATAGGCATCTCCAGGAAGCATACCATCAAAAGGTAAAATACTACGTCCTGTATTTTCGTTACACACTTCTAACCAAATTCTATTTTTTTCTTCTTCCTCTTCTTTTATGATACCATTACCAAACTTGGCTCTAGCTGTATTAATCATTTCATTAACATTTATGATTATAGCATCATCACCAATAATATAGTGCGCAAGAAAACGAACATTATTAATAATAACATTATCACCTAAATCACAACTTATTATAGTAGAATGATAAAGACCAACGGGCAAGGTAAGGTTATGATATGTAGAACAAGAAGGCTCTAATTTCCCTATACGTACCAACCCAAAAAATTGACAATATTGTATTAATTGTGGATCAAAAATATTGGATACTAATACATTATTCCAATTAGTAGAGGTATTGCCGTTTTGCTTAAGTGTATTAATTTCTTCCGCTGTTAAGACTCTGTAAGAGTTGTGTTTAGTATTTTGAATATTCCGTAAATAATATTCATCTTTTGATGCTGGCAAAAGATGCTGTTTTATAAAATCGTATCCCAGTGCAGATATGGGGCTTTTATTGATATGGCTCATGCTGTAATTTGGCTAATAAGATTAAAGATAGGTGCTAAAGTAAAAATAGAAATCGAATTATTTTTTGGGCATTGTTCATTTGTTATAGATATCTTCTATATTAATTTAACAATACCCATTTTTTAGATAATTGTTTATGGCATTAATGGCATTTTTTAACCGATTGTTCCCTTTCCCAAAAATTTCTACCCAAGGAACCGATTGATTAATTAGTACATCTTTATATATGTAATATAATTTTTGTCTGGTATGCACATCAGGGTATTCTCGCAATGCATCTTTTTGCCAATCTAGATCCGTATTGCACAATAGATATAAATCATATGTACGCTCTGCAATACTATCTAAAATAAAAGAATGACATTTATTAAAAACGAATTCACACCAAACTTTCATTACATACATATCTGTATCAATAAAAAATAAAGGCGATTGTGTTGAATTGATAATTGATAATTGATAGTTGATAGTTTTTTCAGACTTCTCTTCTAGATTTAATTGTTCTTTAGCAATAGTAAGTAAATCACTATAGGTATAATTCATTCCATGTTCTGTTAAATATGTACGTGCAAACTCAGGACACCAAATAGTTTTATAATATTCTGCCAAATGCTCACATAGCCAGCTTTTTCCAGTGCTTTCGGGACCAATAAGTACTATTTTTTTTACGGATGATTGCATGATAATAAAGCAATTTTATAACATATAATATTCTTCATTCTTAATTCTTCTTCTCCATTCCATCCAGCCTAAAATAGCTAATATTAAAAATACTAGAAATTGAAAACTAGTAAATACATATCCTTTTATAAAATATAACGGAATAGACGTTGTGTTGGTTATAATCCACCACAGCCAATTTTCTATCTTTTTTTTAGCCATTAACCACATGGCAGTATAAGCGCTTGCAGAAGCAAAACCATCAGCCAAAGGCACAGTGCTACTGGTAAAATTAGATAGGATAAGATATAATACTATCCAACATATTAAGAAAAATAGTATCGTAATAACCCATTCTTTTTTACTACTATAATGAATGTGAATCGTTTTTTTACCATTTTGTTTTTGCAACCACCATATCCAACCCAACACACTCATTATGGTATAGTATACATTAACTCCAGCCTCTGCATATAAACCGCCTATAAAACTTATATATATGTAGATAGATGTATTAATAATACCTGTAGGGTATACCCAAATATTTTCTATACGAGAAAGCAAGACACTTATAATACCAAATAGCACTGCTATGTATTCGAGAGCTGTAGTGCTTTTTAGGCCGTCTATAAATTGTTGAATGATTGACAAGAGGATAATTTTAAAATGAGTTATTACCCCTTGGTTTTATATTCAATTATTGGATGACGTTTAAAAGGAATGGCTTTGTCAAAAATATATCGATATGTTATCAGGTGTCTTGTTTGTTGTGCGCCAAGGCTTTTATAAATGTTAACCATTTTGGGGTTCCAGTCAGCAGCCCAACCCATTTCATAAGTATTATATATTTTTTTTTGTTGTATACGTTTAGCTCCTTCGTATATCATAAAAGAATCTATACCCATTGCTTGAAATTTGGGTATCACACCAAATGCAATACCAGTAAACCTTTTACATTTTCTCGCATATTTCATCCATAATAAATATATTTTTTGCAACCATCCAAATTTTCCATTAAAGTATTTAAAATATTGATTTAAATCTGGAATGTTGATCCAACAAGCAATAGGAGTATTTTTATAATACGCAAACCAAACAAGCGTTTCGTCTATAATGGGTTTCATGGTATTAAAAATTTTTATAGCTTGATCGTTGGTCATTTCTTTTCCTCCATCATGCTGTGCCCAAGCCGCATTATAAATAGTACAAAAATCAATAGCAAATTTTTTGAGTTGCTTTCTGTTAACATGCATCGCTTTGTAATCGGGTTTTGATGCAAAGCGAGCATGCCGTTCTGCAAACTTGTCGGGCAACACTTCACTTGCCTTCATACCATAGTAATACTGATTGTAAAAATTTTGAAAGCCATAATTTTCAAATAATGTTTGATAATACGGTGGGTTAAAACTCATGCCATAAATAGGCTCTTGATCAAATCCTTCTACTATTAATCCCCAAAATTTATCTCGATCTAAAAAATTAATAGGGCCATCCATAGCTTTTACGCCTTGTTGTAGCAACCATGTTTTAGCCGTATCAAAAAGTATATTAGCGACAGATTGATTATCAACACACTCAAACAAACCGATACCCCCAACGAGGAAATCATCTTCTTTATTAAAATATTTTTTACTTACAAAGGCTGCTATTCTCCCTACCACTTCTTTTTGATCATTTTCTACAATCCAACGAATACAGTTTCCGTGTTTGAATGCTTTATTTTTTGTGCGGTCAAAAATAGTTTCAATGTCTTTATCCAAGGGTCTTATCCAATTTGAGTTGGATTGATTACATGTGACTGCTAGTTCTAAAAAATAATGTTGATCAGCAGATGTAACAACTTCTTTAATTCGCATACTATAATTTCATATAATGAACAGCTAATCTACAAACTTTACATTTATTTTTGGGCATTGTTAATTTATTACAGATATCATTGTCATGCAATGACAACTCATAATGATTAATCTACAATCTATATTAATTTAACAATACCATAGATTAAACATTTTTTTGTATAACAAAATCATCTGATAGTCTTTTTATACTTTTGCGTTTTGAAAACCGTTATACTAAATTATATGAATCCATCCCTAACCGCAGCCAATATTGTAATAGCCGATAGAACATATAGAGTTAAAGTAGAATCTAAAAACGAAGAGCATGTACGCAAAACTGCTAAAATTATTAACGATAAGATTATAGAATTTAAAACGCAGTTTGCAGGTAAGGATATGCAAGACTATATTGCAATGGTACTAATATGGTATGCAACACAAACGAGCACTGGCGATAATTTAATAGTATCTGCCGAAACTACTACTATGTTGAAAAAAATAAACAACCTGTTAGATAAAACAATAGAAAATAATGGATCTAAATAAATGAAATAACTGTGCCTATATAGGTTCAGGAACTTGAACGTTCGGCGTGATGGTTCTTTTCCAATTTTCTAAGAAAGGGATTATTTGAACCCAACTATTTTTTAATTGTTCTATTATTTTCATCCAATGCGGACTCCACAAGCCATTATTAGCTTCGGTCTCTAGCTGATCCATTTTTACCCACATAGAACTAATTTGAATGATGGATAAAGAAGATTTTGCTTTATGCGCCGTCTCATATACTACAGCAACATTTTTTTCTTTGCAAGCTACTTCTAACTGCATCATTATTTTTTCAATAGATTCTATAAACATATCAACTAACTCTATCATAAACATTGTATCTTCGCCGGCACATAAATCTAATAAGGTTTTAAAATTTATTTGGGTGTTGTTTGTATGCTCAATGTGTTTGTTGGTTTTCATATTTTGACCATAGATTATGAGAACAAGAGTAGTGAAGTTACATATATTTTGTTGATTTAGAAAAATCTTTACCTTTGTGCACTTGCTCCTTTAGCTCAGTTGGTTAGAGCATCTGACTGTTAATCAGAGGGTCGCTGGTTCAAGT
>CAYVXB010000069.1:8526-11331 GCA_964454275.1 uncultured Chitinophagaceae bacterium | reverse complement strand
AGAATTAGCAACAAGAGCGTATGAAAAATATAAGATTGGTGAAACTCATAAAGAAACCAAATTTAGTTGTGAACTAATTGCAAATCCTTCTATTCAAACTACAAATAGTGGAAAATGGCATAATCCTGTTGATAATCCAAGATTGACGAAATATAATTGGGATGGTAACTTAAAACCTTCAAGTGGCACTTATGGTTGGTGCCGTAGGTATTCTAATGGAAATAAAAAGTATCATTCTGGTTTTGATTTTTTTGCAATCCCAGCGAAAGATAAAGTTTATGCATGTTTGAAAGGCAATATTCATCAAGTAAGATGGTCAGATTCTGCAGGATGGATAGTTAGAGTTAAAATTCAAAATGTAAAAGATCTTTTAGAACAAGAAAAGGAAGTGAATTACAAATTACAATTTACTGATGAATTGAAAGGAATAGATATAAAAGAAACTGATGATGTTTATTTTATATACATGCATTTAAATAGTGTATTTTTTACCGAAAAAGATGGTATAAATAAAACTGAAGTGGATGTAGGTACACCATTAGGCTTAGCAGGTGTTTCCGGCTCTATTGCAAATCAAGGACATTCGCCACATTTACATTTAGAAATCGCAACTGTTTTAGACGCCTATGGTCATGGTGAAAGTGTTAGAACTAATCCTGCTAGATTTGTTAAATTAAATTCATACGATACTAAAGATCAAGATGAAGAAAGCAAAAATAAACATTATCACAAAAAATAATAAGATGAAACATTTTATAAGTTTATTTTTAATAATTACATTATTTACAAAATGTAATTCTCAGAAGGTAGATTACATTAATAGAAAATTCAAAATAGATCTGTTATCATATAATGAAAAAGATGGATCTTTTAAGTCTAAAAAATTAGATAGTCTTTTTAATTATCATAATGCAAAATATTTTATCCCAGACATTTCTGGAACACAAACAGATAACTATTATATAAAAGTTATAAATATTAATTATAAGAAAATATATCTATTAATTTATGATAACAATAATTTTCTCAGAGACACTCTTTTAATCCCTAGCGATAATGTTTTTTCTATTAATGCTAAACTTGAAAATAATAAAAATGCTATTTGCTTAGGGAAATTTGATAAGAAAAATAGTTTCTTTGAAATTCATGAAATTTATGAACTGTCAAAAAACTTAAAATTAAAAAAAGTAAAAGATAATACTAACATAATTCATTGCCCATTACCTCTTGAATATCTTTCAGAAGAGAATGTAGGCATTGAAAATTATTATAAATATGGAAAACTAAATAATAAAACTATAAAAGCTCTAGATTCAGGCAAAATGTCTCAAAAATGGTTAGGCACTTATTCTGCTTATTTTTCCTACGGAGAAATAGGAGGTCTTAATGTAGGCTGGGCATTAACTATAGAAATTAACAGTGATAGTATAAAAGCTACTGGAGATGGTTATCAAATGGGGTTTATCGATTTATTAACGGCTAAAGAAAACAAAAATGAATTAATACTAAACCATTTAAAAAATTTATATGGATATACCTTGGGAGTGGATATGAATCCCGAATTTATATTAATTGAGAAAAATGGTAAATACTTTATCAAATCAGATTGGATTGATTATGATATAAAAACAAAGCCAAAAAAGCTGGGATATGAAATTGAAAAAATTAAATAGTCAGTTACCTTCTCATATAAACTACAACTATTTTTTACAACTCAAAGTAGCGGATATAGCCAGCCAAAACCAACTACTCAAAACTATTGCTCCGGTGGTGTTAGGTGAGCCTTTGGATGAGGAAGCAGCTACTTCAAACACAACCTGTGTATGCCAACAATACGACTTAATTTGGGGTGCAAAAGTAAGTTGTGAGTTTAGGAAAAAAGTGGTTGAAATTTGTAAAGAATTATGGCCTAATGATTACAAAGAAATGGCGAATAATTTGATGGCTGTTTTTAAATGGGAAACGGGAGGAACTTTCAAATCTGATGTTCCAAATCAAGCAAATTCAGGAGGTACTGGATTAATTCAGTTTATGCCAGAAAGAGCAATTGAATATTTTGGAAAATGCACAATGGAAAAAGTGCACAATTATTTCAATTCTAAAAATGAAAAGCTCCATAAGTTATTGAGAGTTAAAGAATTTGCACAAATGGATGCAATCACTCAATTAGATTATGTAAAAAGATATTTTGAACCCATTAGAGGAAAAAAATTAGAATTTGTAGATTTCTATCTTCAAGTTTTGTTCCCTGTATCAAGTAAAATTAAAGAAGAACATGTTGTTTTTGCAGATAAAGCATCTAAATTAGATTTACCTTCAGAAGATAAAAAGATTAAAATAAAAAGGGTAGAAAAATTTGCCAAAAATAGTGGAATGGATTATGATAGAGATGGTAAAATATTAAAATCTGAAATTGCAAGAGCTGTTCAAATATACAAAACGGAAGGGCTGGCTTACAAAACAATTTTAAAATGTGAAAATGTCAAGACGGAAAAAAATAAATCAGCAACACAATCTACTTCAAAATGTGATGAAAATTGTATTTGCAAAAAGAAAATAACAATAAAGGATGGATTTATTGCAGAAGAAAAAATAAAAAAATATCAAATACCTATAATTGAAAGACAAAATTGGAGTAATTGGCAAGAAAGTGTTAAGATAATTATTCTTCATAGAACACAAGGATCTAAAATAGAAGGGACATTTAGTCATTGGAAAAATGGCTCTCCTGACCAGAAAGGTAAAAAGAGGTATACTGCTGCACATTTTGTAGTTGATACAAATGGAGATATTTATCAAACTGCC
>CAYVXB010000069.1:0-8516 GCA_964454275.1 uncultured Chitinophagaceae bacterium | reverse complement strand
TTAGATAAGGTTACTTGGCATTGTGCTAATTATAATCATAAAGCTGTAGGTATAGAAGTTGTGGGAGCATATCATCCAGCGACTAAAACATGGGATGAAGTAACTCAGAAGCAAGCTAAGAGTGTTTCATGTTTAGCAAAATGCTTATTTGAAATTTATGGCTTATCAAAAAAGGATTTAAGAAACCATGAAGATATAGGAGATAAAACAGCAGGAGAAGGTAAATATGTAGAAGAAGCAATAAAAGATATATTATAAGTATACTATGAAAAAAATAATTCCTCTATCTATTATTATTATCACAATATATAATTGCAATAATAAAAGTAAAGTAATCACTAACAAAAAGCACGAAACAATTAGCAAAAAAGAATATCCAATAGTTGAAAGCTCAGATAGTACATTTTTGATTGACACAAGTCAAATTAAAGTTTTATCTATAAGTAATCCTTCATATTTAGAAAATAATACCACATTAGGGAAATATAATTGTTTTTCTTGGAGGCTATCTAGTTATGAAATAAAATGTATTTTATCATCTTCAAATCAAATGAGTGAACGAAATAAGCATGATTTATACAGCACGTTGCCTTGCGAAATAATTGTAAATTTGAAAATAAATAATGAAAAGGCAATCCTAATAATAAATGCAGGTTCCTATTTTTATTTAGAAATAGGAAAGAAATCTTATTTATTTGGATGTGATAGTTTAAAATATTTTTTAATGCGGCCAGACAATGAAGAAGATTTTGAGAATGATGAGATAGAAAGAGAGGATAAATGGAATCAGTGTATTTCAAATATTAAGTGGGATGATAGCTTTGAGAGAAAATGGAAGGGAAAATATAGTTGTAACAATGGAATTGATGATATTTACAAAGTAAACTATTGCATTACAATTGATGAAAACAGGTTTACATACTCAGCTATTGGTTATCAAATTGCAGATAGTGCTATTTGCTGTGCCTACTAAGATACTCTATTCTTATTTCCTGATTTTAAAAGTAATAAAAATGAGGAATTTAATAAGATAAAATATCCTGGTATTAAAATTTTTAAAGAGAATAACAATTATTTTTTACAAAGTAAACATGTATACTATTGGGATGAAAAAATGAAAAAAAGTTTTAATAACAAAATCATTTTAGTTAAAAAAGAATAATAATTTTTGTTGCCCCAATTTGATCCCAATCTGGCAGATATGCAGCTTAGCTATGGAGCGTTAGCGTATCTGTTCCAGTAGGCATTATTAAGATGCACAAAACATATTAAAAAACAACAGGAAAAGTGAAATATAGACATCATCATCATCTTCATTTAACAGGATTTGATCATGGGGCAATTAAAAAATATTTATAAAATGAAATTAAATTGGTATTTCTTTTTCTTGTTTTGCTTTATTATTATTTCTTGTAAATCTCAACTTAATAATAAAATTGAGATTGTTAATTTATCTAAGAAATGCAATATTTCATCAAATAATGAAGATTATTTTATAAATAAATGGACGCTGCAAAAAGAAGACATACAAATCATTTTAGATAATGCTCGACCTTTGTCTGGCGAAGAACATCACGATATGTTTAATATATATGATTGCCAGTATGTAGTTGACTTTATAAGAAATGATACAAACTTTAAGATGAATATTTTTCCTGGTTCTTATTTTTATTTGCGCTATAAAGATACAAGCTTTTTAATGGCAAATGATTCTAAAGTCTGTAAAAGATATTTTGTTACTCCACCGCAAGGCCCCAATATAGAAGAAACAATTTATAATACACAATATACAAAGATAAAAGATTCTATCATTCAATCCATTGTCCAAAAAATAAAAGGCAAATTTGAATATTCAGAAACTTTTTTACCTTCATATAATAGTAATAAGGAAGTTGAAATAAAAGAAATATTTGAGATAAAAGATTTAAATCATATTGTTGTAACTAATTATTATAATAATAAACTTTTGACAAAAATATCTGTACGAGCAGAGGTAGCAGGTATAGAGAATAATATTGTAAAAATAGACGCTTATTTAGAAAAAGAAATCTATAACTCGAAAAAGATTACTTTCAACTCTGTACCATTATATAGAATGCTTATAAATGTGAATAAATTAGAAATAGGAACTACTATACATAATACACCTATGCATAATTATAGTGAATTTGATTATAATGAATATAGAAAAGTAAAGTAAAAATATTTTCTATTAAAATTTTAGCTTTGCGGTATATTCCGTGGTGTATTTAGAACTATAGATAAATAAGATTTCTAAAAATCGAAATACAACAGGTACGTAAAAAACTTAAGCGCTGGAACTCCCCGTACCTTTTACATGGCCTTATACCATAAACAAAGCAATGTTTTATTTCCAACCGATGTGGGCGATAGCGATATTACCAATGATGTAGCAAAATACTTTGAAATAGCCAAAGTCATGGCAGAACTATCGAAAACTAAGGATCCTGCTAAATATATATTGGAAACAACAGCAGCAGTTGTAAAGCGCAATTATTTTTTACAACTCAAAGTAGCGGATATAGCCAGCCAAAACCAACTGCTTAAAAGTATTGCTCCGGTGGTGTTAGGTGAGCCTTTGGATGAGAAAGCAGTTACTTCAAACACAACCTGTGTATGCCAACAATACGACTTAATTTGGGGTGCAAAAGTAAGTTGTGAGTTTAGGAAAAAAGTGGTGGAAATTTGTAAAGAATTATGGCCTAATGATTATAAAAATATGGCCAATGGATTAATGTCAGTGATGAATGTAGAAAGTAGAGGAAGTTTTAAAGCTCAGCAACTTGAAGGCTGGAAGAGTGTAAAAGATCCTCAATCAATGACAATTGAAGATTTTAGAAGGGATAAGGTAAGAGCATCATCTCGTGCAGTAGGATTAATACAATTTACCAAACCAGCACTAATTGCATTGGGAGAGTATAAAGAAAACCCCAAATTATCTTCAGAAGAAAAGTTTGATGAATTAAACAAAGTGAAACTACGTTTTGCTCAAATGGGAGAAATCAAACAATTAGAATATGTAAAAAAATATTTTGAATTAAATAATGCACATACAAAAATAAAATCTCCAGAAAATATTTACCTTGCAGTATTTGCTCCAACAGGAGTAAGCAAAAGTGATGATTATATTTTATATAAAAAAGGAACTGATAGTTATGAAAAAAATAAAAGTATTGATCAAGAGAATAATAATGATGGTAAAATTCAACGAAGTGAAATATTAGCAAGATATCATAACAGCTTTAAGGAAGGCGAAAAACACAAGGAAGGAAAATTTAGTTGTGGAATTGTTTCAAAATCTGAACAATCCTCTAATCAAGAAGATGGAAAATGGCATGATCCGATAGATGATCCACAAAGAACATATTATAACTCAAATGGTGCTCATAAAGAGCAAAATGGTGCATTTGGACCTGTAAGGCTGAATTCTAATGGCACGAAGAAAAATCATCAAGGATTAGATTTATTTGCGGACATAAATACTCCTTGTAAAGCTTGTTTAAAAGGGGAAATTGTGCACTATGTTAATGAAGGGAACAGTGGTTATGGTAACGTTCTAGTTCTTAAAGTTAAAGGAGAAGATTTAAGAAAATCAAAAAGAGAATATAGTCTTGAATTTAAAGATGAGGTTATATCAGGGGAAGGCTTTGATATAAATGCAGATGAGTTTTATTTAAGATACGCACATTTAAGTTCTGCTGTTAAAACCTCAGGTACTGTAGAAGCTGGAGAAACTATTTGTTATACTGGTGATACAGGAAATGCACATGGAGTTCCTAATCCGCATCTGCATTTTGAAGTAAATATGAAAAAATCAGGGAATGGCTCTGGTCTTTCAAATAGATATAATCCTGCCTTTTTTGTTAGATTAAAACCTATAAATGAACCCGAACAAACAAAAGTTAAAAATAAAAGAAGTTAAAAATGAACAATTTTATTACACCAATAGTTTTAGTATTATCATCTATTTCTCTCTGCTGTAAGAGCAATAGCATTTCTAAAGATGAATATGAGATTAATAGTATTGAAAAGACAGAAAGAAAAGTAACAGATTCAACTTACTATAACAATTTTTACATATTAGATCATGATTCTAAAAGCAATGTTTTTAAATCTAAAGATGGTTATACCTTAAAATATAACCCCTTAAATAACACATTTGATTTAGATTTTTTAAACCAGAATATTAAACTAATTGACTTTGGTAAAAGAGAGTATGATGGCCCCGGATTCATTGCTTATCAATATAAAGGGGATGCTAAAATAGATAAAACCGTATTAGTTATTGAAGCTGCAGCAGACATAGGTACTGCTTGGTATTATTTTATCATATTGGAAAAAAATAAAATTTTAGATTCATTTTTAGTTAATGAACCTCGTTCAAATTCAGAAAAATATTCATTGAAAGATTTTTTATCTATTTATTCCTTAAATAAAAGTTTTATTTTTAAATTCAATAAAAAATTGATAGCTAAATATTCAAATATCCCTCAAGAATTAAAATCAGATAATAATTACATTTACTTATTAAGAGAGGAGAAGAGCCAAAAAGAAATTAACTCTAAATGGCTTGGATATTATTCTATTTGTGTACAAACAGAAGCAACCACAACAGGCATGGCAAGTATTTCCTATTATTTTACTATTACAAAAGATAAGATAAATTTAGAAACCAATACTTACCACGAACCTATTACTTGCAATGGTGAATATAAGGCTATAGAAAAAAATAATATTTTAGAATTATATTATGTAGGGGAAGAAGAAAATTGTCAATCCATAGAACCTTCTTTTAAAATAAAAAAACAGGGAAATAAATATTATATAAAAGCAATAGGAGGATTAGGAACATCTTATAAATGGATACGTTTAGATAAAAAGAAATAATAGTGTAAGTTAAATTAATTCCACAGCAGCAGTTGTAAAGCGCAACTATTTTTTACAACTCAAAGTAGCGGATATAGCCAGCCAAAACCAACTGCTCAAAACTATTGCTCCGGTGGTGTTGGGTGAGCCTTTGGATGAGGAAGGGACAACTACTTCAAATAGTAAATGTTCGAGATGTGAAGCTGAGATTACTTTAAACCACATTGAAGATTGTTTTGGAGTTATATCTAAAGCTAAAACATTAAGAACTGAAGTAGTGAGTTATTTAAACAAATACATTAAGCAGCGTAAAAACACAAATAAACCTATTCATTTAGACACTTGTTTGAGAAAAGCCCATTTTTTTGCTCAAGTTGGAGTTGAAACATTAGGAATAGATCCTGACTGGATAGTAGAGGGAAATATTAATCATTCTGTTAAAAGTGCAAAAGCTGCTTTTGGAGATAGAGCAGAAAGATTAGAAGCTAAAGGTTTGTTAGAGGCTTATTGTAAAGACAGACCTCAAGAAAGATTATATAACTATATGTATGCAAAGGAAAATGGTTTTGGAAATGGAAATGGAAATGAAGCAAGTGGAGATGGATATAAATACAGAGGTAGGGGATTAAAACAATTAACTGGTAAAACAAATTATAAAAATGCGTCTGAAACTTTAAAAGAAATCTTCCCAGAAGAATATATAGATTTAGAAGCTCATCCTGAGAAAGTTGAGGAACTTAAATATACGGTTTTAACGGCAATAGCTTTTTGGGAAAAACATGAAATATGGAAAGAGGCTGATAAAGCTAAAAGTACTGAGGATTTGGACGAATTGTTTAAAAATGTTCGAAGAAAAGTTGTTGGCCCGAGTGTTTTTCACTGGCGAGAAGCTAAAGCGTATTTTTTAAAAACTTCAAAAACATTTAAAACCCCTGAATGCCAGAAAGAAAATATAACAGAGGCTGTTATTGTTAATGCTAAAGATATAGTAACTTATCGTATTTATAGTGATGGAAGGATAGAAAAACACATTCCTAAAGTAATTAAGGAGGAGTATAAACAGAAATATAAATATGTATATCATGATGCTACAGGAAATGAACACAATATTTGCGTTGTTGATTGGCATATTGCCCAGAATTGGATAAAAGGTTCAAAAAAAATTGATGATGGTGGAGTCTGGGTAAAAAAAGGCGATAAAAAAGAAGGCTATAGATATTACTTAAAAGGAGAAGGAACAGTTGAGTTGATAAAAGTTCTAGTTCCAATAAATTATAATAAAAATGGTGTTATAATAAAAATTGGTGATAATACAGAAAGAGAATATATGAACCCTATCTCTTTTGCTTCTTTATTAGGAGCTGTTGCAGAATGTGGCTATTTGGATTTTAATTTTAATGGCTCAGCATCAGAGGACGGGACAGGATGGCCCAGCTTAACACATGTAAATGGTATTTCTTTCGATTTTAGATATTTAAGAAAAGATAAATCAGGCTATAATCTGTACATTAATGAACACCCTGATGACTTAGATGTCTATAGAGAAGAAAAATTTATAGATGCGCTAATTAGATTTGGTTATTCAAAGTTTTATAGTGTAAATATAAATCTTAATGGTAAAAGTTTTATATTAAAAAATTCTACCCCCAAGGTAGATCATCAGCATCATTTACATAGTCGTAGAGAAGGTTATAATCCTAACTTTAAAGAAATAAAAGAGTAATTTATGAATTTAATATATGCAATATTTGCATTTGCAATTTTCTCATGTAAACATAATAGTGTTAATACTTTAGATGCAGTTGAAATATCAGGAGCTAAAACCTCAAGTATAAAAAAATTAGATGAAGATTGTCCTATGGATTCCATAAATATGCAAACCTCAGAATATGGGGGTATAAAATTTTTTAGTGAAAATACAATGAGGGGAAAAGGTGTATTAGATTTAACTATTAATAAGAAAATCAATATCTTAAACATGGATAAATCATTTTGGGGTAGTATTTCTGTGTTTAACAATGGTATAAGTGATTCATATGACATAAACTTTCCAACAAAAGTAATTGCAAGAGAAGTAATCCCTGATTCTGAATATCAAGTGTTCTGCTTTGACTCAGAGCATCCCAAAACTGACAATAATTTTCTTATTATTTATATAAATAAAGAAAAAAAATTAATTGAAATTAAAGACATTAAATATAATTTTTCATTATGGCCAGATTATATAAAATCTGCTTACATTCAGTTAGATTCTACAATTAATAATGTTAGTATCGATGAACAAAAGTATTGGTATAAAGCCTTGAAAATAAAAAATGATTCAATGCAAATTAAATCTGTTTCAAAGACAGACTGTGATTATATAGACAGCTATAAGAATACTACTATATGGATAAAGTGGAAAATTAACAATTGTAAATTGATAAAATTAAATTTCTGCTATTAAATACCCTCTAATAACTCTTTACTGATTCTCGTTTAAAACGAGGATCAGTAAAGCAGTACTTACACTGTAACTCAAATTAGAAAAAATAAAATAAAATAATATGAGTATAAAAGGATTAAAGTTTTTACTTCTAGTAATCTATTTGCCTATTGCAATTTCATGCAATTCTCAAAATAAACAAAAAGATAATAAACCTTATTTGGGAATTTGGGAAGAGATAAATAAAGAAAAGGATGAGTATGTATTTATTGATTGTGGTTATAATGGACAATTATTAAAAGTATCAAACCTTTCCATTTATGATAGAAGTATTATGGAAAGTGCTATACTAAAAATATATTATATTGATAAAAAAAATGATACATATCTACTATACATTGATGAAGAAAAGAAATCATTTTATAAATTTAAGTGGATTAATAAAGAAAGAGGTATTGCTGAATGGAATGACGGTAATATAAGTAGAATTTATATAAATAATTCTAATTTGTCAAAAATTAAGCATGTTAAAGGAACAAAAGATAATTGTATTACTGTAGGAAGTAAAGATAGAACTGAGGAGTTTTTAGATAAAAAATCAAGGCCATATACTGTGGAAATTATCAAGAAGCTCTTTCCCAATTCGATAAATTTAAAAGACAGTATTTTTCTTGATTATGAAATAGTAGATTCATTAAAATATGATTTTAATTTGGATAAAAAAATAGATATACTTTATCTTTATATGGCAAAAAAAGAAATGAAGGAATCTAAAGTTCTTATATTCAAAAATAATGGATTGGACAAATATTCTAAATGGTTATTAAATGATCAATTTCCTATATATAGTTTAAGAGATTACGATAAAATTATTGTAAAAAATAATTATTTAACTTTTGAATATAAAACCGATACAGATGATAGATTTAATAACCAACATTATTTAACATTTAAACTTATGAATAACGGTATTTATTTACATAAATACGGTTTAGAAACCTATGACGCTAAATTAGATAGAGATATTCCTACGAAAATTTGGACAAAAAAAGATTTCGGGCATATAAAGTTTGAAGAAATAAGCGACGATTTTTTAAACAAGTTGTATAAAGTGTAATCGTTAAAACTTAATCTGACAGTTATGAGTTTTTGGTAGTGTTAAGATAACTGTGTAAAGGGTAGATCGGCATAGTAGTAAGGTGAT
>CAYVXB010000068.1:0-11351 GCA_964454275.1 uncultured Chitinophagaceae bacterium | reverse complement strand
AGCAGCAGTATAAGCAGCAGCAGCATAAGCAGCAGCATTAGCAGCATTAGCAGCTTGTTTAAGTTCAAATCTAAGTTCTTCATTCCCAATATCATTCATATAATCAGTTAAGGCCTTACGAAGTATTCCATCATTATTATAAGCCTCATATATATGCAGTACTGATTCAGCACATAATAAGGCAAATCTTATTCTTTGTTTTTTTGATAAAAGTCTTACACTAACCCATATTTTGTCATCATATGTTATCTTATCAAGACTTAAGAACTGCTCAAGACTCCCACTAAAATTAGGATACTCATTAGCAAAGTTCTCATATCTTGATTTACAAGGGTTAAATGATTTGATTAAGTCGTGGTTTATTATTGTTTGTTTCATTTTACTATCTCCTTCGTTTCTGGTTTCCATCTGTCATCTAGTTCTCTATGTGTCTCTTCAAATTCTAATAAAAACATTAAACAACAAGCTGCATGTGCTAAATGGCTAATGCCTGTCTCCGGGTCCTTATCTTGTCCACCCATCCAAGCATATATATGTCTGAAACAAGCACTTAATACACGGCTCCATTTAAAACCAGAGCGCCAATTATGGGCAGTATATTTTTTAGCACCAAATGTTAAAACTCTACTTAATTGTTCCATAAAAATAGGACTAATATAATGATATTCAGTTTTACCAGAGTCTAATTTTAGTGCAGTTGTAGGTTCCGGTTTTCCAGCCTGTTTTGGCTCCACTATAGTCTCAACTACTTTACAAATTCCAATACCACCAGGTGGTTCTATTTTATTGGCTAACTCTTCTTTTCGCTCTAATTCGGCCAATCGCTTAAATAGTTTGGAATGTCCTTCGTTAACTTTGAATAACGCCTGATTGTTTATTAAATTATCTAAATCATTAAGTTCTTTATGTACCTGTTCTATATGTGCCCGTTCTTTGCTATCTTTATAATTCTCACTCTTTGCGTCGCTCATTTTTTATTCTCCCTTTTGCACAATAATATCAATTAATTCATTTTTATTCTTTTCCTCTAACATTGCTCGTAATTCTACTTTTCTTTGTTCTAATAGCTTAGCTTTTTTTTCCAATTTAAGTTGGTTACAAGTTGGACAATTAACTCCATCATATTTATAGCCGTGGGGACAGATTAGCGATGCTAACCAACTGAGACCATCACTCATTTTTTATTCTCCTTATTTTTATAATTATTATCCATATCAAACCTCATCTTTCTTTTTGATTATTTAAGCCACGACTTGTTTACCTTACCCTCTACTTTTATAGGGTGTATTTATAGCTCTATCTAAACTCCACCCTAAATATATTCGCTTACTTATTAAATCTTTTGGCCACTTATTTAGCCTACAATATTCTGTTGCAATTAGCAACTCATTTTTAACTTTTATCAATACATTGTCTGATTTATTTCTATTTTGCTGTGTAATGAGTGCCCACCAACAATTTATAGGCTCATAATTACTATCATTATCTATTCTATCTAATGACCATTTATTAGATGGTGGTTCACCCATATCCTTATAAAACTCATCAAATTTTAACCAAGAAGGCGTTACTGTGATTCCTCTACCACCATATCTATAGTATTTTTTGTCCAACTTATTATTACATCGTTGTAACATAGCTGCCCATACTTTATAAATTCTATTTCTAGCTTTATTATGTCGGATATTTCCTTTTTTACAACCACAAGTAATACTCTTTCCCCTTATATAATTATCTTTTAAAGGAGTATATACATTACCACATTCACACGTAATTTCTATATACCAATCTTTTATATTACCGGCTTTGTTAAAGTAAGGTTTTACTCGTTTAAATTTTCCAGTTTTTTCCATATCCACCTTCAGTAGCAAATTTTAATTTTGTACTATTACTTGTTTTAATATCCCATTTAGTCATTTCATAGTCAAGTAGGGATTTTGCCTCTTCTGCCCTATTTTCAATTACCTCTATACAGATTGAGTCATGTACCCATAATCTAGGATATATCCATTTGTACTTTTTATATAAGTCAACTGACGCTTGCATTACAATATCGGAACCAGACCCTTGTATTAATCCATTAAATCCTTTCATATATATATCTTCTTTATTGAGATATTTTATAGGTCTACCTAAGTAATTATAAATTGTATTTCCCTCTTCTAACACCTTATCTAACTCAGTTTTAAACTGCCATACCGAACTATATGTATCTCTTATTTTGTATACTATTTTCTTACAGGCCAATAAATCAAATTGTGTGAAACCCATACTAGTTAATGCCTTATGTAGCCTATTTGCACCACTCCCATATAAAATACTAAGTCCAGCTGTTTTTGCTGCTTTTCTCTCTTTAGGAAATTCAGATGCCACAGATGCAATATCGCAGGGTAAATCAAACATTACTTTTGCATTAAAACTATGAAAACTGTATCCATTTTCTATTAGATTTATTAACTCTTTATCTTCCGAGTAAAAAGCAATTAAAATTGGTTCTAACATACTCATATCTAAATCAATTAATACATTTCCTGGAGCGGCTATAAATAAATCTTTTATGTGTTTAGGTTGGTTTTGTAAATTTAAATTACTAGAAGATAATCTACCTGTTTTAGTTCCAGTTAAATTAAAACTACAGTGTATTTTGTTATCATATTTCGCTGCATTTAATAATTCTGGATAATATGTAGTACCTAATTTCTTAAAAAATCTATAATCTTGTAGAACTTTTATATCAGAATGTTGTTCACTTAATATTTGTAATACTTCTTTTCCAGTACCTTCATCGCCGCTCAAATCATGCACGTCATAACCTAAGTTATCACGAAGTAGCCATATTAATTGTGTAGGACTATTTATATTTAGCGGTTCGATAGACTCTTTAGCTGTATTAAATAGTTTGTTGTACTTATCCTGTATTAATTCAATTGCTTTGGGTTTTTTTGCCGTTGAGTTTTTAGTTATAGCAGTAGTACACATCTGGTCATATTTATTTCGAAGTATAATCTCTTGTTCAACTCTCCATAAATCATAATACTTACTCCATTGAGTATTAATCTGCCCCTCTAATTTGTTTATTGTAAGTTTATTCTCTTGTAATCTTTTTTGGGTCTCTACTATATCTAAATTAACTCCAGCAAGTTCCGCAGTCATTACCATCTTAGACCGTTCTAATAAATCCTTATAGCACCGTTCTGCACCATCGTTATTTATAACTTGATTAAGTAATAATTGAGTTAAGTAATAGGTATACATTGCATCTAGAATTACATATTCATCATTATTATGGTCTTGTGGAGTTTCCCAGAATGGTTGTACATCTAAAAAATATGGTGCTAAGGTTTTTAATGACCCGCCTCCTGCTTGTCTATGTGAATGACCTCTAGGTAATAATTTATTTGCTTGTTTTCGCTTTTCTTCATAATGAACTAGCCAAGCATCCGGTATTTTCTCTGTAGATATTGCAGATAATAATGAACTGTCCTGCATCCAACTTGTATCTATTCGTTGCGGCGTTAGAATATTATTGTGAATTAAGAATTTTGCATCAAATTTAAAGTTGTGACCTGTAATTTCGCTGTTACCACTAAGTAATCCTGGTAAAGTAACCATTTCCTGGTCTCGAAGAACTACTGCGAATCCTGGATAGTACACGCCGATACAACTTATATCTCCAGTTAAGTGACTAAGGGCCGCATCTTCATTATTTATTTCGGTCGGTTTTGCACGGGTTTCAATATCTATGCTAATTATATTCTTATTGAACGTCGCTACCCTGTTTATTAAATCCCGCTCTATTTCAATTAGTCGTTGATTGGTTAATAACAAATTCTTCATTAATAAGCCTCCAAATTAAATGAGGCTAACTTATATCAGAACTTCCTATTTAAGGGAAGCTTTTGTTCTCGCCTCATGTATTTAGTGTAACTTGCAAAGTCTCGCTTGTCTATAACAAAACTTCTGTGGTCTTCGTCAAAGCTACCAAACAATCCATTAGATAATATCTGTATCTCTGCAAAACCTCTATGCTCTTTACTATCATATCTATATAAAACAATATTATTTTTATCAATTGTTCTTGCTTTTTTTATAGTTTGATGTAATGGAATCTCTGCCATAGGACAAAACTCACCCGATAATAAATAGAATGGCTCTATAACCTTGTAACTGTAAATTTCTCTAGAATCCACTTGTAATAAAGTTCTTATTTTTTGCTCTAGTGTTGCAGTAATAATGTTCGAATCGATATCTTTGGTATTAAATTCAGAATAGATAGATTCAAATAACAATACAAATATAGTCATTAATTCTGGGCTTGCGTGAAATTGTGGCATCCATTGAGGCAACCCTTCTGGAAATAAATAGTGTTGTAACTTCATTGCCATTTGTTGATATCTTGTAAATTTAGGACGCTTCTTTAGCGATTTTCTTTTTTTATATCTTTTATTATTAGCTATAGCCATTTTAATTAATCCAAATCTTCTGGGCCATATATTAAACCTGGTTTTTTATGCATTTCTCCATCAAAATTTTCATCTGAATATGTGGCCTCATTTTGTTCATATGCAGTATAATCTTGTGATATAAGGCCTAATAATATCCCTAGACTTAAATCTGTATTTAATGAATTGTAAATAAATGTAGGTTCATAATTATCTTCAATAAACTTAGCTAATTTTGCATCATCAATATCAAGCATATAATTAAATCCATAGTCTCTTGCTACTTCATTAGTTTCAGCCGCCTCTTTTACAATATCGACTACTTCAGAATAATCTATTAAGATTGGTTGATTCTTAGGAATAGTTTTTAGACTAAATTCTTTTTTTCTTTTTTGATTGTATTCGTTTTTGCTCATTGTCCGTTGCTCCATATATAATTTGTAAATATCCAGTTATACCAATAGCTATTGCATCTAATATATCCCATTTTTCAAGTTTTATCAAATTTCTTATTATTTCTAGTGAATCTTGGTCATGATTAAAGAAGTTTTCTGTACCAATAGCTACTTGGCTTTTATCGGCGCTGCCCGTTCCAGCTACTAACAACTTGACTGTAGTATTTTGTATATTTTTCCATTGCCAACCGTCTTTTTCTAGGGGAAGGGACGCAATCATTGCTCCAATTGCTCGATTTAATGACTCTCCTCCACGGCCCTTCATTACTGTGTACTCAGTGGCAACTAATACAGATTCGTAGTGATAGTATTTTGCTAAAATACTTTTGATAGCCAGACCTATCAATCTTATTCTGACCTCAACTGAGGTGTATTTCCCCTTAGGTAAAATCTCATCAATATCAATTATTTTCTTTAGTTTTGAATCGATTATACATATTCCAAGAGCTGATGCTGACCCTGAAGATGGGTCTAAACTTATTATTAAATCTGGTACTGTGGGCTTTATTAATATTTTTCCCACTATTATTTAATTTTCTTTGAATGTATTATATCTTTTATAGCTTTTTTAAATGGACGTTCTTTGTATAGTCTTAATAAGTAAGCGCCAACAATATCACATTTATCTTCTTCATTCATATGTTTAGTCTGTGACTCCAAATGATGAATTAATTCATGCATCAATGTTGATTCTTTTAATTGAGCTGATAATTCTCGAACAATATAGATTGTAGCAGAGTTAGAATCATAAAGGCCATTTAACATTTCGCCTTTTTGAAGTTTAGTTTCTTTCCCAAATCTGGAGTGCATAAATTTTCTAGGTAGAATAACCACTTCTATATTTGTATTAAGCCCAGGAAGTATAAATTTAGTTGTATTCCCCTCTAAGTCTGTTTTCGCCATAATTAAAATCATCCCAAGCTATTAAAAAAGTTTTTTGTTTTAATATTGAGTTCCATTTAGCTACAGCTTGTTTATACTTCCATACATAAGGGCCATCAACTTTTCTTATTTTAGTCTTTAGTCCTTTTGCTTTAGTTATACCAATATTCCAACAAGCGGCCCATCCAGCCCCTAACATAGGGTAGCAATGGTACCTCACGTATTTCAGGTCAATTATGCCTTTTTTAATCTGCATAGTCAAGCTTTTTGTTGGTATATTACCCCAATATTCAGGTCGTTGTTGCCATAATCCAACCTCTTTTAAGGCTCCAATTGCTTTATAGTTTAAACTTGATTCAATCTCGGCTAAAGCTAATGCTTCGGCACAGGGAAATGCACTTAATGCGGCTTGAAAACATATTTGTAGAACAACTGAACTTAACATATTACTTACCCTTCCCTATAATTATAGAATTTATTATAAATCCTCCAACTATTCCAAGCATAAATGAAGCTTCAGGGCGTTTATACCATTCCTGTGGATTTTGTAAAGAATAAACCTCCATTGTAAGTTCGTGAATATCGCCTTGTAGCCGCTCATTATCGGATTTAAGTAACTTGTTGTTTTTTTGCAACACCTCTTGTAACTCATCAGCTGTTTTTAGTACGTCGTCGCATTGTTCTTGTAGCTTTGTACAGGCTATTAAATCGCTAGAGCTAGGCAGGAGGTTTGTCGGTCCCGCCATCGTTTGGATTGATATCACCGCGCTTAGGGTGTAAAGTACTGATATTATTAAGGTTTTCATTGGTCGCCGCTCCTTTTGCTCGTAAATAAGCATTTTTCTTTTCTTGATATTCTTTTATCTTAGCTTCAGCTTGTTGTTCAACTAGGAGACGCTCTTTTAAAAGTCTATCAGATTCTATATTCAAAGGCAACACTTTTCCAGGTTCCTTATCTTTATCCGTTTTATGTCCAAAAATTAACCACACAACTCCTCCAACAATAGCTAAAGCTATAATATCTAATACTCCCATAAGTTATTTATTTGGATTAAACCAAACATCTCCCTTCTTATCTAAATGGACCCATGTAGGTGTATTTCGCTCGCCTCTCCATGCCCATAAATCTTTTCTCTTCTCAAGTTCTTTTTGCATATCTGCTGGTTGTTTTCCAGCTACCCTAAAATCTACTGCTAAACCATCTAGATGTGCTGAGTGTTTTGCTCCCTTAATAATATCATTATATAAGGGGGTCCTAAGCCACGACTCTATTAATAGTGGCCCATAATATTCTCTTACTTTATCTAGAGAAGTAGCTACAGATACTATATTACCTATTTGGTCTTGTGATGGTACTGCATAGGCATATAATTTATGCAGGAATAATGCCTCTCCCCAAGTAAAATAATAGGAGCCTGGAATTTTGCTTTGTAAATTTTGCATAACTTCTTTTGGAGTCATTTTATTTTAACCTTTCCTTATCTAAACATAAGATTTTAAATTCTTGTGGTAAAAGTATATATTTAGTCTTACATATTACTTCTTGATAATCAACCATAAAATCAAAAGCAACTCCAAGTAATCCTAGAAAAAGAATAAAATATATAAATTTAATCATAACTTCTCCTGTAAATAAGTCATTAGTTGTTCTAGTACTTTTACTCTCCTATTACACTCATTCAAATATTGTTCATATTTAGCTAGTACTTGGGGAAACTGTGCTCCATCACACCCTTCAATTCTATTTTTATAGGTTGGAATAGTATGCTGTAATAATGCGGTTTTCGTTGTGTCTATTAGACCCTGCATGATTCTAACTTCAGTCCGAGTAAATTTAACATTAGTAAAACAATCATCAGGCAAAAAACTATTTAATTTATTTTTAATGGAGATAACAGTTTTATATGAGTTATCACTCCGCCTATCTTCTCTAGACATTAGGGACTTGAAATTAAGTTCTGTTCGTTCTATTAAATGTGTTAATTCTTTATACATATTAATAACCGCCCTTACCTGTTTTATTAGATTTAGCCCAGTTATTTCCTTTTAATATGAAACTAGTATCTGTTGCCACTTTTCGCTCTTTATCTTTTGAATCACATTTAGGGCAAACTTCATTTGGCTCTTCTTCTACTGCTTTTGGAATAGAAGCATAAAACACTGTATACTTCATATTGCAGTTTGGATTTTTACATTTATAATCATAAATTGGCATAAGTTATTCCTTTGTTATATCTGATTTTAATTGAATTACATTAGTGGAGTTTTTAAAAGCATCATACTCTCGGTCAATTTTTAATATATTATAAGTTAGTTCCTGATGTACAAATGATAATTTTGCTAATGATTCAGCTAATTCAAGTCTCAACTCTTTTGCTTCAGTTAAAAGCTCATGTAATGTTTTATCCATATTTTTATTAACCCTTATAGTAAGCGTTTTTTATTGCAGTTTCAGCCGCCGCATCTAAATAACCATCCACAGCTTCAATCCTATCATAAACTTCATCAAATGTCCAACCACTTCTTTTAAGTTCACATGTAACATAATAAGCCTCCATTAACCAACCGCTACCATATCCATAATTTAGGAATGCTTCGGCCCGCCTTGAAACCCCATCTAATCTTCCTACAAGTCCGGTTTTTCTTGCCTCTTTTGATTCTAAAAATTCTATTAGTGATGATTGGTCGCCGCTACCCTTTCCTAATCCTTTAAGTCCATTCCGCTCTAAGAGCCATCGCTTTAATTCAACTTCTGCTACCCTTGCTTTTAGGTCTATTATATTTTGCTCAATTTCATCATCATTTTCGTTTATTCTTATTGCAGTTGGGGTTCTAGTGAGGCGACTAGGATTCCTACAGGTTCTATCAAGCCATTTATCATTTGGGTCTAGTGAATTATAGATTTTATCTACTAATTGGTCGTACTCTTCACGACTTGATAATGGTGTTACTAATGAGATTACACAATGGATACTCTTACCTCCACTAAATACTAAACTTGTATATGGTATTTTCGACCTTTTAATAAAGTTTAATTGGGCCTTAATACTTTTTTCATCGAACTCCAATAGGATTGACCTGTATTTAGCCACATTTATATCTTTTCTTGACTCAGTCATTGCATTAATACTTGTATAGATATGCTTTTGTATGTGTGTTGACGGAATTAGGGATACCCCAAATGGGGTGTTGGTATTGCAAATCAAATCTTCGGGGTCAAATAATACTTCGGCCCATTGGTTTAGCCGGGATTCAAATTGTATATTTGGACAATTAGTCTCTTGTGTTTTCATTTAATTACCCCCTCTTTCATAACTACGAAGGTCTACAACAGGCCATTGAAACTCAAGTCCGTGTAATATAGCACGAAAGGCATCTTTTCTTTTTTCATCAGTATAAAACTCCACAATAAAACTCTTTTTTGAATTAATTGGAGTAAATTTTATTTCAGCCTCTGTCCCCTCTTCTATAGATATCATCCCATTTGTATTAATTATGTGGTGGATTGTTAATATCATCATCTCACAACTCCTATTTTACTCATCATGTTATTACCGGCGGTTTTGGTTAAATCCTCATCACTTACTTCCATCCTATCAAAAGAACTTGTATCGTACAAGCCAAAAATCTTAACACCATGACAATTATTATATTTTGCTAATTTAACTACTTTAAATATAGTTTTATATCTATCTGCTAATTGAGAAAATCGCTTAAATCCTGGAACTTTTGTTATTTTATATTCAGTTTCTAAATGTGCTTGTAGGTCTTTTAAAGATATAACCACTTCTTTTTTATTATTTTTTACAAGAAGCTCATTAAAATACTGTAATGCTGCCCGCTCCCATACATTAAGCCCCGCATCTTTTACTTCTTCTAATTTTGCAGTTATAAAGGGGCGATTCATATCTCGCTCTGGTTGATGTTGTATTAACCATTTATATAGTTTTGCAATATTATCTGGATTGTTTAATTCTTTAATTAACTCAGACACATTAGGAAAGAAGTCGCCCAACATTCGTCTCGTCGTATTTACCACACTGAATCTTCGGTCACCTTCTTCAATCTTAATTGCATTTAAATTATTCGAGGCAATTATAATGTTAAGCCAATTCTTTACATTAAGTTTTTCTGCCCCCTTCTTCTCGACTTCAAGCTTATCATTAACCAATGTTTTAAAACGGTTCATATACTCTGTTTTACTTAAGTCCGCCTCATCTAATAAAATAACCTGCTTATCTGAGAACACTCCATTGAACTGATTAACAAATGCATTCTCTCCTGAGACTATTCCCACATTGTGCTCACCAAATAATGGAGCCAATACTTGTTCAAATAAGACACCCTTCCCAGCCCCCGGCATTGAAATAAGGGTTAATGCAGTTAGATTGCGACTTTTGGAATCTATGGCAGTTGCTAACCAATCTAAAAAATAGCAAATTGACATATAATCATTATCAAATAGATGACTAAAAAATTCTAAATAACAATCAGGGATTTCAGACCACGTTTTAGTATCAAGTTTCCGTTTGGTCGCCGCTACCCTAGTTTCCGTAGACCAAAAACTCTCTTCAAGATGCTTCGGCGGTGCATATGTATTGATATAGTTTAAATTATTTTCTCGAAAGATTAACTTATTGGAGGATGGATTATAATTAGGAACAACTTTAATTAAATCATCTTCATAATTTCTACCTAATACTTGTCTTGGAATGTGCCTTCCTACCTTTACTTTTACTTTTAGGGGCCTATTTATAGCCCAAAACTCCTTTTCATTCATCGAATTTTGATAATACTCACTAGAATCAAACATTTGCTCTTGTTTTGCAATATTATCAATATCTTCTGCTGTTAAGTGTTTATAGCGGCCAATATTTCTACTCATTTTAAACTCCTTGTTAATAAAAGGGTATCAAAAGGGTATTGCAATGTCAATTAGGAAAAGAAGGTGTGGATATTATTTTCCTATTCTATTATATAAGTTTTTGTTTAGAGTGTGATATTAGTATCTCTATCTATCTCTTTATAAGTAAGTATTAGGAATTATTAAGGATTGTTAATAAGACAGTTTTTGAAATAACTGCTAACCCTTTGTTATTACTTATTTTTAGGGTTTTTCCAAAATCCCCTTCGGACCCCAACCCCATCCCATTTTAGGGTAGCGGCGACCAATAAGTGACAATTTACGGCACTTTTTGTTGAGGTTTTATAAAAGTGTGGCTTTTTTACAACACCGGCACATGCCAGCGCAACCCAATATATAGTAAAATTGTAAATTTGACGAATTTGACCTATTAGGCTAAAAATGAAATTTTGGAATTATAGCTTTGTCTATATCCCCATAATATCTTATTATGAAACTTATCAATATGATACACTTATGTTAAGTATATATGTATAAGATGATATCTACTGTCAAGATTATTTACAAGTGTTGATTTTGTGCGTGGAGGAGTTAGCGGCGGTTAATCACAGCCTATATAAAGCACAAACTTAACTTATGTTGAATTATTATTACATACCCCTAGTCATAGTAAGGGTCAATAATTGATTGATTGTAGGGCATTTTAAG
>CAYVXB010000067.1:0-11684 GCA_964454275.1 uncultured Chitinophagaceae bacterium | reverse complement strand
CTCCTTTTTCTAACCAACATTTTTGATAATCAAATTGATAAGTAGGTAAACTTGTTTGCAGTTTTGCATGTGTAAATAATTTAATTTCATTAGGTTTCTGAATAATATTGTGCATCCAAAGTTTTGCTATAATATCTTCTTTATAAGCTATATGTTGATAGGCTTGGTCTTTATTTATTTTTGTTTCTTTTGCTGAAGGCAATAGTTGTATGGTTTGTATGGATTTATAGTTGTTTGCGTTTTTATGTTTATGCACAAAATAACCTAATCCTTTACCGGGGCCAATTTCAATAAAATTAATTTGATGATTAAAATGTTTACTTAAGCTATTTATTCCTTTTGCAAATTGAACAGTGTTTCTAAGCTGCTTGCACCAATACTTTGCTGTTGTTACTTCTTCTTTAGCAATTTCACCCGTTACATTAGAAATAAAATGTTTTGTAGGTTTATTTAATTTGATATGCTGAAACACCCCTTCAAATTCAATAGCTGCTTGCTCCATTATTTTTGAATGGCCTGCAACAGAGCCGTTTATTTTAACCCATGGAATGGCTTGCTTATCTAGCACTTTTTGTAGTTTTTCAATATCCTCACTACTACCTGAAGCAACGACATCTTCTATTGAATTAATCACCGCTATTTCGCAGTCGCACTCTTTTACAATTGATTGAATGGCTTCTTCTTTAGCATTAATGGCTAGCATACTGCCTGGCTGCATGGATTGCATTAGCCGGCCTCTAGCAATCACTACTTTTATCGCATCTTCTAAACTAAACACACCTGATAAAGTTGCTGCAACGTACTCGCCAAAGCTATGGCCAATATAAGCATCTGCTTTAACACCTAAATGATCTATATATTTTGACAAAGCATATCCAATAATAAATAATGATATTGGCGTCCATTGAATTTCATTAATATCGTATGGTGAGGATGCTTCTTCAGGATACATCACATCATAAAGATCAACCGCTAGATGTTGATTGGCTAATGCTATACACTGATCAATAGTATTTTTAAAAATCTGTTCATTATCATACAACGCTCTTGCCATGTGTGTGTATTGCCCACCTTGACCGGGGAACATAAGTACCATTTTATTCTTGTGCTCTACATTTACTTGTGTATATGTTGTATCAAGTTTTAACTCACTCATTAATTCATCTACGCTACTGGCACAATAAGCATTTCTATAATTAAAGTGTTCTCTTCTTTCTTGTAAGGTATATGCAATATCTTGAATGTTGAATGAAGGATTACGCTCATTCTGTTCCGTTACATATCTAATTAAGGCTTGTTTGTAATGTTCTAGAGATAACCTGCTTTTGGCTGATAAAGGAATAATATATTTTACCGGATTATCTAGTTCTTTGGTTGAGGACAAATCACTTATTCCATTTTGATTGTGTTTTTTTATTGGATCAATATAATCGCCGATAATAACATGTGCATTGGTACCTCCAATACCAAATGAGCTTACACCGGCTAAGCGCTGCTTATTTGCTTGAGGTAACCATGTTTTATTTTCTTTAATAATTTCAAAATGAGTTTGATCAATATGTAATTCAGGATTAGCTGTGTGAAAGTTAACCTGCCCTGGTATGATATTATGCTGCAACATAGCACAAACTTTAATTAAGCCTGCTGTGCCAGCAGCAGAATCACTATGCCCAATATTAGCTTTTACTGCTCCTAATACTGTTTTATGTTTTATCTGGTTTTCTTTTGGTTGATTATATGTAAAGGCTTCTTTTAATGCCTGAACTTCTATGGAATCTCCTAAATGAGTAGCTGTGCCATGACATTCTACATAATCAATTTGATTAGGTATAATGCCTGCCATTCTTTGAGCGTTAATGATGCATTCGCTTTGACCTACAACAGATGGAGCGGTATAACCTGTTTTTCGATCTCCATCATTATTGGTTGCATATCCTTTAATTACGCCTATAATTGTATCTCCGTCTTTAATCGCATCTCCTAAACGTTTGAGTAAAACAACACCTACTCCAGATCCTGCAATTGTGCCCGATGCTTCTTTATCAAAGGTTTTGCAATGGCCATCTTTAGATAAAATCATTCCTTCCTGATATACATAGCCTACCTGCTCTGGAAGCGCTAGAGATACCCCGCCTGCCAAAGCCATATCACAAGCACCAACTTGTAAATTTTTACACGCTTCCACTACAGATACCAATCCTGTAGAACAAGCAGTATTTATAGAGTTTGCCGGACCTGATAAACTTAAAAGAAAAGCTGTTTTGGTGGTTAATGCATCTTTACTGTTTGAGTTGGATGCTTCCCACATGTTAATTTGATCAGCTATTTCTCCATGCACAATATGATCATAGAAGTAATCACTATGCCCACTGCCCGCAAATACTCCTATGTTGTAATTTTTTCGTTGGTGCGCATATCCAGAGGATTCTAACACAAACCAACAATGCTCCATAAATTTACGAATTTGTGGATCGAGTTGTTTGGCTTCGTTGGGAGAAATATCCCAAAACATTGGATCAAATAGTTCAATATCTTTAACTGCACCTGCTACAGCAATATAATTAGGATCTGCTAGTAAAGCTTCATCTACACCTAATTGTATGCATTCTTCTCTATTGTAAAATTGAATTCCTTCTTGCTGATTGGAGATTAATTGCCAAAACGCTGTTATGTTGCTCGCTCCGCTAAATGCTCCTGAAATACCAATAATTGCAATTTCATGATCATTGCTTTGAAATCTAGTTTGTTGTAGTTTATAGTTTGTTAAATGGTTTTGCTGAATGCTTTGAATAAGTTTATGAATGGTATTGAACTTAAATAAATCAGCCACACTTATATGCTTAAATTCATGGAGTTGATTTAACTTTTGTTTGAGTTGAATACTTAAAATAGAATTGCCACCCATTCTAAAAAAACTCTGATGGGTACTAATTTGATCAGTTGTCAATCCTAACGTTTCTGCATAAATCTCACATAATTTAATTTCCAATTCTGTTTCTGGCTTAACATACTCTGCTTCATTACTAAATTCAGGATCGGGTAGAGCCTGTTTATCTAATTTACCATTAATGGTTAGTGGGAATGATTCCATGGCTACCAACGCATTGGGTACCATATATTCAGGCAACCCTTGAGATAATTTGTTTAATATTTCCGCTTGAGTTAATGCAGCATCACTACTAGTTAATACATAATAACCAACTAAATATTTATTACTGGTTGTTTCCGTTTTTCTTTCTTTAGTTATTACACAAGCTTGTTTAATACCTTGTATATGTGTTAAGGCATGCTCTACCTCGCCTAATTCTATTCTATAGCCACGTATTTTCACCTGATCATCGTTCCTGCCTATATATTCGAGATTACCATCGGGTAGCCATCTTACCAAATCACCTGTTTTATACAATCTTGTATAACCTTTTGCAGTATCCGATTCTGTAGCAAATGGATTAGCAATAAACCGTTCTGCTGTTAACGCTTTGTTGTTTACATACCCTCTTGCTAAGCCGGCTCCACCTATGTATAATTCTCCAACAACACCTATAGGAACAGGATTATTATTTGGATCCAGCACATACACTTTAGTATTGTTGATTGGACGACCTATATTAGTACTTAAGTTCCCTTCTTTATATTTATACATCGTTGTACAAACAGTGCCCTCTGTAGGACCATAGGCATTGATGAATCTTCTACCTCTACTCCATGTAAACATCGTTTGTGTTGGACAAGCCTCCCCTGCAACAATTAATGTTTTAAGAGAAACATATTCCTTATACGCCATTGCACTAAGTAAAGAAGGCGGTAGCGTAGCTACATGTATTTGATGATGCGCTATATAATCACTTAAGAGCTGAACGTCTTGTTTTAGGGTATTAGGAACAATAGAAAGTTTTGCTCCTATAGTTATAGCGGTAAATAGCTCAGAAACAGAAGCATCAAAAACATAAGCAGCAAATTGCATAGCGTTATCTTCAGGCTTCATATCAAAATAATTAATTTGATTCTGTATTAAATTAATTATCCCCTTATGCTCAACCATTACCCCCTTAGGTTTACCGGTGGTTCCTGAAGTGTAAATCACATAAGCAATGTTATTGGATTTACTGTGTTGTGGAAGATTAGATGTTTCTTCTTTGTTATATAGTTGTTCTGTTAAATCAATATAAATAACTTTTTCTTGTGGTAGTTTAGTATGCTCGTTTTCGCTTAGATGCTTTTGACTAAGTATGAATGCTGCTTGCGTATCTTCCAATATATAATTTATTCTTTGTTGCGGATAGCTTGGATCTATTGGCACATACGCTCCGCCTGCCTTTAACACGGCCAGTATCCCTACGACCATTTCTAAACCTCTATCCAAACATAAAGCAATCAAAGTATCTGGGCTAAGTACTTGTTTTGTTCTTTGTTCATATTCAGCGCTAAGGTGATGAGCTAATTGATTACTTTTTTCATTAAGCTGTTTATACGTTAGTTGTTGATCTTGGTAAACCAAAGCTATATTGTTCGGCGTTTTTGCTACTTGCTCTTGAAATAGTTGATGAATCGTTTTGTTGCTTGGATAATCTTTATCTGTTGCATTCCAATCATAAATGATTTTCTTGTACGCCTCAGTATTCAATAAACTACATGCACTGTATGCTTTCTTTGGCGCTTCGGTAAGCTGGGTAAGCAAATGCGTATAATGATCTACAAGCCTGATTATAGTATCTCTATGAAATAAGCTCGTTGCATAGCTAATTTGCCCTACAAGCGTCTCTTGTTGCGTATCCTCTATAGTGATGGATAAATCAAATT
Organism: uncultured Chitinophagaceae bacterium; assembly: GCA_964454275.1. Lineage (GTDB taxonomy): Bacteria > Bacteroidota > Bacteroidia > Chitinophagales > Chitinophagaceae > CAYVXB01. The sequence continues at coordinate 6,884 of CAYVXB010000067.1, read as the reverse complement.
TTTCTATCTCATAACTATCCTCTACCTGATAAGGTTTGAGGTAGTTCTTTTGTTGATCTGAGGCTTTGTCTTCTCCACCAAAGCTCTGTACGCCAAACATAATTTGAAAAATGGGATGGCGAGCGGGATCACGCTCAACTGCTAATTCATCAACCAACTTTTCAAAGGGTAAGTCTTGGTGGTTTTGAGCTTCTATTTGTTGCTGCTGCACTTGTTGTATTAATGCCTCAAAACTTTGAGTGTTATGCAGCACTGTTCTATTCACAAGCATATTGACAAAAAAGCCAATAAGACCTTCTGTTTGCATATGGTGCCTGTTAGCAATAGGGCTACCAATTACAATATCGTCCTGTCCGGTATATTTACTCAGTAGAATGGTAATGCTACTTAACAGTACACTGTGCAAGGTTACGCCATAGGCTTGGGCTAATGATCTTAGTTGTTGAGTAATTTCTTTGTTGAGTGTAAAACGATGATGTGCACCTCTATAGTCTATCTCGTTAGGTCTTGCATAATCAGTAGGGAATGCTAAGGGTTCATAACCTGTTAATGTATTTTTCCAATAACTTAATTGCTTTGCTAAGGTATCTCCCGTTAAATAAGTCTTTTGCCAAACTGCATAATCTTTATATTGTATCTCTAATGCAGGTAGACTAAATGTTGTATCCTTGTTGATATATGCTTCATAATAAGCAAATAGTTCTTTTTGAAAGATATCTCCAGACCAGCCATCACTAGCTATATGATGAGTATTGATTAACAATAAAGTTTTACGTAAGGAAGGATCAGTGCTTGATTCAATAATGTAAAACTTAACTCGAATAGGATAGTCTCTACTTAAATCAAAAGGATGATTGGCGTGTTCTTTAATAAGGGCATGATAATCTTGTTGATCTGTTAATCTTATCTCTTCAATAGACAAGGGTTCATTATGCACTTTTTGAATGCCTTGCTCAATAGTAGTTCTTAATACTTCATGCCTAGATACTATTTGTTGCAACGCATATTTTACACCTTTTACATCCGTATCAGTAGCAAGTTCAAAAACCTCAGGAATATGGTAGGCATTGGTGCCTTGTTCATACTGTTCTATAAACCAAAGCCGTTCCTGAGCAAAAGAAAGCATAGCTTGGTTAGCATGTATTTTAGGTATAAGTATCTGTGCTTTTCCCAGGCTGTGAGCATGCAACTGTGCGATTGTTTTGTACTTAAAAATATCAGCAACCTTTACATCATGGCCTAATGCCTTAGTCATACGATGTGATACTTGTATAGCCAGAATAGAGTTGCCACCTATCCTAAAGAAATTATCAGTGATGCCTACTCTTTCTAAGCCTAGCACTTCTTGCCAAATTTTGCATATTAGGGCTTCGGTTTCAAGGGTTGGTGCAATATATGTTGCTGCTGAGCTAAGGTCAGGTTGGGGTAGGGCACGTTTGTCTAGTTTGCCATTGATGGTTAATGGAAAGGATTCCATGGCTATCAATGCATCGGGTATCATGTATGTTGGTAAGGCTTGGGATAGCTTATCTAGAATAGTAGTTGAAGTAAGTGGAGTATCTCTGTTATTCAAAACATAATAAGCGACTAAATATTTATGGCTGCTGGTTGCTGTTTTTCTTTCATTAGCTACAACACAAGCTTGTTTAATACCTTGTATTTGAGTTAAGGCATGCTCTATCTCGCCTAACTCAATTCTATAGCCCCGTATTTTTACTTGATCATCGTTCCTGCCTATATACTCGAGATTACCGTCGGGTAACCATTTTACTAAATCACCGGTTTTGTATAACCGGGTATAGCCTTTTGCCTTATCCGATTTTGTCGCAAATGGATTGGAAATAAATCGTTCCGCAGTTAACCCAGGGCTATTTAAATAGCCTCTTGCTAAGCCAGCTCCGCCTATGTATAGCTCTCCTGTAACGCCTATAGGTACAGGGTTGTTGGCTGGATCTAGTACATAAGATTTACAATCAAATACATTTTTTCCGATACAAGATTGATGTGTTTTGTATGTTTTATCAAGATAGTTGACTTTGTAAATATGAGTATCAATTGTGCATTCTGTTGGCCCATACGAATTGTAAACTGCACAATTATAATTGTATTGATGTAGTACAGAAAAGTCTAGCTTATCACCGCCTGAAATCAATATTTTTAAATTATCTAATACGCTATTATCTATCTCTATGACTTTGTACAAAAGTTGTGGAGGCATATTAACTTTTGTAATTTTTTTCTCTTTAATAATGTTTATAAACAAACTCAAATCAAAAATAGGTGGGGCATAAATAATTGTTTTTGCTCCATGCAATAAGGGAATCAAGTATTCTTCAATAGATCCGTCAAATCCATAACTACGATAAAATAAACTAATTTGATTATGGTTTACACCATATTCATATTGATAAAAATTACTTTTACTGGAAATACTTTTATGCTCAACCATTACGCCCTTTGGTTTACCAGTGGTTCCTGAGGTGTAAATGACATAAGCAATATCATTGGATTTGCTGTGTTGTGGAAGATTGGATGTGTCTTCTATATTGTATAGTTTTTCAGATAAATCTATGTAAATGATTTTATCTTGTGATAGTTGTATTTGATTACTTGCGATTAAATTTTTTTGACTCAGTATTAGTTTAGCTTGCGTATCTTCTAGTATATAATCAATTCTATCTTGCGGATAATTTGGATCTATTGGAACATACGCTCCGCCTGCCTTTAGTACAGCCAATATCCCTATTATCATTTCTAAACTTCTATCTAAACATAAAGCAATCAATGTATCTGGTTTAAGTGATTGTTTTGTTCTTTGTTCATATTGAGCTCTGATGTGACGGGCTAATCGGTTACTTTTTTCATTGAGCTCTGCATAGGTTAGCTGTTCTTGTTCATAAACCAAAGCTATATTGTTCGGCGTTTTTGCTACTTGTTCTTGGAATAGTTGATAAATAGTCTTATCCTCTGCATAATCCTTATCTGTTGCATTCCAATCATAAATGATTTTTTTGTATGCTTCGGGCTCGAGTAGAGAAATCTGATTGTGAGGTTTATTCGGGTTCTCTAATATCTGATGAACAATGTGTTTTAAGGTTACAAGGTGCTGCTGTGCTTTATTTTCGGTTAAACAAATACTGTCATAATTTAAACTAATTGTTAACGAATTGTCTTGTTCATAAGCTATAACACTTAGTGGATAATCTACTTTCTCAATAGAATTTCTAAAACTTATTTGTGCGCTATCATTTCCTCCTTTGGGAGCAGGATAGTTTTCATAGACAAACAAACTATGAAATATCCTTTCACCATCTTTTTGCAGTTTTGCCAATTCAGCAAAACTATGTGTGTTTAGTTCCGTAATCTTTTTCTGAATTTCATGGAGTTGTACTTTTATACTGTTATTATTTTCCCAGTTGATTATCAGCGGTAAGGTATTAATATATAATCCAACACTTTCTATTATACCATCAATAGGCAGGTCTCTACCTGAAACCGTTGTGCCTACTATACTTTTCAGGCTATTGCTGTAAACATGAAGTAGCTTATGCCATATAAACTGTACTAGTACATTGATGGTAATTCCTTCTTTGAGTGTAAAGACTTTAAGTTGATCGTAAAAATCACCTTTAATTTCAAGGTTACTACTTGCAGGGTTCTCTAACTGCTTATAGCTGTTAACATCTATCTGCGTACTAAGTATGGCATTAATATCATTGACACTATCCACTTCAGCTAAAGTTATTTTCCAATAATCTTGTATAGTGCTTTTATGTTTATTGATATATTCTTGCGCTTCTAGGTAAGCAGTATCTTCTTTTATGTTTGGAGTTTTGTTGTTTATAAGTTCTTTATAATAATGATGTAAACTTGTTAACAAAATAGGTTCACTCCAACCATCTGCTATACTATGATGTTCGGTTTTTAATACAGTGTAATAAGCTGATGCCTGTTTGATGATATGCAATCTAAGTAGTGTAGGCTGGGTTAAATCAAAGCCTTGTTTTCTATCCTTTATCTGAATATTTTCTATTGCAGCATCACGTTCTTGTTGGCTAGAAAGATGGCTGATATCATGTACATGATAATCCAGTTTACCTTGCTTATAGATAATCTGAATAATATCTTCTTCCCAATTAAAGGCTGTTCGTAAAGTTGGATATTGAGCTATGCAATACTCCCATGCCTTTATATATATAGCAATGTTTAATGCTTCATGGTAGTCATACAATATTTGCACACGATAAGCATCATCTTCTGTCTGGCTTAAAGCATGGTAAATAAATCCTTGCTGCAAACTACTCGCTGGAAAAATAAATTCTATTTCGTTTTCCATTTTCAAATTGGTTTTTTAGCTTTTAACTGTAATTTATCTAACAATGATTGACTAATTCGTACTGATTTAAAATCACTTGGAGTATAGCTAACTTCTTTATTTTCTAACTTTTCATTACAATGATTAATAATTTTTGTTAGCTGGTTTTCAAAACTATCACTCAACTTTTTTGTAACATCTTCTCCTAATCTGGTAACAACACTAAAACCAATTTTGCCGTTACTAACCATGCCATTGATATTAATTATATTATGATCTTTGTTGGCTAAGTCCATACTATTGCCGCTGTCTTCTGATACTATCTGCCAATCTCTTTCCTGTACATCGAATTGTCCTAAATAATTAAAGCTAATTGGGGCTAAATCTGCATGAGTATAACTGGTTTCTTTAGCTGTTGCAAAGGCGCCAAATCCTATTCCTTTATTGGGAACATTTCGTAAGCTCTCTTTTATGCATTGAATACTTTCTTTAAGATTGTTTTGTAGCTCTAATTTAATAGGGAACATAGTGGTAAACCAACCTACTGTTCTACTATGATCAATAAAATGATCTATATCTTCTCTGCCATGTCCTTCTAAAGTAATACATTGAGTATTGCTATTGTTGATTTCTTTAAGTGCATAAGCCAATGCAGTTAGTAGCAAATCATTTATCTCGGTGTGGTAAGCTTTGGAGGCTTCTTGTAATAAGGACTTGGTCGATATTCTATCTAGTTCAAAAAAAACTTCACTGCGTTTTGTCTGATGATTTTCAAGACTATACTTGGACATACCATTCAATTGATCTTTCCAATAGGCTACTTCCAATGGGTGCTGTTCAGGATAATTTTTTACACTGTTTACCCATTGACGATAACTACTACCTTTTGGTGGTAAGGTCTTTCCTTCATATAAGGTTTTGATATCTTCAGTTAAAATGCGCCAACTTACCGCATCTACTATCATGTGGTGTAAGGCAAAGTATATTCTTGCACTGCCATCTTTGTAACCATACAGGTAACCTGCCTGAAATAAAATTCCTCGCTCTAAATCAAAATCACTTTGCCAGTTTGTAAGTATTTGCTGAACTTCTGTTGCTGTATGTTTGCTTATATCTAAAATTTTAAATTCAGGCAATGCAATGTGTGATTGATAAACTTGTTTCCAATGAATTTTAGTTGTATTCGCTTCTTGTTCTTTAGTATACTGAATGCGCAGTACATCATGATAAGAAACTAATGTCTGAATAATAGTTTTAAGTTTCTCTGTATCTAATTCAGGTACCTTAATCAAAAAACTTTGATTCCAATGATTCGGCTTTACAAATGCTCTATGCTCAACTTTTTCTACAAACCATTGCTGTATAGGTAGCAAGTCCAATGCTCCTATTAACACCCCTTGCTCTGTTTTAATAGATACTTCTGAAGTTTTTTTACTCAGATATTCTGCTAATTTTGCAATAGTCTTATATTCAAAAATATCTTTTACTTGGCAACTAAAACCTGCTTGTCTTATACGACTTGATATCTGAATACTTAATATTGAATCTCCACCTATCCGAAAGAAATTGTCTTTGATACTTATCTTATTTAAACCAAGAATTTCTTGCCAAATCTCACATAATTTAAATTCCAATTCCGTTTCTGGCTTAACGTAATTTGATTCATTATTAAATTCAGGATCGGGTAGAGCCTGTTTATCTAATTTACCATTGATGGTTAATGGAAAGGATTCCATTGCAATCAATGCAGCCGGAACCATATATTCAGGCAACCCTTGAGATAATTTTTCTAGAATAGTTGTTGAGCTAAGGAGAGTATTCTTATCATCCAAAACATAATAAGCGACTAAATATTTATGATTGCTGGTTTCTGTTTTTCTTTCTTTAGCTAAAACACAAGCTTGTTGAATACCTTGTATCTGTGTTAGAGCATGCTCTATCTCGCCTAACTCTATTCTATAGCCTCGTATTTTTACTTGATCATCATTACGACCAATATATTCTATATTACCATCGGGTAGCCATCTTACTACATCACCTGTTTTATATAATCTCGTATAGCCTTTGGCTTTGTCAGCTTCCGTAGCAAATGGATTTTGTATAAACCGTTCTGCTGTTAACGCTTTGTTGTTTACATACCCTCTTGCTAAGCCGGCTCCACCTATGTATAATTCTCCAACAACACCTATAGGAACAGGATTATTATTTGGATCCAACACATACACTTTAATATTGTTGATTGGACGACCTATATTAGTACTTAAGTTTCCTTCTTTATATTTATACATCGTTGCACAAACAGTGCCCTCTGTAGGACCATAAGCATTGATGAATCTTCTACCTCTACTCCATGTACGCATCGTTTGTGTTGGACAAGCCTCCCCTGCAACAATTAATGTTTTAAGAGAAGCATACTCCTTATAAGCCATTGCGCTAAGTAAAGAAGGCGGTAGCGTAGCTACATGTATTTGGTGATCCGCTATATAATCACCTAGGAGCTGAACGTCTTGTTTGAGGGTATTAGGAACAATAGAAAGTTTTGCTCCTATAGTTATAGCGGTAAATAGCT
>CAYVXB010000066.1:7195-11787 GCA_964454275.1 uncultured Chitinophagaceae bacterium | reverse complement strand
ACTTGCTGTAGCGTGTCCTCATCAGTGGCTAATATGGCAAAATGAAAAGCGCCCTTTTGAGGCAGTTCTTTAAAGCGGTTTTAATCAATAGCCTTGGTGTTCAAATAGACATCAACAATAGCTTAATGCTCTATTCCCCATTCTTCCTTCTATATTCTTTACCTTCGCAGCAATATGAAGAATATTAGAAATTTTTGCATTATAGCCCATATTGATCATGGGAAAAGCACACTGGCAGATCGGTTGCTTGAAGTTACTAAAACCATATCTGATCGAGATATGCAATCTCAGGTATTAGATGATATGGATTTGGAAAGAGAAAAAGGTATTACCATTAAGAGCCATGCTATTCAAATGGATTATGTGTATAAAAATGAAAAATATACACTCAATCTAATAGACACTCCTGGACATGTGGACTTTTCATACGAAGTATCTCGAGCATTAGCTGCTTGTGAAGGCGCTCTACTGTTGGTGGATGCCACTCAAGGTATTCAAGCACAAACCATATCTAACCTATACTTAGCTATCGATAATGATTTAGAAATTATTCCTGTTATCAACAAAATTGATATGGATGGCGCTATGATTGCTGAAGTAAAAGATCAAATTATCGAATTAATTGGTTGTAAAGAAAATGAAATTTTAGAAGCTAGTGGTAAAACAGGTATTGGGATAGATGAAATTTTAGAAGCAATTATACAACGGATACCTACTCCAAAAGGCAATCCAGAAGCTCCTTTGCAAGCATTAATATTTGATAGTGTATTCAATAGCTTCAGAGGAATCATTGCGTATTATAGAATATTTAACGGAACACTAAAAAAAGGAGATAAAGTAAAATTCTTTAATACAGGCATGGAATATGAGGCTGATGAAATAGGAATATTGAAATTAGCTATTGAACCCCAAAATCAAGTTTCGGCAGGTGATGTGGGCTATATTATTACAGGTATAAAAGATGCTAAAGAAGTAAAAGTTGGGGATACGATTACACTGGCTAAAAATCCTTGTACTGCAGCTATACAAGGTTTTGAAGAAGTCAAACCTATGGTGTTTGCAGGTATTTTTCCTGTTGTAACAGAAGATTTTGAAGTGTTAAGAGATTGTATGGATAAATTGCAACTCAACGACGCATCACTCACATACGAACTAGAAACCTCACAAGCATTGGGATTTGGTTTTCGGTGCGGCTTTCTTGGAATGCTGCACATGGAAATTATACAAGAACGATTAGAAAGAGAATTCAATCAAACAGTAATTACAACTGTTCCCAACGTAAGTTTTATTGCATACACTACCAAAGGAGAAAAAATAATTGTAAACAATCCTTCCGAAATGCCTGATGCTACTCGAATAGAACGTATAGAAGAACCCTTTATCAAGGCACAAATTATTACCAAACCAGACTATATTGGTAGTATAATGACGTTGTGTATCAGTAAACGAGGTATTTTATTAAACCAGAGTTATTTAACCAGCACAAGAGTAGAATTAACGTTTGAAATGCCCCTTACCGAAACCGTTTTTGATTTCTACGATAAATTAAAAAGTCAAACGAGAGGGTATGCCTCTTTTGATTACTCTCCTATTGGATACCGGGATAGTGATATTGTAAAAATGGATGTTCTATTAAATGGCGACAAAGTAGATGCTTTAAGTGCATTAATCCATCGTAGTCGTGCACAGCATTTTGGGCGCAGGTTGTGCGAAAAATTAAAAGAATTATTACCTCGACAACAATTTCAAATTGCCATACAAGCTGCTATTGGCGCTAAAGTGGTGGCTCGGGAAACGATTTCTGCTCTTCGAAAAGATGTTACTGCCAAATGTTATGGTGGTGATATTAGCCGCAAACGCAAACTACTCGAAAAACAAAAAGAAGGTAAAAAGCGTATGCGTCAAATTGGAAATGTGGTGATACCTCAAGAAGCTTTTTTAGCGGTGTTGAAGTTGGATGAGTAGTTTTAAAATTCAATCTTCTGTATTAAAATGAACCTCTAGCGTAAGTCAAGCATGTAATATACTGATGATAGTTAAATTTACTTTGCGTCTTCTTTGCGTTCTTTGTGCCCTCTGCGGTTTAGCTAGCATTTACCGCAAAGACCGCCGAGTACGAAAAGAAAACGCAGAGGATATATTTATGCAATATGTATTGCAATAGAGAAATTTTGATGACTTACGCTAGAGGTTCAATAGATATCACCTTGTCATATTAAATTATAGTGATCTTATATTAAGCAGCTATTGCGTTCGGCTTATACTTTTTTTAATACTTTTTGCATAGTAGCTCCAATATCAGCAGGACTTGCTACTACCTCAATTCCACATGCTGCCATAATTTTCATTTTAGCTGCAGCAGTATCATCTGCACCACCAATAATAGCACCTGCATGGCCCATACGTCTTCCGGGAGGAGCTGTTTGCCCAGCAATGAAACCTACAACTGGTTTTTTATTATTTACTTTTATCCATTGAGCAGCTTCTGCTTCCATGCCGCCGCCAATTTCACCAATCATAATAATACCGTCTGTTTCTTTATCATTCATTAGTAGTTCTACTGCTTCTTTAGTAGTGGTGCCAATAATAGGGTCGCCACCAATACCTATAGCTGTGCTAATTCCTAAACCTGCTTTAACAACCTGATCTGCTGCTTCATAGGTTAATGTTCCCGATTTAGATACAATACCTATTTTACCGGCTTTGAAAACAAATCCTGGCATAATTCCCACTTTACATTCGCCAGGAGTAATTACACCTGGGCAATTTGGCCCAATTAAACGAGTATTTTTTCCTTTTAAAAAATCTTTAGCTTTAACCATATCTTGAATAGGAATTCCTTCTGTAATACAGACAATCAACTTAATACCTGCATCAGCGGCTTCCATAATAGCATCGGCTGCAAAAGCGGGGGGCACAAAAATGATGCTTACATCAGCATTGGTTTGTTTAACAGCATCTGCTACTGTATTGAATACGGGTTTATCTAAATGTTTTGTTCCACCTTTCCCTGGTGTTACACCACCTACTACTTGTGTACCATATTCTATCATTTGTGTAGCATGAAAAGTGCCTTCTGTTCCAGTAAATCCCTGTACAATTATTTTGCTGTTTTTATTTACTAATACGCTCATGAAGAGTTTAGAATTAAGATTTATGAATGATGAATAGGATCAAAAGTAAAAAAATAATGTGACAATGAATTAATAAGAGAATTGGGTAATATCGTTTTGTAATGTTGCAAATTCTATGTTGACCTTATTATCATTTAATCGAATAAACGTTTTATGTTGTTCATTATATGCAAGGGTCACTTTTATGTATTTTAATAAATTACTTTTTGTTAGAACTTTCTTTATCCTCAATCATTCTCATTTGTTTAGCGTCTTTCAAAAATTCTGAAGCAAAAATAAACTCATTCAATTTTTCATCCGTACTATAAATGATATCTTTATTGCTTCCCTCCCATTGTCTGTAGCCTTCGTACATATACAAAATATAATCCCCTATTTCCATTACACTATTCATGTCGTGGGTATTGATGACAGTAGTGATATTATATTCCATAGTAATTTCTTTAATGAGTTTATCGATGAGTAAGGATGTTAATGGGTCGAGTCCTGAATTAGGTTCGTCACAAAAAAGATATTTTGGATTAAGTACAATAGCACGGGCGATACCCACTCTTTTTTTCATACCCCCACTTAATTCAGCAGGAAACTTTTTATTGGTGTCCTTTAAATTTACACGTTCTAATACTTCATTTACTTTTTTTTGTTTTTGAGGAAGCCGCCAATTGGTAAACATGTTTAAAGGAAACATTACGTTTTGTTCTACTGTCATACTATCAAACAGGGCACTGCCTTGAAACAACATGCCAATTTGTTGACGAAGTTGTTTTCGTTCCTCGTTATTCATTTTAGTGAAGCTCTTTTTTTCATATAAAACCTCTCCGCTATCTACTTCAAACAAACCTACAATGCATTTCATTAACACCGTTTTGCCACTGCCACTAGCCCCAATAATAAGATTACACTTTCCTTCCTGCATAACGGCGCTTATGTTGTGTAAAATAGTTTTATCGCCAAATTTTTTTTGTATGGTTTTTAATTCAATCATGTATATAATAACTATTTATAACAATAAAGCGGCTATAATATAATCGGCTAGTAAAATTATAATACAACTTACTACAACAGATTTTGTGCCGGCCTTGCCAATTTCCAAAGCACCTCCTTTAACATAATATCCATGATAAGAGGGAATGCTAGATATAATGAAAGCAAATACATATGCTTTACATAAAGCAACAAAAATATTATATGCATTGAAAGAGCTAAGTAATCCAGCATCAAATATTTCGGCAGTGGTAATGCCGGATAAAACAGTAACTAAGCGCCCCCCCCAAATACCTAATACTGTTGAAATAATAACCAACAACGGAATAACGGTTAAGGAGCCTACTATTTTAGGAAATATTAAATATGCCTGTGTATTCATTCCCATAATGTCTAATGCATCAATTTGTTCAGATACTCGCATATTACCTAACTCACTCGCTATCTGGCCACCTACTACTCCAGCCAATACGA
>CAYVXB010000066.1:0-7185 GCA_964454275.1 uncultured Chitinophagaceae bacterium | reverse complement strand
TTCAAGGATTACGGTATCTCTAACAACTTGTGCAATAGTAGTTTTAGGAATTAGTGGGCTGGTAATTTGGTATGCTGTTTGCACAGCAGAAACAGCGCCCATAAAGACAGAGATGATTGCTACAATGCTAAAAGATCCAATACCTATAGAAACGCATTGAACCATATATTCTTTCCAATACATTTTCCAATTCTCTGGCTTAGAAAACATGTTTTTAAGCATCAAAATATATTGACCAAAGGCAGAGAAAATATGCATATTAAAATCTAAATAAAGTTATTGTACCATAAAAATTATATCCTATTTTTTACTCTTTTTACGCCCATTACTTTTTTTAGCAGCAACATCATCAAGAAGGCTTTTTGCTTTCATTTGGGCATCTACCACAGCAATAGTTACCATGTTTACAATGCTACGTACAGAACTTCCTAATTGTAAAATGTGTACTGGTTTTTTAAGGCCTAATAAAATGGGTCCTATAGCATCTGCTCCTCCAATTTCTTGCAATAGTGTATACGCAACATTTCCTGCAGATAAATTAGGAAAGATAAGCGTATTTACATCACCTTTTAATAATTCACTAAATGCATAATTGTCTTTTAAAATTTCTTTATTGAATGCTACATTTGCCTGCACCTCTCCATCTACTACCAAGGTGGGTCTTCGTTCTTTTACTATGCGCCTAGCTTCTGCCACTAATTTTGCTTCTGTGGAGGCACTGCTTCCAAAGTTAGAATAACTCAACATGGCAATACGAGGCACAATATTAAATTGTTCAATTTCTTTGGCCACCATCAATGTAATGTCTGCAAGTTCTGCTGCAGTTGGATGAAAGTTAACGGTAGTATCGGCTAAAAATAAGGGTCCTTTTTTGGTAAGCATAATGTACATACCAGCAACTTTTTTTACACCTTGCTCCATTCCAATTATCTGCAATGCTGGTCGAATGGTATCTGCATAATTTCGAGAAAGACCGGATATTAGTGCATCTGCTTCGCCTGTTTCTACCATCATGCAACCAAAGTAATTTCGTTCTCTCATAATTTTTCTAGCCTCATAGTAGTTAAATCCTTTTCGTTGTCGTTTTTTGAAAAGAATTTCTCCATAGTATGTTCGTTTTTCTTCAGTAGCATCGCTTCTTGTGTCAATAATTTGTATATCTTCTAAATCAATACCGTTGCTTGAAGCCAACAACCGTATTCGCTTTTCATCGCCTAACAAAATAGGATTTGCAATGCCTTCATCTAAAACAATAGAAGCTGTTTTTAAAATTTTTATGTTATCTGCTTCAGCAAATACTACTCTTTTAGGTGTTTTACGAGCTTTGCTGCCTATTGCTCGCATTAATTGATTGTCTAGGCCTAACCGCTTATTGAGTTCTTGTACATACTTATCCCAATCTGTAATAGGTTTTAGCGCTACACCGCTTTTGATGGCTGCTTTGGCTACTGCGGGTGCCACCGTAGTTAAAAGTCGAGGATCTACGGGTTTTGGTATGATGTATTGAGGACCAAATGTAATATGACTTTCGTTATATGCCATATTAACAATATCTGGAACAGGCGTTTTGGCCAATTCCGCCAAAGCCCTTACTGCGGCTAATTTCATGGCTTCGTTGATTTGTGTAGCCCTAACATCTAGCGCCCCTCGAAATATGTAGGGAAATCCTAATACATTGTTTACTTGGTTAGGAGAGTCGCTACGGCCTGTTGCCATAATTGGATTTTTTGCCATTGATTTTACCATTTCTTTTGTGATCACATTACCCACACTCAATCCTATAAAGACATCCCCATTTTTTAAAGCTTTTGCTAAATCTATATCTTTTTTTATGTCGGTAGCAACCTTTTGTTTTAATTCATCTAAATCTGTACGGCCTTTGTGTATCAAACCTTTTCGATCAAACACCATAAAATTCTCACGCTTTGCACCCAACGCAATATATAATTCTGTGCAGGCTATGGCGGCAGCGCCAGCACCGTTTACTACAAATTTAGTTTTATCTATTTTTTTTCTTTGCAATTCCAATGCATTTAACAGGGCCGCAGCACTAATAATGGCTGTTCCATGTTGATCGTCGTGCATAATAGGAATATGCAATTGTTTTTTTAATTCTTTTTCTATATAAAAACATTCCGGAGCTTTAATATCTTCTAAGTTTATGCCACCAAATGTAGGCTCTAGTGCTTTTACAATTTCTACAAATTTTTTAGGATCTGTTTCATTGATCTCAATATCAAAAACATCTATATCGGCAAAGATTTTAAACAGCACCCCTTTTCCCTCCATAACAGGTTTTCCTGCTTCAGGGCCTATATCTCCTAACCCCAATACAGCAGTTCCATTACTAATCACACCCACCAAATTTCCCTTAGCAGTATATTTATAAACATTCTCAATGTTTTTATGAATTTCTTTACACGGCTCTGCCACACCAGGAGAGTAGGCAAGCGATAGGTCTCTTTGTGTTTTAGCCTCTTTTGTTGGGATAACTTCTATTTTCCCTGGCCTATCTTTTGAGTGGTATTCTAGTGCTTGTTCTCTTCGTAATTGTTTTTTCATAAAAAGATAATCATTAATGAGTGTTGCAAATTTATGGGAGGCAATGGGCTAAAAATGAAAATTCAAAAATAAGTTAAGTAAAAGTTAACTTCTACAAGAAGTTTCAATTTTACATATAGCATAGTAAATTTTACGATTAACTTCGTTCAAAATTTTACACAAATGAAAAAAACATTTCTCTTTCACATTATCGCGCTTTTAGTATTGTTAGCTTCTTGTAAAAGCGAAGATACCAAAGAGCAGGGAATGTTAACGAAAGGCCAAGAGGTTATAAATAAAGAACAACAAGGTGCTACTCAAAAAGGGGAGGCAACCTCACCAATGGATAATATTGAACAGAAAAATTCAAATAACGCGTTTGCTTCTGCTGTAGAGTATAACAATTATATCATAGGGAAACAAAAAGATGTATTAAATGATATTCTTATGTTTTCCTCAGAACAAGATGCTAGTAAAGGAAATAAAATTATGACGGATGGAGTATCTAAAATAGATCAACACATTAAAGATCTTCAAAATATGCCTGCTTGGAAGGGTAATACAACGTTTAGGGATAAGGCTATAGACTTGTTTAAATTTTATAAAGAAATGTTTGCTACTGATTACACAAGTTTACTTGACGGAAAAGATACAGAAGATCTCACTAAAATTACAGGAGCTCAATCATCTATAACAGAAAAAGAAGGTAAATTAGAGGAGGCTTTTATAAAAGCACAAAAAGATTTTGCTACAGCTAACAACATACCACTAGCAGATAATCCAATGCAAAAACAAGTGAATAGTATGAGTGCAGGAAGAGAAGATCAAATGCTGCAAAAGCAAGCAGATGATTTATTTAAGTAGACCAAAATTTATTCATCTACTTTTTCGTCTTCAGCACTTGCTATCATAGACTTACTGGTTTTTTTTAATGGGTTTTTTCGATCTTCACTGTATTGATTTCTTTGACGTATGATATCAACACAAATAAAGATAGCTTGTAAAAAGGAAGTAGGATCTGCTATACCCTTTCCTGCAATATCAAACGCTGTTCCGTGGTCTGGTGAAGTACGTACAATCGGTAAGCCTGCAGTAAAATTAACGCCTTCCCCTACATCTAAAGACTTAAAAGGAATGAGTCCTTGATCATGATACATGGCTAATACCGCATCAAAAGAGGTATAATGTCCTCTTGCAAAAAAAGCATCTGCACTATATGGCCCAAAGGTCATAATACCAGCCTGTGTGGCTTCTTGTATAGCGGGTTTAATAATTGTATTTTCCTCATTACCTATCAAGCCCTCATCACCGGCATGTGGGTTTAAACCCAATACGGCTATTTTTGGTTTTTCTATTCCAAAATCACGAATAAGAGAAGCATGTAACATTTGGAGCTTGCTAACAATTCTTTTTGTGGTTAACTGTTGCGCCACCTCTTTAATAGGAATATGTTCTGTAACCAACGCTACCCGTAAATTTTCGGCAGCCATTAGCATAACAACATCTTCTACTTTAAACGCCGATTTTAAATATGGGGTATGCCCTGTATATGAAAAACTATTATTCCGAATGTTTTTTTTATGAATGGGTGCGGTAACCAATCCATGTATATGCCCTTTTAAGGCAGCATCTACGGCTGCTTGTAGGGATTGCAAAGCATATTTCCCTCCAGTTTCATTCAACTGTCCTGGTGTTATAGCCACCTCTTCTTCCCAGCAATTAAAAATATTTATTTGTTTATTATTTATTTTGGAAAAATCTTTTATAGGTTGAAAGGCGAGCTGATGTTCTGGTAAAGATTTTCTATAAAAATTAATACTCTTGCTTGATGCAAAAACAATGGGCGTGCAAATAGTTAGTATTCGATTGTCACTCAGTGTTTTTATTACTAGCTCCAACCCAATACCATTCAAATCGCCACAAGTGAAGCCAATTAAAGGTTTAAATAGTTCTTGTGTCATGTACTTATATATAGTGCGAAAGTAAAAGATTTTAGGTATAAATAGAGAATTAGTATAGAGCGATAAATAACAAGGCAGATGTTATTCATTTCTAATGCCTATTTTTATATCCATATGTATACACTGAAAAAATCACTGGGACAGCATTTTTTAAAAGATGAAGATGTTTGTAAAAAAATAATAGCAGTGTTACAGCAATATCCATTTCAATATTTGTTAGAAGTTGGCCCTGGCGGTGGCGCACTTACAAAATATTTACTTCAAATACCAGATATTCATTTTAAAGCAGTAGAGTTAGATGAGGAAAAAATAAACTATTTAAAACAAACCTATCCTACTATCAAGGCTAAATTAATACATGCCAGTATTTTAGAAATGGATGCCCCCTTTACAGAGCCATTTGCTGTTATTGGAAATTTTCCATACAATATTTCTTCTCAAATTCTTTTTAAATTAATAGACTGGCGTGAACAATTACATGTTGTAATAGGAATGTTTCAAAAAGAAGTAGCACAAAGGGTAGCAGCCTCTCCGGGCAGTAAAACCTATGGTGTGATAAGTGTTTTAATACAAGCATATTTCAATGTAACCTATTTATTTGAAGTACATGAACAATGTTTTAATCCACCACCCAAAGTAAAAAGTGCAGTTATAGAATTAACGCCTCGTGAAACACTCCCTCAAATGCGCACTAAAAAAGATTTTCACAACTTGGTTAAAGTGGCGTTTAATCAACGACGAAAAATGCTACGCAATGCTGTTAAGCATTTATTTACAACAACAACCTTACAGAAACCTATATTTGATAAACGAGCAGAAGCGTTAAGTGTAGATGATTTTGCAGCCTTAACACACGAAATGGTATAACCCTTATTTTTTATTGATGAAAAAAGCGATTATAGCAACATCCGCACATTCTTTTTTGAAAGAACAGCTTGAACAAAATGGTTATGTTGTGTTACATGAACCTAATATGACGTATGAAGAGCTAAGTATGCAACTAGTTGATTGTGAAGGATTAATTATAAGTACTAGATTGTCTATTGATAACGTACTATTAGATAAAGCGCTACAACTTAAGTGGATTGGTCGATTAGGTTCCGGAATGGAATTGATTGATGTAAAATATGCAGAAGCTAGGAAAATTCGTTGTGTTAGTAGTCCAGAGGGCAATCGAAATGCAGTAGCAGAGCATGCTTTAGGCATGGTACTTAGTCTTATGCATAAAATATCTCATAGCCATAATGAGGTAAAAAATAAATTATGGCAACGAGAAGTAAATAGAGGAATAGAACTAAAAGGTAAAACCGTTGGTATTATAGGATTTGGTAATACAGGAAGCGCCTTTGCACAATTGTTAACCGGTTTTGATACTACCATATTGGCCTACGATAAGTATAAAAAAGAATTTGCAAGAAATAATATTTATGAAGCATCGCTAGAGCAAATAATTGAACAATCCGACATAATATCATTACATATACCCCTAACTCCAGACACCTTTCATTTAGCCAATCAGCAATTTTTTCAAAAACTCCAGAAACAACCTTATTTCATTAATACGGCAAGAGGGCAAGTTCATGATACAAAGGCATTAATAAATGCTTTAAAAAATAAGCATATTGCCGGTGCAGCTTTAGATGTGTTAGAAAATGAACATTTTGGCACTTACACTCATAAAGAAAACGAACATATAGAATGGCTATTACAGCAACACAATGTTATTATTACACCCCATATAGCAGGATATTCACAGGAGTCTTTTTATTTGATGGCCAAAGTGCTGATAGAAAAGCTTTTTTTGCAAGAAAATTAAAATTATATTAAAATAAACCGTTACATTTGTTTATCCTTAATAAAAATTTTAGGGATAATAAAACAGCCGCAGAGCCTATTGGCTATAAAGTACCTGTAGGAGGCATATTGCAATTATTAAAAAGAGTACAAGATAATAATATAGATATTACATTTTACCAAGCGATTGATGATGATGGCAATAGAAAATTAGTTTATGTAGCTACCAAAGCCGATGGTACTGATGTGTTAGAATATCCTAAATCAAAAACCATAACTATAAATGGCCTTACGACTCCTATAATAAGCCCCGCTTACGATTTAACTGGCCAATTATTAATACGCCGGCTTTTCCTAGTGCACTAAATGGTAAGCAATAAAATATCTTTTATTATAAAACTATGAGCATGCAAAATTTTCTTTTTGGTACAGTTTTGTTAGCAATGTTTATTGCATTTTATATTGCTGTTCATAGGCATAAGAAATTACCTATAGTATTAAAAAAAGTAACATGGTATTTAGCAGTTATGTTTATAGGACAAGCTGCAATAAATTCAATATTGTGGTGGTATCCAAACCAAAATAAATATTTTTTATTCCATATCGTTTTTGTATTTGAGGCTATAACTTTATTGTTGATGTACAGAGAACTATTTAAAAAATATGTGGAAGGGAAAGGGAAATATGCATATAGAAAAATATTTATAGTTCTAATAGTGTTATTTGTAGTATTTGCTGTAGTGAATGTTTTATGTTGGCAATCTATCAATACTTATCCAAGTAACACCAGAACAGTATTAAGTTTAATCATTGTAATATTTAGTATTCAACATCATATAATGATAACAGCTCGGGCTACTCGATATTATTATTTAAGTGGTATGAATAT
>CAYVXB010000065.1:8587-11861 GCA_964454275.1 uncultured Chitinophagaceae bacterium | reverse complement strand
TGAATGTATTCATATAATACCACTATTTGTTATCTTCTGATCCTGTGTTTATATTTCCTATACACGATATATGCAATACATATTAATAAAGATAATGTCCAAAAATTTGTGCAAAAAATTAAAAGTGTTTTTAAAATATTCCAACCAAATTTCAACGCTTCAAGCATTTTATTTCCAAAACCTGGTTCGTATTCATCTATATTTTTATGATTGGCTATCAATTCACTTTTAGTGGCTTGTCTTTGATATATATATAAATTTATAGTGCTAAATTTTATTTGATCTACTAAAGAAATAGTTGAAATTTTTGCATTATCTGACTGTTCTTTCTTGTTTAGCAATACTTCTTCTGCAATAGTTGTCTCCTCTAGTTTTTTGCCTCTATTATTAATTGCATTCGTAAGTCGTTCTTCATTTTTTGTAGATCGTTTTTGAGTTAAACTATTTGAAAGTATTTGCAATGCAACATCTTCTGCTTTAATAACTCTGTAGTCTAAATAATCTATGTTTTTTGATATTTCTTTTAATGTTGTATCTAACTTTGTATTTGGCACTCTCAATACAATTGAATTCGTTATTGTATAATAGATTGTCTCCATTGAAGAGTCGGCACTAATAGCTCTAGTAACGGTATTATCAATATTACTTGCTAAATTTGTATAGGTTACAAACCCTCCTTGCTCATTGGTTATGTTTTCAATATCATAGGTAGACTGAATAACATTTTTTACTTTAAATTTTAGATCCGCAGTTCTGATAAATTTTCTTGTTGAGTCTTTATTATTCTCAACTGCTGCAGAGGAAGAAATAAACGTGCTTGGTATATTACTATCCTTATTCTCGCCTTCTCCTCGTTTACAACATAAAAATGAAATTGTAATTCCAAGCAATAAGAAAATTTTTGTTGGTTGCATATGATTATTTTTTATTTAAAAAATAGGCCTAAAAAAATCTCAAGTTGAAAAATAATAGAGCAGAGAACTACTATTAACTTAGGGTTTAGTATGATTAAAAAATAAATTCCCAGAGAAATATTTTCTTGCCAATCGTAAATTAAAAAGCTAGGACTAATAAACTTTAATCATAAATACACAATCTTTTACACGGTTAATTTGTTGTGCTTGATTTACCTTTTTGAATGAAGTATAATTTGTAGGTAATTTTATTTTATCATACATTGTTTCGTTCTGTTTTAATGCATTCAACAGGTTATATATATTGATAGAACGAATAGCAAATACTACGCCATCGACTTGTAGTTGTCGAGCGTTAAGTACTCCTACAATTTCGCCATTTTTATTTAAAATAGGTCCCCCGCTGTTACCCGGATTGGCAGATATAGCTAATTGACAGCTTAATGTATCCCCATTGTATCCTGTAGTAGCACTTGCATACCCTTCGCCATATACAATTTCATTGCGTGGGTATCCTAATGTAAACACTTGTTCTCCTAAATCAATATTATCTTTTCGAATAGCGTAAGGCAGTTTGTTAATTGGTTTATAATGATCGTCATTTATTTTCAAAATGGCCAGATCGTATTCATTATTAACATGTAAGATCGTTGCATTATACACTTCCCCTTTAGAATTTTGCACTCGAATGTTTTTCGTATTTTTCACTACATGTGCGCTAGTAATTAGATATCCTTTTACATCAATTAAAAATCCTGTACCATTATATAAAACAGGTGTAGAAGGTTCATTATCTTTAGTTGCACGTTCAATAGTAGATCCTAAAACGGTTTGCTTATCTTCGATGACCTTCACTTTATGTACAAGTTCTTGCACCTCACTACGTTGTGCTTTGGGTGCAACATACGTAATAAATTGAACGGTAATAAAAGCTGTAAATCCTGCAATGACTGCAGCTACTGCTACCGTTCGCTTGTATTTATTCCATAAATAAACAACATACATTTTTTTTGAAGTCGATTTCTTTTTCCATGCATTATGTACATTTTGTAGTTGTGCTCTAAATGTATGCTGCTGATTATATTGTTGAAGCTTTTTAAAAAGCAATTCATATTGCTCTATTTGTTTATTCACATCCGCATCGTCTATTCTTAGCTGTTCAAAATCAGATCGCTCTAGAGCATTCATTTCCCCATTAAGATACCGTTCGATATTTTCTAATAATAAAATTTCTTTCATAATGTATTCATCCTTTATATTTTTCAAAAAATAGTTTCTTTAGGCGCATCAAGCATTTATATTTTTGATTTTTTGCATTATCTGCATTGGTATATCCAAAAACTGTTGCAATCTCTTTCATATTTTTATTGTGTATGTAACAAGCCTCCAATAAGCTTTTACAAGGCTCTCCAACACGTTGCAATGCTTCCTGCACTATACCAAAATCCGACTCTCTTTTTTTATACTCTTCCATCGACGGATCAACATCCGTTAAATCCTCTGAATCGTATTGTAATACAACATTATATTTATATTGTTGCTGTAATCGCTTAAGCCACAACCGCTTGCATATAGCATACAAATACGTTCTCAGTTGGCTAGTAAGATTAAAATCTTCTCTTTTAGCATTCTCATACAACACAATCATAGCCTCCTGAAAAACATCTTGGGCATCCTCTACCCTTCCATTATTATTTATGATAAGGGATTGAATAACCGGATAATGATGTGTATAAATATGCTCAATAGCGTCTTTATGACTACTAACCAGCTTTTTTAGCAATTCTTTTTCAAATGTATCCACTTATAAATAGCTTTTTTTAATACAATAAACGGATAAAGGTAACCCGTTAGATGAAAATTTTATTAAATTATTGGGTAGTAGCCTATATATTTAAGGAATGATAAAAAATATTTTTTTATTGGGTTACCTTTTATAAAAAATAGAATAAACGTGAAATTTATTCACCCAAAAAAAATCAAAAAATGAAAAAGTTATTGTTTGTATGTGCTTTAGGAGCTTTTGTAGCTTGTAAAAATGGAGATAAAAAAGAAGGAACTACAGATTCGCCAAGTGTTGCAACTCCAACAACCGAGCAACCAACTGCAGCGCCTATTACTGAACCTGCAGTAACAGATTCTGCAACTACAGCACCTGTTACTGAACCTGCAAAAACAGAAGTAGATACGAAGAAAGCAACTGAAATGCCAGAAAAGAAATAGTCTATTTTGTTAGATTATAGCCTTTAAAGAGGTTGTCTTATAAAATAAGCAACCTCTTTTTTATTTTTAAGCTTACTTATATTGAGGTGTATATAAAGTATTCCCTGGTACTTCTACTTCAGGTTTACCCTTATAAC
>CAYVXB010000065.1:6922-8577 GCA_964454275.1 uncultured Chitinophagaceae bacterium | reverse complement strand
CACCCTCCTATAGTGAATGAGAGCAAGCAAAACACTTTAACATAAAATAGAAAACGCGAAGAGGTAACCCAATTAGAGGTGATATCTTTTTCGGGTTGAATAGTTTGAGATTCTTGTTCCATTTTTTCAAATTATTGTACAAAAATAGAAGTTTACGTAATAATTTCTTTAAAAGTTTTCTTCTTTTTGCCAAAAAAGCACCAAACCATACTTCCTTTGAAGACACCTTTAGAAATTTTATGCCTCTTTACAGGAAAAATACTTTTTCGCTTACAGAAAAGCACCCATTTAAAAAAACCAATCTGAGCCTTCATCACAGAAAAAGTATATATATAATTTCCTTTGAAAATATTGATTAACGCATAAGTCCCATCTAGCCAAATTCTAAAAGGAATTAACCACAATAACGTTTTAATAGGCATGTTCTTACACAACATAATAAGATTGTTACGATGGTTTAAAAAGGCTTTCCGCTTATCGTTATAAGACATAGTGCCTCCCCCTACATGATATACAACAGACGATGGGCAGGACATGATTTTGTATCCTTCCAACTGTAACCGCCAACACAAATCAATTTCTTCTTGATGTGCAAAAAAATAATTGTCTAACCCCTTTATTTTATAATATGCGTTTGACCGTAGAAACATTGCTGCGCCACTTGCCCAAAAAACTTCTTCCGTTGTATCGTATTGGCCCTTATCTTCTTCACAAATATTGAATATTCGACCTCGAGTAAAAGGATAACCCAGTCGATCAATCCACCCACCACCAGCACCAGCATATTCAAACATATTACGCTGCTTATACGACAATATTTTAGGCTGACAAGCAGCAATCATTTTATCTCTTTCCATCAATTCTATAATGGGTTCTATCCAATTTAAAGACACCTCTATATCTGAATTGAGTAGTACATAATAGTCCGTTTCTATTTGTTTTAGCGCCTCATTGTATCCTTTTGCAAAACCATAGTTATAGGGTAGTTGAATGGTTTTTATGGTTGAATAATTTTGTTGTAGCCAGTTTACAGATTCATCTGTAGAAGCATTATCGGCGACAATAATTTTTTTATTGATGTACGTTGATTGCAACACAAACGGAAGAAACTGTTGCAATAAGTGTTTTCCATTATAATTTAAAATGACAATAGCTACAGAAGGTGAAACACTCAATTAATTGCAATTTATAAGATGATGAAGTTACTTAAATTTTATCCTCAGCCCCGCTTGAAAAGATCCAGCGTTTCCAAATCCTCCTTCCGTAAAAAAACAAATGTTTCTTCCAAACTCTACACCCAAAGCATTGATTTGAAAAGCAGGATAAAAATAATTTTTCTTTTCGCCACTTTCTTCATGAGTAGCCTGAAGCAATAATCCTCCAAAACTCAATCCAGAGTACAGTTTTACATTATTTTTATCCAACCAGTAGTAATCTACACGAGGCATAAAAGAAAGATAAGCAAGTTTTTGCTTAATTGTTTTTGTACTTAACAAAATTCTTCCCGTTTGACGACTGGTCTCGTATGCCATTTCTAATCCCATTTTCCATTTATTGGATATAGGTATTTTGATATTGGCCGTAAATGCTCCACTAAAATTTTTTTCCTCTACCACATGATGAAAGAAAAACAGTCGTCCGTTCCATGGCTTGCC
>CAYVXB010000065.1:0-6912 GCA_964454275.1 uncultured Chitinophagaceae bacterium | reverse complement strand
ACTGTCGTGTATGAACTTATAGCTTGTGGAGCCGTAGCAATACCATAGCCTATAGAAACAGATTTATCCATCCTTTTAATGGGTTGCACCTTTGCTATTGTATCAGACTGAGCTTTCAGAGTTGTACTGATCATAAGCAAGCTATAGCCTATAAAAAATCTCATCTTCATAAATAAATAAATTGCTTCTTTTTTAGATATTTGCGAAATAACATTGATCTGGTGAAACTATTTATTACTACAATTTTAATCTATTTGTATTGTATAGCACAATCACATGCGCAAGATACAACTATCTTTTACCAAAATAGGCCCCTGCAACTAACAGAGGTAGTTATCAATAATAAATTGGATGTGCCTGCTTTTATTGAACGAGTGAAAAAAGATACCAGTTTTTATAAGGCATTTAAAAATTTACACATACTACAATTTACTGCATTGAATGACATTCGCATGCAAAATAAAAAAAATAAAACAGAAGCTTCTTTACAAAGTAGAACACGTCAAATACGGCATAATGGTTGCCGAAGCATGCAAATATTAGATTCTAAAACTACAGGGGATTTTTATACTAAAAAAGGAAATTACAATTATTATACTGCTGAATTATATGCTAGTTTATTTTTTACGGAAGGATCTATTTGTGGTGAAACCAACGTTATACAAGGACATACCCTTTCTACAAAAAATAAAACAGGAATGAACAAACACAAAGAACAATTGAAAATGTTATTCTTTAACCCTGGTCAAAAAATTCCTGGCATTCCCTTAATGGGCAATAAAATTGCGCTCTTTGATGAAGAAGCCACACCGCTATATGATTTTAGTATTGACTATAAAGACTATGCTAAAGACCAAACTTGCTACGTATTTACTATTAAACCCAAAGCCAATTTAACAAACAGTGAAAGAAATAAGCTCATTATTGATGAAATGATCACTTGGTTTGATGCTAAAACAATGGATATCGTGTATCGTTCTTATGCACTGAGCTATAATGCGGGCATATATGATTTTGATGTGACCATGGACGTGCAATTAACCAGAGTAGGCGATTTACTTGTGCCAAATGTTATTAAGTATAACGGTAATTGGCATGTATTATTAAAAGGCCGAGAAAGAGGGATATTTACCGCTACTTTATTTGACTTTAAATAGAAATTTATACCATTATCACAAAGTCCATTTCATTAAAAATGAATTATTTGCGACATAGTTGCAAATAAATATATACTATATTCTATGCTTACCATACACACTCCATTTTTCAATTACTTGCTGCATATCTGTAGGTAACACTGATTCAAAGCACATAAATTTTTCTGTAATAGGATGAATGAATCCCAACGTTTGTGCATGTAATGCTTGTCTTGAGCAAAGAGCAAAACAATTATCTACAAACTGTTTATACTTAGCATATACCGTTCCTTTTACAATTTTATTGCCACCATACGTATCATCGTTAAAAATAGGATGTCCAATGTATTTCATGTGCACTCGAATTTGATGTGTTCTGCCTGTCTCTAAAACACATTCAACCAACGTGGTATATCCAAATCGTTCTAACACTCTATAATGTGTAACAGCCTCTTTTCCCCGCTCGCCTTCAGGATAAGCATCAAATAATTTTCTATGTCGTTGGTGTCGAGCAATATGTGCATAAATAGTACCCTCCTCCTTTTCCATATCTCCCCAAACCAATGCAATATATTTTCGTTGTATAGTATGATGAAAAAATTGCTTTGCTAAATGCGCCACAGCTTTTTCTGTTTTAGCCAATAGTAACAACCCACTTGTGTTCTTATCAATGCGATGTACCAAGCCAAAACGAGGTAATATTTCTTCATCAATAGATATATTTTGTTGACGCAAATAATATGCAACTCCATTTAATAAAGTACCTGTATAATTTCCTACACCGGGATGCACAACCAATCCAGCAGGCTTATCAACAACAATTAAAACATCATCTTCAAATACAATATTTAGTGGAATATATTCTGGTTTTATTTGAGCTTCATGGGGAGATGTGTCAGAAAAAATAATAATCTCATCATATGCCTTCACTTTATAATTAGGTTTAACAGCTAGTCCATTTACAGTAACCAAACCACTTGCAATAGCTTGTTGTATTTTATTGCGCGTTGCTCGTTCTATGCGATGCATCAAAAATTTATCGATACGAAGAGGTTCCTGTCCTTTGTCTGTTCTAATTGTTTGACGTTCGTATAGTTCGCCATCTTGCTCTTCTAGTATAGAAGTCATGTGTTCCATATGTGCAAAAATACAAGATCTACCCGTTGACCATTTTTTAAAATAACATACCTTTGTGCAATAAAATTTTGTTCACCAGGCAAGTGTCCTAAAAATTTTAATTATGGCTGTACTACATAATCGCATTTCCAATGAAGTGCTAAAGCAACAAATGTTGCAGGAAAAAGAACCACGAACGACTATTTCATTTTATCAATATTTTTTTATTGAGGATACAAAGCTATTCAGAGATGAACTGTATCAAAAGCTAACATCATTGAATGTTTTTGGTAGAATTTATATTGCTTCCGAAGGTATCAACGCTCAAATAAGTGTTCCATCTTCTAAATTGGAGGTATTGCGTTCATGTATTTACAATCACCATACAGCCTTAAATAATATACGCTTAAATATAGCAGTAGATGATGATGGTAAATCTTTTTGGGTTTTGCGCATAAAAATCAGAGAAAAAATTGTAGCAGATGGAATTACGGATCATGCTTTCAATATGTATAAAAAAGGTCAATACGTAAATGCCGAAACGTTTAATGAATTAACAGCAATGCCTAGCACCATTGTAGTTGATATGCGTAACCATTATGAATACGAAGTAGGCCATTTTGAAAACGCTATTGAAATACCCTCGGATACTTTTAGAGAACAACTACCCATGGTTGTAGACATGCTTAACAACAAAAAAGATCAAAATATTATCATGTACTGTACAGGTGGTATACGTTGTGAAAAAGCCAGTGCATGGATGTTGCATAATGGATTTAAGAACGTATTTCACTTAGAGGGAGGCATTATTGAGTATGCGAATCAAGTAAAAGAAAAAAATCTTATAAATAAATTTAAGGGTAAAAATTTTGTTTTTGATAACCGTTTAGGAGAACGTATTAGTGCGGATATTATTAGCACTTGTCACCAATGTGGGAAGCCCTGTGACACACACACTAACTGCAAAAACGATGCTTGCCATTTACTATTTATACAATGTGAAGCTTGCCTCCAAAACTATGATGGTTGTTGTAGTTTAGATTGTTCGACCCTATATCACTTACCAATGGAAGAGCAAAAAAAATTACGTAAAGGGAAACAAAATGGAGTAATGATTTTTAATAAATCTCGCCAACGACTCAGGCCAAAACTCAATCAAGTGTAGTTAAAGCTTGTCCATTATGCATTTATAAAATATTTAAGCACAAAAAAATATATGTAATATTTCATTTTTTTGTGCATCTTTGTTTCATAAACATTTTTAATATTTATGAAAAATAAATTATTTCTGCCTTTATCCGGCTTGTTGGGGGTCATGTTAATGACCAATACTATACAAGCACAGTTCACTGCTGTATCGCCATATAACAACTACAATACCATATTGCGTGGTATTCAAAATCCGTCTTCCATAAGTGGAAGCAGCTCAAAAATTGAGTTTAATTTATTAGGAATGCAAGTTGGTGGTTTAAACGATGCTTACACTGTGAAGTTTGCTGATATGTTTAAACGGGATACGTATAAAAATCCTAAAGAAGGTCTTAATTTTTTTAGATCTAGCAGTACTGCAGATAAAAGCCTCGCTATTAATGCAGATATTTTAGGACCCTCTGTTATGGTTAACATAGGTAGGAATAGTGCCGTTGGTTTAACCACACGTATTCGTATGGTTGGAAATTTTACCAATATAACCAATGATGTCCAAAATATTATAACCAATACGCTTGCTAACACAAGATATAAAATTGGTAATGCTAATATGAGAATGAACGCTTTTGCTGAAGCGGGTCTTACCTATGCTTATACTTTTGATAAAAACCCAGAACACGTATTTAATATTGGGATTACGGGAAAATATATTTTAGGTATAGGCGCATTGGCTGCTCGTACTAACAATGCATTCATTGAGTATCAAGCAGGGAGAGTCACCCTAACAGAACTTTCAGGTGATGGCCGGTTGCTAGTTTCAGGAGATTTTAAAAACTTAAATTTAGATAATCCCAGTACACAAAATGTGTTGGATATCATAGGAAAAAGTATAAACACTTCAAACAGTGGTATTGGCGGTGATGTTGGTGTTACATGGGAGTGGAGGCCTGAAGGTAAGGCAACTAATTGGAGTAATGTAAAAGGGTGGCTTAGTGTAAATGACCATCCTTATAAAGTGAGAGTAGGGGCTTCCATTACCGATATAGGTTCTGTTAGTTATAGTACAAATACACCAAGTGGAAGTTATACATTGACTGGTAGCGGTAAGCCGGAGTCTATTTTTAAGCCTCAACTTAATGAAACAGTAAATGGATATGTTAATCGATTAGCCAACATGGACAATGGGGTGGTTTTAAACCAAGCCATTAACAAATTCACCATGAATTTGCCTATGGCAGCACATGTTAATGTGGACTATCATGTGCTTAAAGCATTTTATATAAATGCTAATGCACTAATCAATTTAGTTTCTAAAACTGCTGATAATCAAACTCCATATTATTTTAATACTTATAGCCTAACTCCTCATATCGATTTAAGGAGATTCAGTGCATTCATGCCTGTATCTTATGATGAGCTTAAGAATTTTAATGCAGGTTTTGGATTTCAAATAGGCCCGTTATTAGTGGGGTCTCAAACTATCTTGACAAATTTATTTAAAGAAAAAACAGGTGGATTTGACTTCTATGCAGGTCTAAACTATCGCATATTCAAGTCTCGCCCTGATTTAAGAAAACCAGACACCACCATCATACATACAATAGAAAGAGATACATTGTTAATTACGAAAGATAGAGATGGTGATGGTGTAGTAGATGATCAAGATGATTGCCCTGATACGCCAGGTCTTGTAGCATTAAATGGTTGTCCTGATAGAGACGGTGATGGCATCTCTGATCCTAAAGACTCTTGTATAGACGTGCCTGGTGTAGCTAAATACCATGGATGTCCAGTACCTGATAGAGATGGTGATGGTATCAATGATGATGAAGATAAATGTCCAGATGTGCCTGGTGTAGCTCGTTACCAAGGTTGTCCAATACCTGATAGAGATGGTGATGGTGTAAACGATGAGGAAGACAAGTGTCCAGATGTACCTGGTACCGTTGCAAACTTTGGTTGTCCTGAAATTAAACAAGATGTAATTCAGAAATTTAATAAGATAGCCAATCAAATCTACTTTGCTACAGGTAAATCTACCATATTATCAAAATCGTTCAAACCATTGAACGAAGTAGTAAAATCGTTGAACGAAAACCCAACTTATATGTTAGAGATTGAAGGTCATACAGATAATGTGGGTAAGGATGAATACAACATGACTTTATCTGAAAAACGTGCAGCAGCTGTTAAAGCATACTTAGTGAAAAAAGGAATTGACCCTGCTCGTCTAACTTCAAAAGGTTATGGAGAAACTCAACCAATAGCTGATAATAAAACAGCAAAAGGAAGAGCAAAAAATAGACGTTCTGTATTAAAGTTGAGAAACTATTAATTAACTCTATTCTTTCATCTACAAAAGAGCCGGCGTAAAAGCCGGCTCTTTTTATTACACCTTCCTTCTTCTCCAAATTACTTCTCAAAGATTTAGTTATCCATGAATTTTTTTTACATATAATTTTAGGAGTAATGGACATTTGTATTGGTAAAAAAGTATAAAACCTATAGTACTATTAGCTTTGAAGAATAGGAGCTTGCTTTACTGTTAGTCCATACAGACAAAGAAAGTTTTGTTGGAGTCTTATACTAAACCGCTAACAAGATAAACTTAAAAATTTTATTTAATTCAATACTATAAACAGTTTTAGAATTTTATCTTGATATTTTTGTTAGCGGTTTGGTATTAGTCTACATATCCTCTACTAGTTAAATGGAGTTTATCTGTGTTATATAGTTAGGTATATTAAAAAAGGCGCTGTACGTAAATACACACGCCTTTATTTTTTTTGGTTGAATTATATTTACCCTGGTATATAAGCAGCGATGATATCGCTAAATGTAGGCTTTAAGATCTCATACATAATCAAATCTAATATAGCGTATGATCCAACTGCAATACCCATAGAAGCAAACATGTAAGTCATTTTTTTATCTTCTGGAACTGTTTTTAATTTAGGGAATCCTTCATACATAAGATACAACCCATAAAAGCCAGCCATTTTTACAAGTATACGAATTGTATCATTTGGTATAATATACAATGCAGATACAATTAACAATGGGGTAAAAGAATAAACAGCAAGCTGGGTAGAACTTACCATATTTTTCTGTGACTGAAAATTAGGCGCTAACATATCGATACCAAAAGCGGTAGCAACCATGGCTAAGCCAATTGATAAAGCATGCATTAATCCAAAACGAAAACCAAAATTCATACTTCTAAATCCATGCAAACCAATAACACCAAAAGAAATAAAACAAGCTACTGTTCCAATTAATAGCAATGGTAGTGCATATGTAGTTGCTAAAGATGCTGGCTTAGATTGTTCTGTGGCAATTTTGTCCCATTCTGTTTTGGGAGATACAATTAGTCCTTTAACTCGATTGATAATGTTGGTCATATACAATTTAATTTATGGTTTTATGGGGGTGAAGATAAGATTTATCAATAATATTAATTGAGACTCTAAAATAATTTGTGTAAATGGGAATGAGTAACTGTTATTTAGAG
>CAYVXB010000064.1:0-12024 GCA_964454275.1 uncultured Chitinophagaceae bacterium | reverse complement strand
AAAAATAAAAGGATAATTATATATACCTGCTGTCAATTGGTTATTAATGATTGGTTGCGTAGGTATGGTATTATATTTTAAAGAAAGCACTAAAATGGAAGCAGCATTTGGATTAAGTGTTACTTTAACTATGCTGATGAGTACCATACTCATCAATTTTTATCTCCATGCTAAACGAGTAGCTTTTATATGGATCATATTAATAACTGGAGTATTCCTCTGTATTGAATTAAGTTTTTTAATTGCTAATCTTCAAAAAATAAAAGAAGGTGGATGGATAACCCTTGTTATAGGTTCTGTACTTTTTGCTATTATGTTTATTTGGTGGAAAGGCAGATCTATTAAAAGATTGCTCACCCCATTGGTGTCTATTGAAAAGTTCTTACCAACACTTAAAAAATTAAGTATAGACCAATCCATTCCTAAATTGACTACCAATTTAGTATACCTTACCTCTTCTGCTACGCAACGTAAAATTGAAAAAACTGTTCTTAATTCTATACTGCATACAGGAACACCCAAGCGAGCAGATATTTACTGGTTTATACATGTAAATGTATTAGACGAGCCCTATGCGGTACGCTACACTGTAGATACCATCGTAAAGAATGATGTTTATTTCATTGAGTTTAACCTTGGTTTTCGCATTGAACCTCGTATAGATTATTATTTTAGACAAGTCGTTAATGAAATGGTGCAGCATAAAGAAGTAGATTTATCAAGTAGGTCTGAACATAGCTATCAACAAAGCGAAATAGGAGACTTCCGCTTTGTCATTATGGACAGTTTTCTCTCCTTTGATAATGATATGCCTTTTTGGAAAAATTTTATTATGAAAAGTTTTTATAATCTTAAACGATTAAGCGTAAAAGAACATATCAATTTTGGATTAGATAGAAGCAATCTTGTAGTAGAAAAATATCCATTAATAGTTGCTCCTTTTCAACATCCAACTTTAATTAGAGAACAATAAAATATGTCGATAGACAAAAATACAGAAGCCGATCAGTGGCTTCAACACATTCCTAAAAATGGGAAAGGGAAGCTTAAAATCTATATTGGCATGAGTGCTGGCGTAGGTAAAAGCTATCGTATGCTACAAGAAGCGCATAGCTTACAACATAATGGTGTAAACGTTAAAATAGGTTATATTGAAACACATGGTAGAAAAGAAACCCAAGACTTAACCCAAGGATTATCCATCATTCCCCGTAGAGAAGTTTTTTATAAAGGTAAACGTTTAGAAGAGTTAGATGTACAGTCTATATTACTCTTACATCCTGCAATAGTAATTGTAGATGAATTAGCCCACACTAATATACCCGGTAGTAAAAATGAAAAACGATGGCAAGATGTGTTAGATATTTTAGACGCAGGTATTGATGTAATTAGTGCAGTGAATATTCAACATATTGAAAGTATTAATGAAGATGTAAAACGTATAACGGGGGTTGAAATAAAAGAACGAATACCCGATAAAATATTACAAATAGCAGATGAAGTAGTCAATATTGATTTAACAGCCGATGAACTCATTACCCGTTTAAAAGAAGGCAAGATCTATGATGCTGCTAAAGTGCAACAAGCACTCACCAATTTTTTTCAGCCAGAAAGAATATTGCAACTTAGGGAATTAGCTTTAAAAGAAGTAGCTGGACAAGTAGAAAGAAAAGTAGATTATGAAGTAACTGTAAAACAAAATGCCTATAAACATGAGCGCTTTTTAGCCTGTATTTCTTCTAACCACGAAACAGCACAGAAAGTTATTCGTAAAACAGCCAGACTAGCTTCTTACTATAATAGCCATTGGTTTGTATTATACGTGCAAACTGAAAAAGAATCAACCAGTAAAATACCTTTAGCAACACAACGACACTTAATCAATAATTTTAAAAATGCTACAGAGTTGGGCGCAGAGGTTATTCAGCTTAAAGAAGAAAATATAGCTAAAGCTATTATGCGTACGGTTCTAGAAAAAAATATTACTACCGTTTGTATTGGTAAGCCTCATTTTAATTTATTCCAGTTAATTTTAAAGACTAATGTTTTCAATCAATTATTAAAAACGCTTTCTAAAAATGAAGTTGACATCATCATTCTATCTTAATGGCAATAAGCATTAAAAATAAAATAAGACTTGGCACTATTTTTCTTTTCCTGTTGCTAGTGTTATCCAGTGGATTAAGTATTTATTATTTAGTAAATCTGGAAAAACATTCTAAAAATATTTTAAAAGATAACTATGAATCCCTTGATTATAGCCACAACATGCAAAAGCAATTGGATAGTATTCAGCTCCATTTTCCCCTTGCTATTGTTCATTTTGATTCCATATTAACTAAACAAGAAAAAAATATTACCGAACCTGGGGAGAAAGAGACTACAACTTCTATTAGGCAATTATTCAGAAAAATTGCACAAGGCGATACTACTGAATTAAACTATAGTAGCATTAAACAGAATATTCAAATGGTACTTACGCTGAATATGCAAGCTATTGCAAGGAAAAACAAACTTTCCGAAGAATCATCTGAACAAGCTTATACAGTTATCATTCTAATTGCAGTACTCATTTTTATTGTAGGATTAACGTTCTCTGTTAATTTCCCCTCGGTTGTAACAACGCCTATTAAAAGTTTAATGGAAGCTATTAAAGAAATCTCTGCAAAAAATTATAAACATCGTATTCATCTAGATAATAAAGATGAATTTGGAGAGTTAGCAAAAGCCTTTAATATGATGAGTGAACGTTTAGAAGAATTTGAAAGTAGTAATCTAAATAAACTCATATTTGAAAAATCCAGAGCCGAAGCTGTCATTAACAGTTTAAAAGATGCAAGCATTGGTATTGATAAGAATGATATTGTTCTTTTTGCTAATCAACAAGCTTTGCAATTACTTGGTTTAAAGAAGGAAGAAACGATTGGTAAAAAAGTAGAAGAAATAAGTGTTAAAAATGATTTATTTAAATTTTTGATGGTAAATCAGGGTAGTACACCTTTTAAAATTGTAGTAGAAGGCAAGGAAAACTTCTATACCAAAGAATTTATTGAAGTGCAGCAAGGTGAAGCAACTAATAGAGTAATTGTATTAAAAAATATTACTTCTTTTAAAGAATTGGATGTAGCCAAAACAAATTTCATTGCAACAGTTTCTCATGAATTGAAAACACCATTGGCGTCGTCAGATTTTAGTTTAAAATTGCTCGAAGATAGCCGTGTAGGTCAATTAACTGATGAGCAGAAAGAATTAGTACAACAGTTAAAAAATGATAATCAGCGTATGTTACGTATACTAAGTGAATTACTTAATATGTCACAAGTAGAAGCTGGAAAAATTCAATTGAATATTCAATCGATTAATCCTTATCAAATCGTAGATGCATCTATAAAAGCGGTTAATACTACTGCTAAAGAAAAGAAAATTCACATTGAACAAAAGATAGAAAACAACTTGCCTAATATACAAGTAGATGCAGATAAACTAGGGTGGATATTAAATAATTTTTTAACCAATGCCATTAAATTTTCTCCTGAAGAAAGTCTAGTTATATTAACTGTTGAAAGAAAAGATAATCATATTGTTTTTTCCGTGAATGATAAAGGTCCAGGAATCGAGGAGGTTTATCGCAACAAAATTTTTGAACGATATTTTCAAATACCCGGTAGAACAGATAAAAAAGGATCAGGTATAGGACTGGCTATTTGTAAGGAATTTGTGGAAGTTATGGGCGGTACAATATGGGTAAAAAGTGAACTTGGTCAAGGTAGTGTATTTGGATTTAGTCTTCCTGTGGCTACATAGTATGTTGATATACTGTAATTTTGCCATACACCCCAAACCTACACCCCATGAACACCAACCTTATCAAACTCGATTATGAATTGCAACAACTGGCTCTTGGTATTAGTAACTAAGAATAGTTTTTTGTATATTCGGTCTTAAAAACTATGAAATGTTCAAAATGTAATAGCGAAAAGAGTATAAAAAATGGATTTACAAAAGGTCGCCAGCGATATCGTTGTAAAGACTGTGGTAATAATTATTCCGTGGAGCAAAAATCAACAGCCAAGCTCCCCTCGGAAAGAAGAATGGGATTAATGATGTATTTAGAAGGTCTTGGGGTTAATTCCATCGGTAGACTATTGGGCGTAAGCCATGTTGCGGTGATTAAATGGGTAAAAAAATATGGCAGTCAATTAGATGAAATAAAAAATAAAAATCCTGTTGAAGTAATGGAATTAGATGAAATGCACAGTTATATTAGGTCAAAAAAAACTATTGTTGGATATGGATTGCAGTTGATAGAGGGGGAAAGCGATACCTTAATTTCGTTGTTGGGAATAGGAGCACTCAGACAGGGGAAGCGTTATGGGAAAAGATTAAAGACATAGAAGCAGGGGTTTATTGTTCAGATTATTGGAAGAGCTATGCGGAATTTTTGCCCTCAGACAAACACATACAATCAAAAGCAGGAACATTCACAGTTGAAGGATACAATAGTAGAATAAGACATTTTTTGGCTAGATTTAGAAGACGAACAAAGTGCTACTCAAAGAAAATCTATATGATGATTTATAGTCTAAAGTTATTGTTCACAAAATTGAATAATCAATTAGCTATTCTTAGTTACTAATGCCTTCTTTTCCACTATACAATAATTTGCATTATTTATGGTTCAATATAGCTGGTATAGGTTTCCCAACACAACCATTGGGCATTTGAATATGCAATAAGGCTGCAAGCGTAGGTGCAATATCTGTCATATAGACTTCTTCAGTACTGCTTCCAGGTTTAATATTCCATCCATACCATAATAATGGGATATGTGCATCGTAAGGATTCCACAATCCATGTGTAGTGCCAGTTTTACCTCCATCAATATACCCAGGTTTTAGTATGAACTGAATATCACCACAACGAGAAGGATAATAGCCATTTGCGACCATTTGTTTTAATTTTTCAGGCAAAGTCGTTTCAGATAATTCATGCAAATCAAATACTCGAGCTACATATGGTTGAGCAGATAAATAGTTTATTACAGACTGAATAATTTTATCATTATCCATATGAATAGAATCTATGGCAACATGGTTTAATATAACCTGATAATTATATACAGCTTGCACTAGTCCATCAACATTATATAATTGTTTTAATTTTTCATTCAGGTCTTTTGTCAACAAAGCATCCTCAATATTTCCTCCCGGCAATTTATTTTCTCTTGAAAATCCTGGTACATGGGCTGCGCCATGATCGGCAGTTAAGAATAACAAATATTGATTTTTGCCATATTGTGTATCTAAGTAATTCATAAAATCACCCAACGCTCTATCAAAGCGCAAATACGTATCTTCTGCCTCAATGGAGTTAGGGCCAAAATTATGGCCTACATAATCTGTAGAAGAAAAACTAATAGCCAAAAAATCGGTTGTGTTACGAGTAGTTCCAAGCTTCTCTCCTTCTATGGCTGCTTTAGCTATATCCAACGTAAGCGTATTACCATGCGGCGTAATTAATATTTTACTATAATCTTTTCCTATATATTCAGAAAAGTTATATGGAAATTTAATTTGATTGTTTCCAAATGGTTTGCTCTCGTACGATTTTTCATCTGTTGTACTTTCTTTGTATAAATCAATTGGGAAAAGTGTATTCCATTCCATTGCATAATATTGATCAACTAATTTTTTATTGTTAAATGCTTTAACCCATTCAGGTAATTCATTCATATAAAAACTACTTGTAATAAAGTTTCCTGTTTTACCATCATACCAATAAGCAGCATTTGCACTGTGCCCCGCAGGTAAAATAGCACCACGATCTTTTAATGCAATACCAATTACTTTACTTTTGAAATTAGTAGACAATCTTAATTCGTCTGTAATAGTAGCGGTTAACATATTTCGTGGACTCATCTCTCCATTACTATTTTGTGTTCCTACCGATTGTACCGTTTTATCTTCTGTGCAATACATATTTTTTTGAAGGATGTTATCCCACCAATTATTTCCGGTTATACCATGTATAGCAGGAACACTACCAGTATAGATACAAGTATGCCCACAAGCAGTATAAGTTGGTGTATAGGGAATCATCGTATTATTGCAGCTAAACCCTTGCGTTAATAATCGTTTAAATCCACCATTTTTATCATATTTATCTGCATATCGATATAAATAATCCCAGCGCATTTGGTCTACTACAATACCTATTACCAGCTTAGGTTTTAAAGGATTTATATTTTGTTTTTGTTGTGCATGAGTAAGATTTAATAAACCACAACAAGCAATTAGTATATAAATAAATCTATTTTTCATTATCATATTTTTATTTAGGAGGAAAATGTTTGTACACATCACCTCATGTAAGTATAGCAATAATAATTATTTTAGGGTGAAGATATTCAAAACCTATGTGCCAATCCCCAATTCGTACACGATAATAATGCTCATTCTTTTTTTGACCTTCTATTTTTGTACAATATACACCAGCTTTTTCGAGCGATTTGGCTTGCGCCAATTTTGAAATAATATTAGCTGTTAATTTTTGTATAGATTTAGGAGTGAACTTTAATGCTTTAGTAAATGATTTTTTAAAAACTATTTCCATCCCATTGCTTTTTTAAATTCTTTTAAGTGGACTGTCTTTTCTTTTTTCATATCTCGCATTATCTGAAGCATCATATAATTTTCTATTTCTTCATTATCAATAATAGTTAATAATTGCTTTACTTCATCAGGCGTCCAAGAAGAGCGATATTTTTTAGCAGAAAAGTTAGCCGGTTTTAATTTCATTTTCTTAGCGATGAAATCATTTCTATAGCCACTTATATCTATAAAATTTTCAATATTTTGTAAAATTATTTGATAATGATGTATAATATTTAATACCATTTTGTTGATTATATTTTACAAATTTGTAGATTGTAATACAAATATAAGTAATTTACACTTCGTTAAAAATGATTGTTGTTGTATATGATGATTGCATTTTTTATAAAACCTCCACCTGATTTTTCAACAAATCCTCTAATTCATCTCTTTTTCTAATTAAATGTACTTCTCCATCTTTCACTAATACTTCAACCGGTTTTAAACGGCTATTAAAATTACTCGACATTTCAAAACCATACGCACCAGCATTGTAAAAAACTAAATAATCACCTTCTCTTACTTCATTAAGTTTTCTATCCCAGGCAAACGTATCCGTTTCACAAATATTTCCTACCACCGTATAAATACGTTCAGCTCCATTTGGATTAGAAATATTTTCTATTCGATGATACGCATCATAAAACATAGGTCGTATTAAATGATTAAATCCAGAGTTAATACCTACAAAAACCGTTGCTGTAG
This sequence comes from uncultured Chitinophagaceae bacterium, assembly GCA_964454275.1. GTDB lineage: Bacteria > Bacteroidota > Bacteroidia > Chitinophagales > Chitinophagaceae > CAYVXB01. The sequence goes on along the minus strand of CAYVXB010000064.1, from coordinate 4,666 downwards.
TATGTTTAATAATGTTGGCTTTGGTAATAAAATATCCCGCTTCGCTTACTAAATATTTTCCAGGTTCAAACCAAACTTCTAATGGACGATGGTATTCCTTCTCAAAAGCGGCGAACGCCTCTCCTATTTTTTTGCCTAACAATTGTACATCTGTTTCTACATCATCATGTTGATAAGGCACTTTGAATCCGCTGCCCAAATCCATAAATTCTAAATCTTTAAAATGACGAGCCATATCAAATAAAACTTCTACACCTTCTAAAAAAACTTCTATATCTTTTATCTCACTTCCGGTATGCATGTGTAATCCTTTTACATGCAAGCCTGTTGTTTTTACAATGCGTTCTATATGGCGCATTTGATGAATGGAAATTCCAAATTTACTATCCACATGCCCGGTAGATATTTTATAGTTACCTCCAGCCATTATATGTGGATTCAATCGAATACAAACTGGATAAGTATTTCCATATTTATTTCCAAATTGTTCTAAAATAGAAATGTTATCAATATTGATATTGACATTTAAATTCTTAGCCGTTTCAATTTCTTCAAAATCAACACAGTTCGGTGTGTACAATATATTTTTGGGATCAAATCCTGCTTTCAATCCTAACAATACTTCATTAACACTTACACAATCTAAACCTGCGCCTAATTGACGAATATATTTTAATATATTGATATTGCTTAAAGCTTTACAAGCATAAAAAAACTTAGCTTTTGTATGTGAAAAAGCATTTGGCAATTTTTGATATTGCTCCGCAATTTTTTCTGCATGATACACATATACAGGTGTTCCGAATTGCTGTGCAATAGATTGTAATTGTTGGACGGTGAGTTTTGTAGACATAAGGCGGTAAAATTAAAGAATAAACATTCTGTAATTTTCGAAAAAAAATAAAAGCTTAGAATTACGTACATTTGCGCATTCGTTTTATTAAAATTTACCCAAATTTATTATGGCAGATATTTTTGAAAAATTAGTAAAAAATTACGGTCCTATTGGTCAACATAGAGAACGTTCTCATGGATATTATGTATTTCCAAAACTGGAAGGTGAAATTGGAAATCGCATGTTATTTAGAGGGAAAGAGCATATTGTATGGAGTTTAAATAATTATTTAGGATTGGCAAATCATCCCGAAATTAGAAAAATAGATACAGAAGCTACAAGGCAGTACGGACTTGCTTATCCTATGGGTGCTCGTATGATGAGCGGTAATAGTAATTATCATGAACAATTGGAAAAAGAATTAGCTGCTTTCGAACAAAAAGAAGATGCTATTTTATTAAACTATGGATACCAAGGCATCATGAGTGCTATTGAAGCTATTTGTGGAAGACACGATGTCGTTGTATATGATGCAGAATGCCATGGTTGTATTATAGATGGCATACGATTGCACATGGGACATCGTTTTGTATTTAAACATAATAATATAGAAGATTGTAAAATACAATTAGAACGTGCTACCGCATTAATTGAAAAACAAAAACAAGGTGGAATATTAGTTATTACTGAAGGCGTTTTTGGTATGGCTGGAGATCAAGGAAAAATAAAAGAAATTGTGTCGTTAAAAAAACAATACCCGTTTAGATTATTAGTAGATGATGCACATGGTTTTGGGACGTTAGGTAAAACAGGAGCAGGTGTTGGTGAAGAGCAACGTGTACAAAAAGATATTGATTTATATTTTTCAACTTTTGCTAAATCTATGGCTTCTATTGGTGCATTTATAGCTGGCGATCGTGTAATTATAGATTATTTGCGTTACAACACTCGTTCTCAAATGTTGGCTAAAAGCTTACCTATGGCTCTTGTAATAGGTAATCTTAAACGGTTAGAATTATTACGTACACAACCTCAATTAAAAGAAAAGCTTTGGTATAATGTTAAAAAACTTCAAAACGGATTAAAAGAAAAAGGATTTGACATTGGAAATACCGATTCTCCAGTTACACCTATTTATATGAAAGGTGGTGTAGAAGAAGCTACTGCTATGGTAATGGATTTAAGAGAAAATTATAAAATTTTCTGTTCAATTGTCGTATATCCTGTTATTCCAAAAGGGCAGATTATTTATAGGCTAATTCCTACAGCGGCCCATACAGATGATGATATTGAACGCACCCTAAAAGCTTTTGAAGCCACTAAAACTAAATTAGATAAAGGTGAATATAAAGTGGCTGCTATACCCAATATGGCAGAAGCTTAACGTGTTAGAAATGGGAGTAGTTTTGTTGCATAACCAGATTTAAAAATAGCATTGTTGGTAGTTGATGGTGTTTTTTTATCTAAATAATTTTACGATATTATGGGATAGTAACCTTTAATCTTTCTACTCTCCCATCTATTGAAATATATACCAATATTTACATCATCAATACTTAATAGTAAACAAGCATGTAAGGACTTGTCATTCAACAATAAACTCCTGTTTGTACGCATTCGTAATTATTATGCACTATTGTGATAGATACCTGTAACTTTACAGCAATAATCCGATGTTTATACTCCCATGATAAAAAATACAATTCATTTTTTTCTTGCACTTTTTCTACTTACTGCTTGCAAAAGCAAACAAGAAACAATAAGTCCGATAGAAGAAAAAATTACGGAATCAGTTTATGCATCTGGAATTGTAAAAACTAAAAATCAATACCAAGTTTTTTCTGCTGCCAATGGACTAATTGCTGAAATATTGGTTACAGAAGGCGATATTGTGAAGAAAGGTGATGCACTCATTCGTTTAACCAATACTGCAGCACAATTAAATACAGACAATGCTAGAATAGCGCTTGATTATGCTTCTGTAAATGCCAATAAAGAAAAATTAGATGAACTAAAATACAGTATTGATTTGGCTAAAACCAAATTAAATAATGATGCTTTGTTATTAAAACGGCAACAAAATTTATGGAATGAACAAATAGGCACTCGTAATGATTTAGACCAAAGAGCATTAGCCTATAAAAACTCCGTTAACAATTATGAAGCTGCCAAACTTCGCTACGCTGAAATGCAAAAGCAAATCAATTTTCAACAACAACAATCACACAAAAACTTACAAATATCTAAAACAATAGCTGGTGATTACACGATTAGAAGTGCCGTAAATGGGAAGGTGTACAATATTTTAAAAGAAAAAGGAGAAATGGTGAATACGCAAACGCCTGTAGCACTAATAGGCGATGCTTCTAATTTTATACTAGAATTGCAAGTAGATGAATATGATATTGCTCGCATACAATTAGGTCAAAAAATAGTATTGAGTATGGATAGTCATAAAGGACAAGTATTTGAAGCAACGGTGGAAAAAATAAATCCCATTATGAATGAACGCTCCAAATCCTTTGCCATTGAAGCTTATTTTACAAAGCAGCCAGCCGTTTTATATCCTAACTTAACATGTGAAGCCAATATTGTTATTCAACAAAAAGAAAAAACACTAACCATACCAAGAAATTATTTGTTAGAAGGAGATTATGTATTACTTGCAAATAAAGAAAAAAGAAAAGTAACTACAGGGTTAAAAGATTATCAAAAAGTAGAAATACTAAACGGTTTAACTATAAACGATGTTATCCTTAAGCCTACACTATGAACTTTAGATTAATAGTAAGCATAGCTCAATCACTTTTATTAGCAAGGTGGAAACAAACACTGGTAGCGGCTATTGGAGTTACTTTTAGCATTGCTATGTTTATTACTTTACTCAGTTTTATGACAGGGTTGAATGATTTATTAGATGGATTAATTTTAAATCGAACACCACATATACGATTATACAATGATGTAAAGCCTAATAAAAATCAACCCATCAACACAATATCCGAGTATAAAAAATATTACAACTTTATACAATCCATTAAGTCTGGTAATGCAAGGCAAGAAATTTACAATAGCAATGCTATTGTACAAACTGTAAAGAACGATGAACGTGTATTAGGATTTGCACCCAAAATAACCGCACAAGTTTTTTTTAATGATGGAACGATTGATATCACTGGAGTCATTAACGGGATTGATGTACAAGCAGAAACAAAGCTGTTTCATTTTAACGATTATATTACTGCAGGTTCCTCCATAGACATTAGTAAAGTATCTAATAGTATTTTATTAGGCAAAGGGCTGGCCAACAAATTATTAGCAAATGTTGGAGATGTGGTGCAGATTACGACAGTAAAAGGAGAAATGTTTCCATTAAAAGTAGTAGGCTATTTTCAGTCTGGTATTCAAGAATTTGATAAGGTACAGAGTTATGCCTCTATAATGACTGTGCAAAAATTAATGAGTAAACCAAGTAATTATATTACAGACATTCAAATAAAAATAAAAGATATTAATGTTGCCCCTTCAATAGCAAAAGAGTATGCTACATTATTTAATACAGATGCAGAAGATATACAAACCGCCAATGCCCAGTTTGAAACAGGTAGTTTTATACGTACGCTTATTTCTTATGCAGTAGGCATTACACTTTTGATAGTAGCGGGGTTCGGTATTTATAATATTTTAAATATGATGATTTATGAAAAAATGGATTCCATCGCTATTTTAAAAGCTACTGGCTTTTCAGGAAAAGATGTGAAAAGGATATTTCTATTAGAGAATGTTAAGATAACTGTGTAAAGGTTTTAAATTTTTACATTACATCTTTGT
>CAYVXB010000063.1:9856-12288 GCA_964454275.1 uncultured Chitinophagaceae bacterium | reverse complement strand
CGTAGATGCCTTAAAAAACTCATAACTGTCAGATTAAGTTTTAACGATTACATATTAATTGTAAAACCTACTTTTTATTTATAAATGATACATTATTTCACTATCAACTATCAATTATCAACTGCTTTCTTAGCGTGATGGCGAGTGTCTCCGCTCCCCACTTACATTTGAACCTTGATTCGCATAAATTGTACATTACTCAAAAAGCTCAATTAATATAAAAACGCGTTATTGAGCATTGAATAATATTATTTGTGTTAGAGGTATCGAAGGAGAGATAGAGATGTTATCTTATAGTTTTTGAGCCATAGCGTCTACAATACCATACTCAATTGCTTCTTTTGCGTCCATCCAATAATCTCGTTCAAAATCTTTTAATACTTTTTCATACTTCTGTCCGCAATTTTCAGCTAAAATACGAGCACCTATTTCTTTCGTTTTTCTGATTTGTTGGGCTTGGATTTCCAAATCGGCTGATACCCCTTGCATATATCCACCTAAACTCGGTTGATGAATCATAACTTCCCCATGTGGATATATAAAACGTTTTCCCTTAGATCCTACAGATAATAGTATAGAGCCCATAGAAGCAGCTAAACCCATACAGATTGTAGACACGGGAGAGGACAACATTTTGATTGTATCATAAATAACCATTCCGGCAGTAACTACCCCACCAGGGCTATTGATATATAATTTTATTTCTTTGCCTGGTTGATCAGCGTCTAATAACATTAATCTGGTTACCACATCTCGAGCAGACTTATCTTCTACAACACCCCATAAATATATAGCACGCTTCTCGAAGAAGAGCTTGTCCATCTTCTTAAACCACAAGCCGCCTTCGGGCTGTTTATCTGTTTTTATTTCTTCATCTCCATTTTCATCGTTCATATTAAATGGATGTACAATGTACTTTGTTGGCATATAGAATATTTTATAAATCTAAACTATTTATTTTCCGTATTGGTTGTTTTACGTGGATTGGTAACAAGCACTTCATCAATCAATCCATATAGCTTGGCTTCATCGGCATTCATCCAGAAATCTCTGTCGCAATCTTTGGCTACTTTTTTTACATCTTGCCCTGTGTGATGGCTGATGATGGTATATAATTCTTGTTTTATTTTTTTTACTTCATTCACTGTAATTTCAATATCAGTAGCTTGCCCACCTACTGCCCCACTTGGCTGATGCAACATAATACGAGCATGTTTCAATGCAGTACGTTTTCCTTTTACACCAGCACACATTAAGATGGCGCTCATAGAGGCTGCCATGCCTGTACAAATGGTGGAAATATCGGGTGTTATAATTTGCATGGTATCGTACATGCCCAAACCAGCATAAACACTACCCCCAGGGCTATTAATATACATTTGAATATCTCGATTACGGTCGGTTGATTCTAAAAATAATAATTGAGCAGTTACAATATTTGCTACATAATCGTCTACAGGCTCGCCTAAGAAAATAATTCGATCCATCATCAGCCGAGAAAAAACATCCATACTTGCTACATTTAAAGGCCGTTCTTCTATAATGTATGGAGTTAAGTTGGTGGGAAGATGTGTGGTATAGTTATGTAAAGTAGCACTGGATATGCGTCTGTGCTTTATGGCATAGTTTTCAAATTCTTTAGATAGATTCATTGTATAATATTAAGATCAACAAATATAGGAGTAGAATGCTAGAAATTTATTTAATATTAATGTTTATGCTCACTTGTTATTTTTTCAAACTCTTGTTGACTAATGGGTTGCTCAGTAGTTTTAACTTGTTGGCCAAGTATTTCAAACAATTTAATATCTTGTAATTGTCGATAAGCGCCCTCCACCCTTTCCTTGTCCTGCATTAATTTATTAATGTACCCAGCCAACCAGCTTTCTTGCGTATCTAAATTCAACCCCATTGATCTATAATAATTAATTACTTGCTGAGCAATATGGTTCTGAACTTCCTCTGTAGATACCTCTATGTGATTCTTTTGTATTAGCTTTTCTGATATTAGTGTCCATTTGAGCTGTGTTTGAAATTTTGGAAATTCCTGTTCTATTTGTTCTACTGTTTTTTCTTTTTTATCATCACTATACTGCAGCCATCTTTTTAAAAATCCATCTGGCAGCGTAATAGGTGTGTGATCTAATAAATAATGATAGATATCATCATATAATTTTTGATTGCATTGATTTTTCCAATAAATCTCTATGTCTTCTTTTATTTTTTTTCTACAGTCTATTTCTGTAGTAATGTTTTGATTGGGATACAATTTATTAAAAAGCGTTTCATCAATGGGAGCTTTCTCTCTTAAAAACACACTTTCTATAGTTGCTTTGAAATATTTGCTATTGGGGGACTCTACTGAAGTGTCTATTTCTAATTGTTTAGCTATCCAAGCTTTTTTTGCAAAATCAATATATGTTTTAGGGTCT
>CAYVXB010000063.1:5849-9846 GCA_964454275.1 uncultured Chitinophagaceae bacterium | reverse complement strand
TCCCTTTTTCTTATTTAAAAAATAATGCTGCCCGTCTGTATTAAAATCGGAAATTTTAAGTGTGATTTTTTCGTTTATGCCATTTGCTAACACCGTTCCTTCTGCATCACTTTCTTCGAAATGCATGTTGATAATATGATTTTCCGTGGTTGCAGCTTCTTGATCAACGTTTGTTGCAAAATTTTCTTGTATTCGTTGCATTTCTTCATCAATCATTCCCTCTGTAGGGTCTATTTTGTAGTGCGTCAAATGCGCCTTTTCAAGCACTGTTTCTACTTCAAAAGAGGGTTTTAATCCTAATTCAAAACGAAAAGTATAATCAATAGGGTTGTTTATGTTGATATGCTCTATATCACTCTCTAGTGGTAGAGGTTGTGCAAAAATATCAAGTTTTTCGGCAATTAAATATTGTTGTAATTCTTTTTCTACGGTTCGAATAATTTCCTCTGTCATAACAGAAGAACCATACATTTTTTTTATTAACCCAGCAGGAACCATCCCTTTGCGAAAGCCGTGGATATTGGCGGATTTACTGTACTTATTCAGTGTCTTCTCAAATGAAGTATAATAATCACTTTTTGCTATTGTGATGGATAGAGTATCATTTAAAATATCGAGATTTTCTCGAATAATTGTGGCCATAATATATAAGATTTAACGGTTATATTATTGATTTTGAGGTGTGCAAATGTACAGCTTTAAGAAATACGATTGAATGTAGTGTTTTAATTCTGTTTTGCTGCACAAAGATTCATGGGGGCTAAAAATTAGCCGGTTAATAATATAATTACACCAAAAACATTTACTACCTTGTGTAGTTTAACTAAAGATAGTACCATGTTATACTCTATGACAGGCTATGGTCGTGTAGAACATACCATAGATGACAAGATATTTGTAATAGAGATGCGTTCATTAAATTCAAAACAATTAGAACTCTCTGTAAAATTACCTACCCTACTAAAAGCGTATGAGCCAGATATTCGCTCTATAATAGCGGAAAATTTATTACGAGGAGCTATTGAATGCTCCATCTTTTTAAAGCAAACGGGAGGTGCCAAACCTGTAACATTAAATACAAGCCTTATAAAAGCGTGTTATGAACAACTCACCATTCTTGCTAGAGAGTTAAAAATAGATATGTCTAATATGTTGGGAAATATTTTACAAATACCCGATGTGATAGTTCCTGCCACGGAGACACTGGTAGAAGTTGAATGGGAAAGTTTAAAAAATGCTATCATAAAAGCCATAGAACTGCTTCGCAAACATCGTGAGCAAGAAGGAAGATTTTTAGAAAAAGATCTAATAAATAGAATAGCTAATATCGTAACTCAACAAGCAACGGTTGCTTTGTTAGCTCCGGCAAGAAAAGAGAAAATAAGGGAGAGTTTGGTTAGGTCGCTTGAAGAGCATGTTGGCAAAGATAGTTATGACGCAAATCGCCTTGAACAAGAGCTTATTTATTACATAGAAAAAATAGATATTACCGAAGAACAGGTTCGTCTAAAGAGCCATTGTGATTATTTTATATCAGCTTTGGAAGAGCAAGAAATATCGAAAGGTAAAAAACTAAGTTTTATCTTGCAGGAAATAGGTAGGGAAATTAATACTACAGGATCTAAAGCCAACGATGCCGCCATACAAAAATGTGTGGTAAATATGAAAGATGAAATGGAAAAAGCAAAAGAACAAGTGTCTAACATTTTGTAACTGTAAAACAGCGGCTGTAGCTGCGCTAAAAAAATATTTACCTCTTATCGCATTATTGTTATTGCTGGGATGTGCAAATATTGATCTATATGAAAAGACCGCTACCATTCCCCAACAAAAATGGGAATACTCATTTCATCCATCCTTTTCGTTTAATATTCAGGATACTAATAGTTTGTACAAGTTGTATATTGTTATACGCCACACGGAGGCATATGCCTATAATAACATATGGGTTGATATAGGCACAAAATATAATAAGGACAGCTCCAATCACCAACAAGTCAATTTAATTTTAGCCAATAATGTAACCGGTTGGCTTGGAACAGGTATGGATGATGTATTTGAACAACGTATTTGTATCACCCAAGCCCCCACTAAATTAAGAAGAGGGTTGTATACATTTACCCTTACACACGTGATGCGCACAAACCCGCTTCCACATGTGTTAAATATTGGCATTCATGTGGAAAAGATTAATATGTAGCACACTCATGCCAAACAGTAAACGACAAATTAAGATAGTAGCCTTTGCATATTGGTTTTTACTCCTATATGTTTTAGTAGCTTTAATATGGTGGTTCATTGCGCTTCAAGAGCAAAATAAACAAATAGCAGAACTTCAAATTCGGCAACTATCCGTGAATGCAAAGAACAATCCAGTCTTTTACGACAATCTTAATAAACACATTCACGAAACACAAATAAGAAAACAATATCAATATATTGGAGAAGGAGTTGCATTTTTAGTCGTCATTTTTGTTGGAGCTACATTTGTTTATAGAATAGTGAGAAGACGATTAAAGCTATCTCAGCAACAAAAAAATTTTATGATGGCTGTGACGCATGAACTAAAAACCCCTATAGCCGTTGCCAAATTGAATTTAGAAACCTTATTAAAAAGAAAACTTGATGAACAACAACAGCAAAAGCTTATTGGAAGTGCATTACAAGAGGCTGAACGACTTAATGATTTATGTAGCAATATTTTAGTAAGTGCCCAACTAGAGGTAAAAGCGTACAAAGCGCATAAAAATTTACTTAATTTATCCATACTTGTTGTAGAAAGTATTAAAAACTTTAAAGTCCAATTTTCTAATAGAATAATTCAGGGCAACATAATGCCAGAAATAAATGTTTATGGAGAACCACTCCTGCTTCAACTAATGATAAACAATTTTATAGAAAATGCCATTAAATATTCTCCCTCAAATACAACTATTGATATTAATTTGGTTAAAAGAGAGAAAAAAGCTACATTAACAATTGCTGATTATGGTATTGGAATACCCGACAATGAAAAATCCAAAATATGGGAAAAATTTTATCGAATAGGAAATGAAAATACTAGACATACGAAAGGTACAGGTATTGGCTTATATTTATGCCGTATTATAGCAAAAGATCACCGCGCTACAATTACAATTACAAATAATACCCCAACAGGTAGTATTTTTGCCGTACAATTTGTTATTGCCGAATAAATTATTTATATGATGAACTCTCCTAAAAAAGCCTCTATTTTATTAGTTGAAGATGAGGAAAATTTACATGAAACATTACGATTAAACCTAGAGATAGAGGGTTATGAAGTAACCTCGGCTTACAATGGAACGAAGGCACTAAAGGCAATTAAAGAAGAATATTTTGATTTAATTATACTTGACATTATGTTGCCAGAAATAGACGGCATAAGCATTATTGAGCGTGTTCGCCTTCAAAACCTAGAAGTACCCATATTAATATTGAGTGCGAAGGACAGCAACACCGATAAAGTATTGGGATTACGTATGGGAGCGGATGACTATTTAACAAAGCCGTTTAATTTAGAAGAGTTACTGTTGCGGATACAAAAACTGATTCAAAAAAGCACTCTTTTACAACACAAGGAACCTATTTCTAATACAGTTATGTTTGGAAAAAATTGTGTAGATTTTAAGGCACAAGAAGCAACCACTTGGCAAGGGAAAAAAATAACACTAAGTAAAAAAGAAGCTATGTTGTTGCGTTTGCTTATTGAGCATAAAAACGAAGTAGTAACAAGAGAAAAAATACTTCAATCTGTTTGGGGGTATAATGTATATCCAACAACAAGAACAATTGATAATTTTATTCTCAGTTTTAGAAAGTACTTTGAAGAAGACAGCCGAACTCCAAAACATTTTCATTCTGTACGAGGAGTAGGATACAAATACATAGAATAAAAAAATCTAAGACCGTATCCCAATAAAGAATATGTTTAAAAAACAATTCATTACACAAATAAAACATGATTGCTCAAAGC
>CAYVXB010000063.1:439-5839 GCA_964454275.1 uncultured Chitinophagaceae bacterium | reverse complement strand
TTTAAAAAACAATCAACTATTAATTTATGACAGAGCCTATCATTACTTTACAACATGCTAATATATACCAAGGACATAATCTTATTCTAGAAAATGTAAGTATAGATGTGCATAAAGGAGAATTTGTGTACTTAGTGGGTAAAACTGGATCGGGGAAATCTAGTTTATTAAAAACGTTATATGGAGACTTGCCACTTAGAGAAGGATCTGGAAATGTGACTGGCTTTGATCTGCATACTATTACTTGGAAAAATGTTCCTCATTTAAGGCGCAATCTTGGTATTATTTTTCAAGATTTTCAGTTATTAACAGATCGTAACATAAAAGATAATTTAAAATTTGTATTACGATCCATAGGGTGGAAAGATCAACAATTAATGGATGAAAAAATTAATAATGTGTTAGATAAGGTTGGTTTAAAAGAAAAAGGTCATAAAATGCCATTTGAGATAAGTGGAGGAGAGCAACAACGAGTAGATATTGCAAGGGCATTGCTCAATTCTCCCAAATTAATCTTAGCAGATGAACCTACAGGAAATCTTGATCCAGAAACATCTGATGAAATTATGCAGCTACTGTTTAATATTACCAAAGATTATGGCACGGCGGTTGTTATGGCTACACACAATTATACAGTAATTCATAAATACCCTGCCAGAATGATAAAAACAGAAAATGGTAAAGTAACGGATAGTGCTGTTTCGAGTATAGCGTAAAATTATTATTCCATAAAATAAACTCTTCTCACTCGTTGGCTAACACTCGTTAATATTTCATACGGTATAGTATTACACCATTCCGCTATTTGTTGAACAGCAATTTCTTTTCCAAATATTATCACTTCATCACCTTCATTTACATTAGAAACATCTGTAATATCAATCATCGTCATATCCATACATACATTACCTATAATAGGAGCTAACTTGCCATTCACGTACATTTTTCCTACACCATTACTTAATTTCCTACTCAATCCATCCGCATAACCAATACGCACAATAGCAATAGTGCTATCTCGAAATAATTTCCCTTTTCTATTATACCCTACTGTTGCTCCGGCTGGTAAACGTTTAATTTGTGCAATAGTTGATTTTAATGTAGAAACATTTTGCAATTGTAGTTGATGTTCATGACTACTATCCACTCCATACAACCCAATACCTAAGCGCACCATATCACATTGCAATTGCGGAAATCTAAAAATAGCAGCAGAATTAGCAATATGTTTAATAAAAGAATATCCAATAGCTTTTTCTATGGTTGTGCAAGCTTGAGTGAATAATTCATATTGATGTAAAGTATACTCCTCTTCTTTCAAATCCTCACTAGCTGCCAAATGAGAAAAAACAGATTGTACAATCATTGTTTTGTACGATTGCAATTTCGTATTCAATTCATTTATTTCATTTGGTAAAAATCCCAATCGATGCATGCCCGTGTCTAACTTTATATGAACAGGATATTGTTGTAATCCTTGTCTATCAAGATATTCATTCAATCTGGTTAAAATGTGAAAAGAATAAATTTCAGGTTCTAAATTATATTGCACAATTGCTTCAAAACTACTTTCATCTGCATTTAATACGACAATAGGCACACGTATACCAGCCTTGCGCAATTCTATGCCTTCATCTACATAAGCTACAGCCAAATAATCTACTTTATGAAATTGTAATACATTAGCAATTTCCCCACTACCACTACCATATGAAAATGCTTTAACCATAGCCATGGTTTTAACACCAGGTTGTAAATATTGTTGATATGCTTTTAAATTATGTACTACAGCACTTAAATTTATTTCTAATTCTGTTTGATGAATTTGTTTAATCAATCGTTCTTCAATTTGCTCAAAAGCAAATGCTCTAGCGCCTTTCAGTAATATTGTTTCATCTTTAAAATAACTGAATGGATAATACGATAAAAAATCATGTATGGATGCAAAAAATTGTGCATTCAATTTATGATCCTTAATAAAACTATCTGCATGTTGACAAATAGTTGATCCTATGCCAATGATTTTATGAATACTATGCTGTTGTAATTCTTTTGCAATGGTTTCATATAACATCTCTGCGTTAATACCAGATTCTAAAATATCAGATAAAATAATAGTTTTATGTGTGTGTTGATGTTGTTGTTGCAAAAAATCTAACGCAATACGTAATGAACTTAAATCAGAGCTGTAGCTGTCATTAATAATAGAACAATTGTTGATGCCTTTTTTAAGCTCCAGACGCATTTCAATAGGCTGCAGATTTTTAATGTTCAAAATAATATTTGATATATCTTTTTTTAAACACAACAATACACATATACAAGTAATCGCATTATCAATAGATGCTTTATCCGTAAAAGGTATATCAATAATAAATTTTTCTTTTTTGTATTGAATCTCGATTGCAGTTGAAGTATCATTTTTTTTCTCTTTCAAAACATATACATCTGCATTAGCATCTCTTCTGCTCCAACAAAACAAGTGTATATTTTTTGGGAATGTATGCTTAATATATTCATGCACATTCACATAATCGGTTTCATCTTTTCCATAAATAATTATCTCTACATTTTTAAACAACGTACATTTTTCTGCTAATTTTTGCTGCGGAGATGAAAACAATTCACTATGTGCTTCGCCTATATGTGTAAGTATGCCAATAGTTGGCTGTATGATGGATTGAATCTTTTCCATTTCGTTCGGCATCGAAATCCCTGCTTCAAAAATGGCCAATTGGTGATCCTTATTCATGTTCCATACACTTAACGGAACGCCTATTTGCGAATTATAACTTTTTGGACTTCGTACAATATTAAATTCGTCTTGCAATAGCTGATACAACCATTCTTTTACAATTGTTTTTCCGTTGCTACCCGTAATGCCAATAACGGGTATATTAAATTGTTTGCGATGATGGCTTGCTAACTTTTGTAATGCTAATAATGTATCCGGAACAACTAAAAAATTAGCTTTCTCCAATAATGCATTTACAGGTTTTTCGCTTACCACAAAATTATGCACTCCTCTTTCTATAAGCTCCGGAATAAATTGATGTGCATTACGACGAGCAGAAGGTAATGCAAAAAATAATGAAGATTGTGGTAATACAACACTTCTACTATCTATCAGTAAATGTTCAATATTTTCATTCTCATTATAGAAAAATGCTTGTGCGTGGATAATCTGAGCTATGTGTGAGACAGAGTACAATTACTGCTTAATCTGTTTTATGTTGTCAACAAGTTGAGGTAAAAATGTTTCCTTTATTTGCCACACAATAGAATAATCAATACCAAAATAATCGTGAACAATACGATTTCTAAATCCTCTCATACGATGCCAGTCAATACTCGGATATTTATCTTTAAAATTCTCAGGAAGTCGATTAGCGGCTTCGCCAATAATTTCAAAATTTCGTATAACAGCATCTACTGTTTTATCATCTTTCAAAAAACTTTCGAAAGTTAAATTTTGAGTATAACTAAGAATTTTATTGGCACTTTCCAGAATATCTTCAACTAAAAGCTCAACTTGACGCTTAGACATATATTATCTCATTTTCAATAGCCTTAAAGTATTTATACTTAATACCTTTTTTAGAAACGAGATCTACTTTGCGATGAAGTTTACGCTCTATATATTCAGCAAGATCTATAAACTCAATACCAATAGGTTTAGTGAAATCAACCAAAATATCAATATCACTAGTTGGCGAAAAATCGTCTCTAACCACAGAACCAAATAGGCCAATAGTTTGAACATGATATTTTTGGACAAGTTCAAGTTTTAACTTTTCTAATTCTTTTTTTATATTATTTAATTGTGTCACAACCCAAACCTACACAAAAAAGCTCATTACACAAAGGATGTAGCACTTTTCTATTGATGATAATCTTCATACCTTAGTGAGAACAAATCTCTTAAAAAAAATGAAAAAGATAGTCTTAGCATTATACGTACTCGTAAGTTCATCAACATTTATCATTTCTTGCAAAAATCAGAATACAGAAGAATCAACTGATCAAAAAAAGGATTCATTAACAGTAGTACAATCTGCGGAAAAGTTATATGCTGAAGATTTATTGAATATCAATAGTCATGAAGATCTTGTAAAAAAGTATGGACAAAATAATGTACTTAAAGATCGGTTTCTGTATGCAGATGATCCCATAGGAACACCAGCAACCATTCTATTTAAAGGATCCGATAAGGAAATAACAATAGAATGGAGAGATACGGTGAATTATAAAGATGTACAATCCATCAATGTTAGAGGCTATACAAAAACGGATACATCGATGCCCATTTATGTATCACAATGGAAAACAAAAACAGGATTAAGTATAGGAATGCCGCTCAATGAGGTTAAACGTCTAAATGATAAAGATTTTACAATAGGTGGTCTTGGGTGGGATTATGGTGGAGGTGTAATAAACTGGAACGGCGGAAATCTTTCCAAAGACAGCAACATGTCCCTTATATTTGCAGACGTAAACGCCAATAATCAATTAACCGAAAAAGAACAAAATCAAGTTTATGGAGAGGGCGTTCAGGTAAGCAGCTCAAACCAGGCATTACAAAAATTAAACCCTATTGTGTCTGCTATTTTTATTAGCAAAAGGCGATAAAAAATGACCATTTATTCCAATATATCTTTGGGTACATTTTTTCTTTGATGATAGATGGAATACACAATGGATCCACTCAAACAAGCTACTATAACAGCCAAGGAGATAAATATTGAAATATGAATATCAAAAAATTCTATCAGCATTTTTATCCCAATAAACACTAGTACAATAGCAATACCTTGTTGTAAATAATCAAATTTGCTTACGGCACCCCTCAATAAGAAAAATAAAGAACGTAATCCCAATACAGCAAAAATGTTAGAGGAGTAAATGACTAATATGTCATCACTTGAAAAAGAAATAGTAGCTTTTTCTCTAACCAATGAAACCACTGTAGGTATTGAGTCTAAGGCAAATACAATGTCTGTGGCGGCCAAAATAACAACTACTACAGCTAATAAGGTAAAAAAAACTTTACCATTATGTTTTATAACATAACGCCCCTTGGGTTCCAGCTCTGTTATACGAAAATAACGGTTTAAAACCTTGTAAATCCTGGTTTCTCCGGGATTGAATTCTTCTTCATCTTTTTTAATAAATAATTTTATACCCGTATATATTAAAAATGCACCAAACACATACAACAACCAGTGAAAACGTTCAATCAATTCAACACCTAATGCAATAAATAAAATTCTAAACACAATAGCCATCAAGATGCCCCAAAGCAGTGCCCTTCCAGCATCTAGTTCGTTCACTTTGAAGTAGCTGAAAATAAGTATGAACACAAAAATATTATCAATACTTAAAGACCACTCCATTAAATAT
>CAYVXB010000063.1:0-429 GCA_964454275.1 uncultured Chitinophagaceae bacterium | reverse complement strand
CGTTTGCATAAGGGCTTTTTTTATGGAAATGGGGCTGTTTTTTTTACTCATCAAGCCCAAATCAAAAACCAATGCCAATATTAATATCCCACCAAATGTTATGTAAACAACTTGATCTACAGACATAATAAAAATTGAAGAACGAAGATACGTTATGGATAATTGAAACGTTAATTAGTCGAAAGTTGCAGAAGGTTATCGCTTCGTTTGTAATCAATCTTTAGTAAATAAACAATTCAACTTCATAACATACCTTTGCACCCATGCAATTTTCAGCAGTAATAGGCCAGCCAGCTATAAAACAACAACTCGTTCAACTTGTTACACAAAACAGAGTTAGTCATGCTTGGTTATTTTTAGGTAAAGAAGGTTGTGGAGGACTTCCGCTAGCATTAGCCTTTGCACAATATTTAGTATGTACACAGCGAA
>CAYVXB010000062.1:4237-12332 GCA_964454275.1 uncultured Chitinophagaceae bacterium | reverse complement strand
AAGGCAGTCTCCCGGCAGAAAAAAGCCGATCAGCAGGCACGACACAGCAAAAATGCCGGCGACAACTGCCGCCGCGCCGAGGCCGGTGATAACATGTAACAAAGCTTCCATCTACCAATAATTGTAGCATGCCGCACGCATCATCTCGTGGTCGCACGCGATTGATCTACCATTTATATTAATGTATAATGAAACAATTACAAAATCATTTTTTAGTCGTTTTAAAACCTCTGGATTACTCCATACCTCATTTTCCATTTTTCGACAATTGGCGCAGGAATGTCCTGTAAAATCAAGCATTACAGGCTTATTTAACACTTTGGCTGCTGCCAAAGCTTCCTCTAAATCAAAATAAGTTGTTATGCCAAACAAAGGGTATAATACTTTGGTATACTTATTGGGTGGTAGCGCTTTATTTTTTAAACTAGCATTACTAGATATGTTATCTAATTGATACTGTAATTTCTGTAAATTAAAATCTTGAGTGCTGACTGGAGGAAGCCACCCACTAATAGATTTTAACGGAGCTCCCCATAAACCAGGTATCATATATAAAGCAAATGCTAAAGAGGCAATGGACAAGAATAAGCGAGGTACAGAAACAAATTTTACTTCACTATCGTGTGCAAACTTTAATTTTCCTAATAAATACAATCCCAACAGGGTAAAAATAACAATCCAAATAATTAAAAATATTTCTCGGTCTAATAAATGCCAGTGATAGGCTAAATCAACATTTGAAAGAAATTTAAATGCTAAGGCTAACTCTATAAAACCAAAAATTACTTTTACGCTATTAAGCCACCCTCCCGATTTAGGAAGTGCTTTTAATAACGAGGGTAAAAAAGCAAAAATGGAAAAGGGAATGGCCAACCCTATAGCAAAACCCAGCATGCCAAGTAAAGGCGCAAGGGAAATGCCTTGCGTAGATGTTTGACCTAATAGTGTTCCTATTAATGGGCCAGTGCAAGAAAAAGAAACAATAACTAAAGTGAGGGCCATAAAAAATATTCCTATCCAACCACCTCTACTGGATACTTTATCGGAAATATTGGCCCAAGAATTAGGCAAACGTATATCGAAAGCACCAAAAAAAGATATGGCAAAAAGAATAAATATTAGAAAGAAGAAAATATTAGATATAGGATGCGTAGAAATAGTGTATAATATTTTGTCCCCAAATAATAGCGTTAACAACAATGTAGGAATAGTGTAAATCAATATAATGGAAATAGAGTACCATACGGCACTTCGAACGCCTTGTATACGTGTTTTACTGCGTTTCAAAAAAAAGCTGACTGTAACAGGAATTAAAGGAAATACACAAGGAGTAAGCACTGCAAGCAAGCCCGCTAAAAAAGAAAATATAAAAATAGAAAGCAGGGATTTATGTTCGTTGGTAGTTACATCAATAGATGGATGGTTGGGTGAATTATTCAGTGGTAGAGGAATAATAAAAGATTCTTCCCCTGTTATATATTCTCCGTTTTTAAGTACTATATAATTTAAAACCCCTTTTATGCCTTCACTCCTCGTATTGGTAAATATAAAATATTGCATCCATGTTATGCTATCGGTATAATATTGAATAGGCGAAGGGCTGATAGTGTTGTCTATAAACGATTTTGTATTTCCTATACTTTCTAAGCTGTCGAGAATATTTTTTATTAATGAGGAATCGAATGATAATGTAGATTTTAAAGGGTTATTATCATTTGATACAGCTATAAGTTTTGTCCCCTTTTCTATGGTAGCCGTAATGCGTAATAATACTTTGTTAGCTGGTAAATTAGACACAGAAAAACGAAACTGTAACGGTCGAGTGGTTTGTTGGGTATAACCAGCTATGCTTATGCATAATAAGCATAGAACTACAATGCCTATAGCTATTTTTTTTAACATAGGTGGTTTATTGTAGTGTGACATCAAAAGATACCTTCTTAGGTGGCAAACAATTTTTATCATTACATGCCATATATTCTACATGGCCAGTTACATTTGTTTTTATGTTGGCTTTTAGTTTTATGATTTGTGAAAAAATAACTTTATCACTGTAAGATTTTACACTTGTATTAAAGGTTTTATCAAATTTTTTTTCCATTTTCCCCATTTCTTTTACACTGCCTATAAAATGTATAAGCGGGTTTTTAACAAATGTAAAATTAGTGGGCACAGGCCCTCCTTTTCCTGTAACTTGAGAATAAATATGCCAACCTGCTTCTATGCTTGCTGTTGCGTATAATTCATATGTTTTATTCCCTGTTTTTTTTACACTAAATGACCATTGAGCACCATTTTGTATTTGAGAAGTGGCAATGAAAGGGATACAAAAAATAATGAGTGTAGCTAAAATTTTCATTCAGGAATAGTTTAAAATTTCATGGCAAAGTTAAACAAGTTATTATTTACATCACATCTATATAATTTTTTAACATTCCATACAATAATAACAACCAACATATTATAGAAGCAATTGTTTTTTTAGAGAAATATAGGCCTGCATTAGTTATAATAGCAGCAAACGTTAAGCTACACATAGCGAAGGAAGGAGTGCCAGTTCCCTTGTTCACAAAAGGTATTATTATAGAAATGAACATAGCGAAAATAAGGATAGTCCAACTTTTGCGAATTTGAATAACCATATGATGAACGTTTTTTTGTTCATAAATGAGCCCTATAATTAGTAGTATAATTATAAAGCCAATGGCTATTTGATTATAAAAACTTATGGATGTTATGGGATTATGTAAAGAGATATTTGGCAAATACACCCAAACATTTTTTTGTTCACTTAAAAACAAATAGGTTGCTAAAAAATAATATGGTGTAAGTATTCCTAGTATTGCAATGATCCATTCTTTTATTCTAAATGGGCGTATAATAAACAACGTTAAAAATAATACTGTTATGTATAGATATGATGGAGTATACAAAAGTATAGTTATGCCTAGTAATAATCCTACGTTATATATAGATTGTCTTGGCTTAGGGGTATCATATAGTGTAAGCAAATAAAATAAAATACTCATCAAAACACTATTTATTATAAATGGAACAGATAAAGTATTTGCTTCTGGAAGTACATTCAATATCAGTATATAAATAAAAGCCGGTAGATAATTATATTGTGTGTATAAACGTTGATGATTTACGACATAATTAAGCTGAAGGGCTTGTATAACAGAGAGCACATAATGAACAAGTAAAAAAATATATGAAAACGACAAAGAGGTGTCGATGTGTTTTTTTAAAAAAATATTCAGTATCCCATTCTCTTCCTGTAAAGAAAAAATAGGAGGATGAATAAGAGACGGAATTTTGATTAAAAATGCTATTAATAATAATAGCAACACGCTCATTGTATTTTTTGTTCTAAATATATTAATCACAGCTAGAGAGATTAGTTTAAATGCTTCACTTTGGACATTGAATTTTATACAAATTCAACATGTAGAAAAATTACCATTCTATTTTTGCAAAACAAAGGTAATTATTGTACAAACAAGGTATTATAGCCTCTCTAGCACCTACTTGTTTGGTATAACGAGGCATAAACAGCCTGCCTTGATCTAAATTATGCAAGGTTGGGGCTTTTGTAATTTGGCCATTAGGCTCTAAAATATTGTTTGTAAGCAAAGTTGCGCTCCCCATTTGTTGATTAAATAAAAAATGTAATTGCTTCCCTGCATTCACAATTTGATATCCTAATGGAAGATCTGTTTCCTCATACAGTTGTGTTTTAGGAATCACGTTACTCCATGCCAAATTTCCTAGATTGTTAATAGATAATATGATGATATTTTCTGCATGAAATTGAGTGAGTTGTGCTGTTCTCCACCAAGGGTAATAGCTGTTATAAGGATACCAAGAAAAAAAATCAACCGGTGTTCCATAATAGGGATATCCATATAAATAGTTCCAACGGTTAAATGAAGCATTTTTAGAAGTAGTATAAAAAGATTCGCCTGAAATAATAAAACTGCCATCGTTTTTTACAACGATATTTTGTAGTACATAATCATTAAAAGCATTTTTAGCAGCGGCTTCTCCCTTTGCATCATTGCGCAATTCATCGTTAAAACGAATGGGGTTTATGTATTGTGTCGTGTTTTTGAGAACATCAAAATTAGCGGTGTATAAGCCTTCTACGTTTCCTTTGCGAGTTTTGGCGTATAAAGATGTGAATATATATTTTTTATTGACATTGTCTATTTTTACTTTAATATCATCTAAATAAAAATTCTTTATATCAAGATTATGAGTGTAAAAACTATCTTGATAAGCAGATTTTGTTATAAAATACACATTCGATATTTTTCCTTCTTGGCCTTGTTTAACTAATTGAGTAAATAAAAAATTTCCTTGATTGTCAATACTAAAATTTGTTATATAGTGATTTTTATCTGACAATACTGTGTCGCTACCTTGTTGCAATATATTCATTTTGCTATCTAGCAATAATGTTGTAATAATATTTTTGATAGAGGAAGAGCGCTCTTTTTTAGTATTAATCTTGAAAAGCATTATTTTTTGCTTATCATCACTTATAATTAAAGAATAAATTTTATTCTTAATGATAGATGACACCTCTGTACTATCAATATCAATAGGGTTACCGATTTTATCGCCATTGGCATTTATTGATAGTGCTTTACAATACACTATATTATTTTCTTGAAATTGATAAATAACCCAACCCTGTTGGGGGTAATTTATAAAATCAATATCTATAATATGATCAGATAGAGAATTTAAATCTTTTCGTTGAACTAATTTCATATCCATGTCATACACCGATAATGTGTGATTGTTCTTTTGCCCAGTATATATCAATATATTGCTATTGATTTTACCAATAATATCGAAATGAGTTTGTTGTGCTTCGTTATCTTCGACATTTGTGTAATATATTTTTTGAGCGTTCCCAATAGAGGTGCTCATCATCATTAAAATGATTGACACAAAAAAATTATTTCTCATGCGATGTGTTTATGTATTAAAAGAATAGGCACTTTTCCCTCTCCCAAAAGTACAACTATTCTACCATGCGCAATTTTGCATAGTTGAGCATGATTTTCTTTTCACCACTTAGCTCAAATTGAATGGTAGCAATAGGATTATGAGCAGAGCCTTCTATTTTAATTACACTCCCAAATCCAAATTTTTGATGCTCTACTTTTTGCCCTATTTTTAAATTGCTGGTATCACTAGGTGTAAAATTTGAACTTGGAATATGTTGTATATTTTTTGTACGAGTTGGATTATTTGCTACATAAGATGATGGTTGGCTTTTTCCTTGTTGCTTATAATTCCAAGTCTGCGATGTTGAATTCTTTTTTATATCATTATATTCAAAATTGTCTTCTACGTTTCCAAATTTACGATTCACATTTGCTGCCTCCTGATTTCTGGATCCTCCTCCTGCATAGCTTTTGTCTACATATTCTTCAGGAATTTCCTGTAAAAATCGACTGGGTTCATTTTGCACTAATTGACCAAAACGATAACGCATATTGGCGTAGGTAAGCCATAGTTTTTCTTTGGCTCTCGTTGTAGCAACATAGAATAATCTTCTTTCTTCTTCTAATTCCTCACGTGTATTGATACTCATCACATTCGGAAACAACATTTCTTCAACGCCAACAATAAATACACAAGAAAATTCCAAACCTTTAGCGGCATGTATAGTCATTAATTTTACAGTATCACCTTCTTCTTTATCATTATCTGAATCTGTTAATAAAGTAATTTGTTGTAAATAACTACCTAGACTTTTGTCGCCCAATTCTCCATCTTCATTGCTAGGCATTTCTGTCCATTCTTTTATCGAGTTGAGCAATTCTTGTATGTTCTCATATCTTGCTAAGCCTTCGGTTGTTTTATCATTAAATAATTCTTTTACGATATTCGTATGCTTGCCAACTTGTACAGCAAAATTATACGCATTTGTGTTTGATAACATGCTTTGAAAATAACGAATCATAGTTACAAAATTCTGTATACTTTCTAGTGCCGAAGCTTTAAAACCATGCTCTGCAGCATGTTGCAAAACATTATACATCGAAGTGTTTTGTTCATTGGCAATTGTTAAGCATTTTTCTATTGTTGTTTTACCAATGCCTCTAGCAGGGTAGTTAATAATACGTTTTAATGCTTCTTCATCTTTAGGATTTACAACAACTCGTAAATAAGCTAACAGATCTTTTATTTCTTTACGTTGATAAAAGCTCATTCCTCCATAAATACGATAGGCGATCCCCATTCTACGCAAGCTTTCTTCAAATGCCCTACTTTGAGCATTTGTTCTGTACAAAATAGCAAAATCATTGTTATAATAATGATTACGTAGTTTTTGTTCTTGTATGGTATTTGCTACAAATTTACCTTCATCATTATCTGTCATCGTACGCACCAACTTTATTTTTTCGCCTTCTTTATTTTCGGTCCATAATAATTTTTGAATTTGATTTTTATTATGTTCAATTATTTTATTAGCTGCGTTTAAAATGGTTTGACTACTTCGATAATTCTGTTCAAGTTTAATGATTTTTACATCTTCATAGTCTTTTTTAAATTGCAGTATATTTTCAATGGTAGCGCCGCGAAAGCTATAAATACTTTGTGCATCATCCCCTACGACACAAATGTTTTCATGTGTTGCAGCTAACAACTTTGCTATTTGGTATTGTACAGGATTTGTATCTTGATATTCATCAATTAATACATATTTGAATTTATATTGATACTTATGTAATACATCTGGATGATTTTTAAGTAATTCATGCATCTTCAACAGTAAATCATCGAAATCCATTGCGTCATTTTTAAAGCATTTATCCGTGTATGTTTTGTAAATCTGTCCAATAGCAGGGCGTTTAGTTCTTATATCCTCTTGTTGAATGTAATAATCATTATTGTATTCCACAGGGCTCATTAAAGCATTTTTTGCTGCAGATATTCTGTTGTGTATAACACTTGGTTTATAGTGTTTATCGTCTAAATCTAATTCATTAATGATTGTTTTTAATACACTTCGACTATCATCTGTATCGTATATGGTAAAGTTATTAGGATAACCTAAATGTGCAGCCTCAACTCTTAAAATTCTAGCAAATACGCTATGAAAAGTGCCTATGTATAAATTTCTAACCTCAGTAGTATTAAGTATTTTCTCAATGCGTTCCTTCATTTCCGAAGCCGCCTTGTTCGTAAAGGTTAGGGCTAATATATTGAAGGCGTCAACTCCGCTAGCCATAAGATGTGCAATGCGAGTAGTAAGCACCTTCGTTTTACCACTTCCTGCACCGGCTATAATCATAAGCGGTCCATTAATACAAGTAACGGCCTCCCGCTGTTGTATGTTCAACTCAGTTAAATGATTGTCCATATAACAAAGGTATGTTCTTGATACTAACTTCTCACTTGGGTAAGAAAGTAGAGGTTTGTTGAATGTATAAAGGAATTAACTATATTGAATGGATACAATAAATTTGCTCCATTCAGATCCAAGAATGGCAAAAAAAAATAATTAAAAGGGATATTTATTTCAAGCCTCTTTCGTCAGATACAGTAAGCTTTTTGCGTCCTTTTTTACGTCGAGCGGACAAAACTTTTTGACCATTAGCTGTTTGCATACGTTTGCGAAATCCATGAACAGTTTTTCTGCGACGTTTATGTGGTTGAAATGTGCGTTTCATTTTCTTTATGTATTGTAAGTCTATAAAATTTTAACCACCATTTCATGATAGGCGTTGTTGTGTTACTAACATACAAATGGTGAAAGGCCGCAAAGATAAGATTTTTAGACTATAAATTAACTTTTAGTGTAGTTGCTGATCCATTAGAGTTGCCAGTCTTCTTATTTAGCAGGTTAGAACGCTTTTCGCCTTGTACTACACGCATTGTTGGACGGTGTACAGAGCGAGCGGCTTGAATAATAGAAATGCCTCCAATAGACAAAATTATTAAGCCGATAAATAAAATAGTTGGATCTAAGTGCTGACCTAAAAAGGATAGAATAGTAAATACTAAGCTTATGAAAACACAAGTTAATGTTACCAAACTGTGTGATAATCCTTTGTTAAGTAAGATATGG
>CAYVXB010000062.1:0-4227 GCA_964454275.1 uncultured Chitinophagaceae bacterium | reverse complement strand
ATATGGTGAAGGTGGCTTTTATCAGGTGAAAAGGGAGAGCGTCTTTTTAAAGAACGAGTGATAAAAACCCTAAGTGTATCTAGTATTGGAATGATAATAATACTGATACAAACTACAGGAGCGGAAGCAATAGTGTATATTGTGCTTGTGGATTGGGCAATCTCAATAAATTTAACCGCCATTATAGCCATACATAATCCTAATAACAAAGAGCCGGTATCACCCATAAATATCCTTGCGGGTTGAATGTTAAAAAATAAAAAGGCAATAATAGAGCCGCTTAATCCTGCAGCCAACATTGCATAAGCTGTATAACCGTTGAGGTAGAAATAAATACCAAAAATTAGAGCCGCTAACAAGGCCAAACTTCCTGCAAGGCCATCTACACCATCGATTAAATTGAAAGCATTAATGATGAATAAAAAAAATAAAAAAGTAAATCCATAGGCAATAGACATCGGCAAGGCATGTATACCAAATAATCCTTGTAAATTATTTATAACTAAATGGCATTTATATAGAATGATAGATACTGCTACAATTTGTCCCAGTAACTTTTTAAAAGGGTCTAGTATAACAATATCATCTTTTAATCCTACAAATAACAATATCACAAAGGCAGCAACATAATATTGAAATTCACCATATGTAGTGAAATTTATATTGAAAAGCAAACTAATAACTAATCCTATAAACATTGCCAGACCTCCTAGAGAAGGTGTTGGATTTTTATGTATCTTCCTGTCATTAGGGATATCATGTAGTCCCTTCAGATGGGATATCTTTATAATGATAGGCGTCACATATGCAGTTAATAACACAGACAATAAAAAAACTATTCCAATCTCAATCATTTTTTTGGTATTTAAGCGTTTAATAATTTCTAAAACAACATCACTAAATAGACAGACAAAATCTGTTCCAAAAACACAAATTGAGGACTATGATTTTTGTTCATTGACATTGTTTTCTTACAAAACGTTACTTTTTTTTCTTGAATCTTACGAATTAAGTAGATTTGGCGGCAAAGGTATAATAAAATGGACAATTTAAAGGCAATTGCAACACAAATAAGGCGTGATATTCTACGTATGGTACATGGTGCCAATAGCGGCCATCCTGGAGGATCTTTGGGATGTGCAGATTTTTTAACTGCACTATACTTTAGGGTAATGGATCATAAAAAGCAATTTAACATGAATGGCTTTAATGAAGATATTTTTGTTCTATCTAATGGTCATATATCTCCTCTTTTCTATGCTGTACTTGCCCGAGCCGGCTATTTTGATATGAATGAATTAGCCACTTTTAGAAAAATCAATTCTCGATTGCAAGGCCATCCTGCTACACATGAACATTTGCCAGGTATACGTATTGCCTCTGGATCTTTGGGGCAGGGATTAAGTGTGGGAATAGGTTTGGCTTTAAGTAAGAAGTTAGTTAATGACCCGCACATTATATACACACTTCATGGTGATGGGGAGCTTCAAGAAGGACAAATTTGGGAAGCCGTATTATTTGCAGCCCATAATAAAATGGATAATCTTATTGCTACTATTGATTGGAATGGACAACAAATTGATGGGCCAACCAAACAGGTATTAAATTTAGGTAATTTAGTAGAAAAATTTGAAGCTTTTGGATGGATTGTCTTACAAATGGATGGTAATAACATGGAGCATGTTGTAAGTACATTAAATAAAGCAAAATCCTTTACAGGAAAAGGAAAGCCCATCGTTATTGCCATGAAAACCATTATGGGAAAAGGTGTTGATTTTATGGAAAACAATCATGAATGGCATGGAGTTGCACCTAGTAATGAACAGTTAGAGTCGGCATTAAAACAATTGCCAGAAACTCTAGGTGATTACTAATGAGCTTTAAAAAAACAGAAAAAAACTGCTTAACATTTACACATAACTATATTTTGTATTTATTTGCATGCAATTAGCAAGTACATTTGCTATCAAAAATTATATTTTTAACTAAAACCAATAAATGGCATTAAGACAACAAGGAAGATTTGTTCCAAGAAAAAAAGAGGCAGAGCATCGTATTAATTATCATATTAGGGTGCCCCAGGTACGCTTAGTAGGAGATAACATAGAGGCTGGTGTTTATAACACTCAGGACGCGCTAAAAATGGCCCAGGCTGAGGGGTTAGATTTGGTAGAAATATCTCCCAGTGCAACTCCCCCGGTGTGTCGCATTGTAGATTATAATAAATTTTTATATGATAAAAAGAGAAAGGAAAAAGAAATAAAAGCTAAGAGTAAAACGGTTGAGTTGAAAGAAATTCGCTTTACCCCTGGAACAGATGATCACGATTTTGATTTTAAAGCACGCCATGCAGAAAAGTTTTTAGGTGAAGGAAGTAAAGTAAAAGCTTATGTACAATTTAAGGGAAGAGCTATCATGTTTAAAGAAAGGGGAGAGTTATTGTTATTGAAATTTGCTGAGCGTCTGGCAGAAGTTGCAAGTGTAGAAGATTTACCCAAATTGGAAGGTAAACGTATGCACATCATATTTACGCCTAAAATTGCAAAGAAAAAGACACCTTAGTATTGGTTTCTTCAAATAAATCCAACATGTCATTTTGGGTTCAAGTTTCTAGTGGGCGCGGCCCAGAGGAGTGCTGTTTAGCAGTTTTTAAATTTTCCCAATTTCTTTTGAAGCAAATAAAGCAATTAAAGGGAGTAGGGAAAATAATAGATGCTGAGCCAAGTTCTATAAAACATAATTTGTTATCTTGTCTAATTCGAGTGGAAAATATAGATGTGAGTGTTTTAGAAAAGTGAAAGGGAACCACCAAATGGATATGCAAAAGTCCTTATCGGCCAAATCATGGAAGAAAAAATTGGTTTTTTAATGTTGAAATATATGTTGAGCCCTCTGTAAGTGTTAACCTTAATGAAAAAGATGTTTTTATTGAAACATTTAGAGCAACTGGCTCTGGCGGGCAAAATGTTAATAAAGTAGAATCAGCCATAAGAATAACACACCTAAAAACAGGAATAGTAGTTACTGCGAGGGGAGAACGAAGCCAATACGCTAACAAAAAATTTTGCCTCGAGATGACAAGATCTCTATAACAAATGAACAATGCTCCAAAAAGCAATTATAAACCCCGTTGCCGTGGCGAGTGTCTCCACTCACCATTAGTGTGTTTTTTTGCGCATACTTATATTTTTATTAAAAAATATTTAATTTAATGTTAAAGATCCTTACATTTGTGCTGTCCTTAATAAGAATATAAGGAGGAACCCTGCCTATACCAACACCCGTGTAAAATGGATGAAAGAATCATTTATGAATGGTTCTTTGTGTGTGTTTTTTTTGTTTGATGAAACCAAAGCAACAAGTTATATAACATATTTTTTAAAATTAAATCATGAGTATCATTATAAGTCCAGTCATTTTATGGATAGCCCGGCTTATTATCGTCTTTCCTCTTTTTGCTTCCAATATTAAAGCCCATCTTAAAGAGAACAAGGGGCAGTTACCTGCATCACTTAAAATAATGCGGCTACATATTCTGGTTGCTTCTTTTTTGGAACTGATAATGACTATACTTTCATTATCTAATAAAAACAATATGTTATTCGCACATATGTATGTGATAGAGGAATTTGTGATGGATATGCTGTTCTATAGGGAACTTTTGAAGAAAACAGATTTTTATAAAGATGAACCCGCTAAGCGAAAGGTATTTATGGTAGCTATTGCTGTGTTTGTGGCATTTGCTGTAGTAAATGCAGCATTTATAACCGATACAAACCATTTTCCTATCTATACTTTTGTTATTCAATGCATGGTAATGATTGTGTGTACTACACAATATGCTGTAGTAATTATAAAATCTACTACAAGACATTATTACCTTTTAGGTTATGGTGGGCCTCTGCCTAACGGTTATGCAAAGATTCCAACTTTTAATTTATACAAGAGCCCTGTTTTTTGGATGAATATGGGCAAACTCATCTACTTTATTTCTGCTTTACCATTGTTTATACTCTTTAACATAGTTATGGAGAATGGACAACAAAGTATGGCTTTATTGATATGGAGAATACAGGACATTGCACTTATTGTATTACATATTTTTATGGGTATTGGTTTTTTAAAGTTTACAGGTAATGTTTTAAAACCTGCTTGATTTTCTAATTTATGATAGAAGGCGGTATATACAAGATCCTGATTTTGCAAAACGCCTTAAAAAAGACCCAG
>CAYVXB010000061.1:0-12395 GCA_964454275.1 uncultured Chitinophagaceae bacterium | reverse complement strand
AATAGTAGCAAAAGTTCCTTTATTTCATCAACCTGGAGAAAAATGGACGTATAGGTTAAACTCAGATGTATTGGGTTATTTAGTTGAAGTTGTAAGTGGCATGAGTTTGAGTGATTTTTTTCAAAAAAGAATTTTTAAGCCATTAGGTATGAAAGATTCTTATTTTTTATTACCCAAAGAAAAATATGATCGATTATCCATGTTATATACAGAAGATCATACAAAACATGTAATAAAAATGAATGAATACATACAACTAAATGGTGTTTTTTATCGAGATTATCCAAAAATCAATAATGGTTTTTTTTCTGGTGGTGGAGGACTTGTTTCTACAGCATATGATTACGCTATTTTTTTGCAAATGCTATTGAATAAAGGAATATATAATAGTAAACGATTATTAAAACCTATTACTGTTGATATGATGACGCAAAACCAAATTGGAAATTTAACCGATACAAAATTCAATAAATTTGGATTGGGTTTTGAACTAGTCGCCAAAACAAACACCAAAACAAACTTGTCAGAAGGATCATTTCTTTGGGGTGGTATGTTTGGGTCATTGTATTGGGTCGATCCTAAAGAAAAAATGGTGGTACAATTTGTATTGCAAAAATATCCGAATAGCTATTACAATATTTTTGAAAAATTTAAAGCGTTAGTATATCAAGCTTTAGAAAAAAATTGAGCTAATTTTCTCATTATTATTTTTTCTTTTTTCTAAAAAATAATTTGATCAATATCGGTAAGGTGGTTACAAGTACAATGCCTAATACAATTAATTCCAAGTGTGCTTTTAAGTTGAAATTAAATTTGCTAAGAATGATTTTATACAAATAATGGCCAGCTAATAACATAGTGGAAACCCATGCTATGCAACCTATTATATTATAATAAGAAAATTTTTTGTTATTCATTTTTACAATACCTGCTATAATAGGTGCAAAGGTTCGAATAATAGGTAAAAAGCGGGCAAATACAATAGCTTGCCCACCATGTTTTTCATAGAACTCATGAGCTTGATGTAAATATTTTTTCTTAAAAAGAAAATTATCTTTTCTATGTAGAAGATATGATCCGCTTTTTTTTCCAAACCAATATCCTAAAAAATTACCTGCGATACCCGCTGTAGAAATCAACGTTAATAGTAGTAATAAACTTACAATATCACTATTGGTGTGTATTATTTCATTGGCTAATTCGTGACTATAAATACCCGCCACAAAAAGTAGGGAATCGCCTGGTAAGAAAAAACCGATGAATAATCCCGTTTCCGCAAAAACAATAAATAATAATAAAAATAAACCTCCGTGTTGAATATAAAATTCTGGATTTAATAAATCTCGAAATGTTACATCTAATAATTCTATCATAGTTAATAATTGATAATTGACAATTGATAATTTTTATAAAGAAATAATTATCCATAATTCCTAATTTCTAATTCTCACTCCTTCTCCCATTTACTCACCACTGCCGTTGCTAAACTATTACCTACCACATTAGTGGCGCTGCGACCCATATCCAGCAGTTGATCAATACCTAATATAATACCAATGCCTTCAACCGGAATATTAAACGTGGCTAACGTTCCTGCAATGACTACTAACGATGCTCTAGGTACTCCCGCTATACCCTTGCTAGTTAACATTAAAATCAACAACATGATTAGTTGTTGACCAAAATCAAGCGGTACACCATAAGCTTGGGCAATAAAAATAGAGGCAAAGGTCATATACATCATGCTTCCATCCAAATTAAAAGAATAACCTAATGGCAGTACAAAGCTTATTACTTTTGGTGGGCATCCAAAACGTTCTAATTGTTGTATCAATTTTGGGAGTGCAGATTCCGAACTGGCTGTGCTAAAAGCAAGTAGGGTAGGCTCTTTTATATGACTGATGAGTGAGAATATTTTTTTTCGAATAAATAGAAAACCTATAAATAGTAACACAATCCACAATAATAGTAATCCTATATAGAACTCGCCAATAAATAATCCAAAGGTTTTTAATATGCTTCCTCCTTTTATAGCTAGTATAGATGCGATGGCCCCGAAAGCAGCAAAAGGGGCAAAAAACATAATATATGTAGTTACTTTTAAAATAGCATGTGCTAAAGCGTCTAATCCTTTTACCAAAGGCCTTCCTTTTTCTCCAATAGCT
The DNA here is from genome assembly GCA_964454275.1 of uncultured Chitinophagaceae bacterium. Lineage (GTDB taxonomy): Bacteria > Bacteroidota > Bacteroidia > Chitinophagales > Chitinophagaceae > CAYVXB01. The sequence continues at coordinate 10,230 of CAYVXB010000061.1, read as the reverse complement.
GCTATTGCAATACCTAAAAAAATAGAGAATACTGCAATGGGTAATATTTCATTGGTTGCCATTACCTCTATGATACTCTTGGGGAAAATATGAGGAATGAATTTCTTTAATGATATCTCATCGTTTTGAATGCCTAAATTAACCGCTGTTTCTGGTTTTGGAAGATTTAAATGTATGCCAGGCTGAAATATATTTACTAATAACATGCCCATTAGAAGTGATATCAAAGAGGCTCCAATAAACCAGAGCAAACTTCTTCCTCCAATACGTCCAACAGCTTTAATATCATCTAGTTTAGCGATACCAACAACAAGTGTAGATAATACTAACGGTGCAATAATCATCTTTACTAATTGCAAGAAAATATCTGTTAGTATAGATATATATTCTGAGAATTTTTTAGCTGTATCTACATGGGTATACTCATGTACAGCAAGTCCTGTTGCTATACCTAATAGTATGGCTATAAGAATGAAAAAAGTAAGTTTATTTTTTTTCATACAAATTCATTAAGCGGCGTAAGTTCTAAAAAAATATCAATACATCGTAATAAATTTATGTTGAATTAGATTAGTATAATTTTTTTTGATGTTATATCGTCTTAATTTAAAATATAACATTCAACACAATAAAATTTCTTTACTTTACGCATTCTAATTTCAATATATTCTTAAAAACTAAACTAATCCTACATGAGCCTATTTAGAAAAAAATCATTAGATGTGTTAATGAATCAAGCTGCTGATTCAGAAAAAGGATTGAAGCGAACACTTGGATCTAGAAGCTTGATTGCATTAGGCATTGGAGCTATTATTGGAGCAGGTATTTTCGTTAGGACCGCCAGTGCTGCCGGTGCACATGCAGGCTCTGCTGTAACAATTTCTTTCATTTTAGCTGGTATAGGTTGTGCTTTAGCAGGACTTTGTTATGCAGAGTTTGCCTCTATGATTCCCATTGCAGGCAGTGCTTACACTTACAGTTATGCGACTATGGGAGAGTTTATCGCATGGATCATTGGTTGGGATCTTGTATTAGAATATGCATTAGGTGCAGCAACAGTTGCCATAGGGTGGTCGCAATATTTAAATGAGTTATGCGCTACCGTATTTGGATTTACAATACCTTATGAATGGTGTCATTCGCCGTTTCAAATATCAGATGCAGGGGTACATGGAATTATAAATTTACCTGCTGTATTTATTTTATTGATGGTTTCATTGCTCTTAATAAGAGGCACACAAGGATCAGCGGTAGTAAATAATATTATTGTGTTGCTAAAAATGTCCATTGTATTATTGTTCATTTTTTTGGGGTGGAAATATATTAATCCTTTAAATCATACACCTTATATGATACCTGCCACACAGCCAGATGTGGTTTTGAATGTTATTGACCCAATTACCAACCAACCTAAAGTACATAATTATTCTAATTTTTGGAATCATGGATGGGGTGGGGTGATAGCTGGTGCAGGAGTAGTATTCTTTGCGTTTATTGGATTTGATGCTGTTTCTACTGCAGCACAAGAAGCAAAAAATCCAAAGCGAGATATGCCCAGAGGGATTTTGATCTCATTGGCTATTTGTACCGTTCTCTATATTTTATTCTCACATGTCTTAACTGGGCTGGCGCCATTCACAGATTTTTTGAAGCAAGGAGGCGAGGCTTCTGTTTCATATGCTGTTAAAACCTACATGCCACAAAGCTATAGCTGGCTTTCAATTTTTATTACAGCTGCCATCTTATTTGGATTTTCCTCAGTTATTCTCGTAATGCTGTTAGGCCAAACACGTGTATTTTACACTATGTCAAAAGATGGGTTAGTGCCTCCAATATTTTCTAAGCTACATTCAAAATTTCATACGCCGTTTAAATCACAATGGTTGTTTTTTGTTTTTGTGTCTCTTTTTGCTGCATTTGTACCAGATTCCGTCGTTGGTAACATGGTCAGTATAGGTACATTGTTTGCATTTGTATTGGTGTGTATTGGTATTATTATAATGCGTAAAACAAATCCCAATACACCCCGTCCTTTTAAAACACCTTTGGTACCTTTTGTTCCAATATTTGGAGCAGTTACTTGCTTATTAATGATTACAGGATTGGGGTTAGATAATTGGTTAAGATTGGGAATTTGGTTAATTCTTGGCTTTATCATCTATTTTGGATATAGCCGTAAGAACAGTAAGCTGAATAATGAGCAACAAAATAAATCTTAGATAAATTTTATATGGAATCTTTATTGTTTCTTTTTCTCATTCTAATAGGTATTTTTTCATGTGAACAGCATGGTAGATCTACACTAGATAAAAAGGATTCGTTGAAATTAAAAATAGATTTTTCAAAATTTGATTATTCTTTCGATACTACTTTCTATGATTCAGACACCAGTAGTTTAGTAAAATTTCAAAAGTTTAAATGGAGTGAAGTGGATGATTTTTTTCCTGTCTATAAATTCTCAGATCAGTTATTTGGTATAGGTATTGAAATAGGAAATGGAGGTAATTATAAACTTATTGATTCTTTAGTTAAAAATTATAATGTTTATTCAGATAGTTTCGGTGTTATTATAGATACGAGTGGACCTTATACAGTTAAAAAATCAGTTTTGTTAGAAAATGTTTTTTATAATAATGATACTACAAAATTTTTCAATATTATTTGCCAGTATGGTAAAACGAAAGCTAAGATTACAGATGTTTTTGTAGGCATGACAGATTGCTCAGAAGTATTAATTCTAAAACTTTCACCAATTGATACTCAAAAATTCGGATTTCCTTTGATTGCAATAAAAAAAGATTTGGATTTGAAATATTCTAAGGATAATATCTTTCAAAGAAAACTTGTAGAGTTTAATAAATGGTCAAATCAAAAAGCAGATTTTACAGATTCTATCATTCCTGTTCAATTTGCAAAGAACGATTCTCAATTTTTTATATATAGTGATGATTTTAAATGGTTTTCTAGAGAAAATGGTTATATAGAATGTTTATACCCTGCTCGTAGTATCTATACAATAAAAGATAAAAAAGTAATTTATGAGTGGAGCGCCGGCCTCGATCTTTTTGGTATACCTTGTTATTGATAATAGATTTCTCTAAAAGTTATTATAAAATAAAATCCCGGATCTTTTGTCCGGGATTTCTGTATAACCATATCTATATTTACTATTAATAATCCATACCGCCCATACCTGGCATACCACCACCTGGCATTGCAGGAGCCGCAGATTTAGGCTCTGGCTTGTCAGAAATTACACACTCGGTAGTTAATAACATACCTGCAATAGATGCTGCATTTTCTAAAGCTACTCTACTTACTTTAGTTGGATCAATAATACCTGCACTTAGTAACTTTTCGTATACTTCTGTACGAGCATTAAAACCAAAATCACCTTTACCTTCTTTTATTTTTTGTAAAACAATAGAGCCATCCATACCACCATTTGCTACAATTTGACGTAATGGTTCTTCCAATGCACGTTTTACAATTTTAATACCTGTATTTTCATCAATGCTTTCTCCTTTTAAACTTTCCAATACTTCTATAGCACGTATAAATGCAGTTCCACCGCCAGGTACAATACCTTCTTCTACGGCAGCACGAGTAGCATGTAAAGCATCGTCTACACGATCTTTTTTCTCTTTCATTTCTACTTCAGTAGCTGCACCTACATTTAACACTGCTACACCACCGCTTAATTTAGCTAAGCGTTCTTGCAGTTTTTCTTTGTCGTAGTCAGAAGTGGTATTTTCTATTTGTGATTTTATTTGATTAATACGAGCAGTGATGTCTTCTTTTGTACCTTTTCCTCCCACAATTGTTGTATTATCTTTGTCAATCGTTACACTTGCGCATCTACCTAAATAATTTAGATCAGCATTTTCTAATTTATAACCTTGTTCTTCGCTAATTACTATACCTTTTGTTAAGGTTGCAATATCTTGTAGCATTTCTTTACGACGATCGCCAAAGCCTGGAGCCTTAACTGCAGCTACTTTTAACGTTCCACGTAATTTATTTACTACTAATGTTGCTAATGCTTCACCTTCTAAATCTTCAGCAATAATTAATAATGGAGCGCCTTGTTGTGCTACTTTTTCTAAGATGTGTAACACATCTTTCATAGCGCTAATTTTTTTATCATAGATAAGAATGTATGGATTCTGTAACTCCGTTTCCATTTTCTCACTGTTTGTTACAAAGTATGGAGATACATATCCGCGATCAAATTGCATACCTTCTACTACTTCAACAGTCGTTTCAGTGCCTTTAGCTTCTTCAACGGTAATTACACCATCTTTACCTACTTTAGCGAAAGCTTCAGCAATTAATTTTCCAATTACCTCATCATTATTGGCAGAAATAGACGCTACTTGTTGAATTTTTCCACTATCTATACCTACTTTTTGAGATTGTGTTTTTAAATGCTCTACTACTTTAGATACCGCTTTATCAATACCTCTTTTTAGATCCATTGGATTAGCCCCAGCAGCTACGTTTTTTAAACCTTCGCTAATGATAGATTGCGCTAATACAGTAGCAGTAGTTGTTCCATCTCCAGCAAGATCGGCTGTTTTAGAAGCTACTTCTTTTACCATTTGAGCACCCATGTTTTCGATAGTATCTTCTAGTTCAATTTCTTTTGCTACCGTTACACCATCTTTAGTTACTTGTGGAGCACCAAATTTTTTATCAATTACTACATTACGACCTTTAGGTCCAAGCGTTACTTTAACGGCGTTGGCTAAAGTATCTACACCCTTTTTCATTTTGTTACGGGCTTCAATGTCGAAGAATATTTGTTTTGCCATGTTTTATAATTTATAATGAACAGTTAATAATTAATTGTTGTTTAGAATTTTCAATTGATAAACTAATAAATAGGTACTATTAGGTATCAATTATTGATTGATTTTATACAATTGCTAAAAGATCACTTTCTCGCATGATTAAGTAATCTTCACCTTCAATTGTTATTTCGGTGCCAGAATATTTTCCGTATAAAACATTATCGCCTGCTTTAACAGTCATAGGTTCGTCTTTTTTACCTGTTCCGGCAGCAATAATAATTCCGCGTTGTGGTTTTTCTTTAGCGGTATCTGGGATAATAATGCCGCCTGCTGTTTTTTCTTCGGCAGCAGCAGGTTTAACAATAACCCTGTCGTGTAGTGGAGTTACACTCAAATTTTTAGCCATAGTTGTATAAATTTAGTTTTAAATGAAGAAATAATAAACTGTGCACATCGATTTCTATGCCGTTGAGCATAAAAAGCCAAAATTTCAGGTTGCAAAGGTAGTGATTAATGTATTGTCTTTTATTTTGGCAGCGTAGGTTTTCAAAAAATAGGAAATAATGCCAAAATTTCATTTTAAGGAATGATATAGAATATTTTTAGTGCAGTTGTTTTTTGTTGCGTCTACTCCGTTACCTTAGCGGCGTAAAAGTTCTTTTTAATGATCACTAGACGAAATATTAGAGTAAAAGTAATGCAAACACTGTATGCATTACTTCCATTAAACAATTCTTCAACTACTTTAGAAGCGGGACAAAAGCAGCTCAATAAGCATTTTGAAAATAGTCTAAAATTATTGCTATACACCTTGCAAACAATGGTAAGAGTAGTACAGTATGCTGCTATAGATTCTCAACAACGAGCTACAAAAAATTTACCCGGCAAAGAAGATTTAAATGTAAATATTTCTATTACTAAAAGCGTGTATCTACAAAGTATTTTAAATGATAACCTTTTCACAAAAGCAGTAGAACAGCATAAAATTGATTTATTGTTATCCAATGAATTCATTAAAAAAATATACACAACACTTGTTGAATCGGATATGTATAAAGCGTATGTAGATGGAGTAAGTACAGACCAACAAGTATTTGAATATTTATTGAATAACCTCTTATTAGGGGGCGATTTATTTATGACCACGGTAGAGGAAGTGTTTGCTAACATGGACGATGATATAGACGTGCTATACACTACGGTAAAAAAATATTTACAAAAGCCTGGTTGTATAACATTTACAGACATTATAGGAAAAGAAAAAAAACAGTTTGCAACATTGTTGCTACAAACTGTTTTAGAAAAGGATGCGTATTTAAGCACGCTTATCAACCCCATGTTAAAAAATTGGGATGCTGATCGTATTGCGGTTTTAGATATGATTTTGCTAAAAATGGGTGTATGTGAAATACTTTATTTTGAAACCATTCCTGTTAAAGTAACCATCAATGAATATATTGATATAGCTAAAGAATATAGTACTGCACAAAGTGGCCAGTTTATAAATGGAGTCTTAGATAGTATTCAGAAAGAGTTAATTGTGCAAAATAAAATCCATAAAGTAGATTTTAAACAATCATAATTACCGTACTTTCGCCACCTAAATACATTGTAAATAGGGCAATGATGAAATATCTGCATTACACGATTTTAATATCTCTGGTAGTAGGGCTGATTGCTTGTAAAAGCAAGAGCTCCGATAGTCAGATTGTTGAATTTGATGAAAAAAATCGTACAACCGTACAGTGGATAGATAGTGTGAAAAATTTTGGTAGAATAAAAGAAGGAGAAAAAGTGGAAATTAGTTTTCGGTTTAAAAATACAGGAGTGAATTCACTAATTATAACAGATGTTAGACCAGGTTGCGGTTGCACTGTCGCCGATAAACCTGAAAGGCCCATTGCTTCAGGTGGTGAGGGGGTGGTGAGGGCTGTATTTAATAGTGATGGAAGGCCTGGGTTTATACATAAAACAATCTTTGTGTATGGGAATTTATTAAATAATGCATATGCAGAATTAGTATTTGAAGGAGAAGTAGTAAAAAGATGTGATTGATGTATCTAAATAGTTTTCAAATTGGGTTAATACAGTTATTTATATTTTAATTTTTAAAAACAATGAATGCAATGTTTACATTTACATTACTAATGGGGAACCCACAAGGTGGAGGTTCTGGTGGTGGATTTCAGTTTATCTTTTTAGGAGCTATGATTTTGGTTTTTTGGTTATTTATGATTCGCCCACAAGCCAAAAAAGCTAAAATGCAAAAACTCTTTTTACAAGAGCTTAAAAAAGGAGATAAAGTAGTAACCCTAGCCGGTATACATGGTACCATCAATAAAATAAATGAAGATGATGGAACACTACAAGTAGAAATAAGTCCTGGTAGTTATATTAAGATTGAGCGCAGTGCCATTTCTATGGAATCTACAAAAAGGGTCAGTGCTTCGTAGTGTATATAGATCTACGATTACAAAGTAATATAGTATGCTTAAGGTAGGTTTAACAGGCGGTATTGGTAGTGGTAAAACCACTGTGGCTAAAATATTTGAAACACTAGGGATCCCTGTCTACTATGCCGATGATATGGCTAAACGGCTAATGCAAGAAGATGCAACACTGCGGCAAAAAATTATGGAAGCTTTTGGTAAAGAAAGTTATACAATCGATGGGCAATTAAATCGAGTATATCTTTCTTCAGTAGTGTTTAATCATTCTAAAAAAATAGAACAATTGAATGCAATTGTGCATCCTGTAGTAATAGACCATGCCGCAAAGTGGATGGTACAACAAACCTCTTCTTATGTAATTAAAGAAGCAGCACTTATTTTTGAAAGTGGTTCCCAAACTAGTTTAGATTATGTAATTGGTGTTTATGCTCCAGAAGCGTTGCGTATACAACGTGTTATGCAGCGAGACCATATTGATAAAGATAAAGTGCTACAGCGCATGCAAAACCAAATAGATGAAAATATAAAAATGCGTTTGTGTGATAGGGTTATTCAAAATGATGATCAAACACCATTGATAAATCAAGTATTAAATATTCATAATCAGTTATTAGCAAAGTCTTCAGATAATAAAGCATAAGAAATACTCCTTAACTTCAACTTTTTATTTGATTTAATATCATGCCTTCACCCACTTTACTACTATCCTTAATTGTTGCCTACTTTTTAGGATTATTGTTAGTTGCGTACAGAACGTCCCGCCATTCCAACAACGAATCTTTTTTTATTGGTAACAGAAATTCAAATTGGATGTTGGTTGCCTTTGGAATGATAGGCACTTCCTTATCTGGTGTAACTTTTGTAAGTGTACCTGGAGGTGTAGGTGATTTTTCTGGTAATGATTTTAAAGGATTTGCTTATATGCAAGTAGCCATTGGCTACCTAATAGGATATGCTACTGTAGCCTATGTATTACTTCCATTATATTATAAATTGAATGTTACTTCCATTTACAACTATTTATTGCAACGTTTTGGAAAAGTTGCCTATAAAACAGGTGCCCTATTTTTCATTATCAGCAGAACCGTAGGCGCTACAGCAAGGTTGTATTTAGTAATCAATATTTTGCAGTTTTGCATATTAGATAAAATGGGCGTTCCATTTGTAGTAACCGCTGCAATTATTTTATTGATGATATTGTTATACACCTTTGAAGGAGGCGTAAAAACAATTGTATACACAGACACCCTTCAAACTACCTTAATGATTGCAGGTTTGATTGTATGTATAGTATATATCTTAACTCATTTGCACTTGGGTGTTGGAGAAGCTTTGCATATAATGAAAGAAAAAGGATACCTAAATGTGTTTAATACAGATGTTAACAGCAAAGGTTTTTTTCTAAAACAAATTATAGGAGGCGCATTCATTACTATTGCTATGACAGGGCTTGACCAAGAAATGATGCAAAAAAATATTAGTGTAAAAAAATTGGGAGATTCGCAAAAAAACATGATGACGCTTTCCGTTGTATTATTCGGTGTGTTGTTTTTATTTCTAATGTTAGGTGGTTTATTATATCTATATGCAACCAATAATGGCGGTGTTTATAGCTTAAATGGAATTACCAACAAACATGAATTATTCATGCAAGGAAATAATATTGCTGGGAATATTATTGGAGATAAAATTTTTCCAACTATAGCATTAAATTATTTACCTCCAGTTATAGGGATAATCTTTATTATAGCATTAATCTCCGCATTATTTCCCAGCGCCGATGGAGCACTAACTGCATTAACTTCTTCTTTCTGCTTAGATATTTTAGGTTTACAGCATAAAAAAGAAAGAACTGAAAAGCAACAGAGACGCACAAGGCTTACGGTGCATTTAAGTTTCGCTGTTATCTTTTTAGTATGTATTATGATATTTTACAAATTAAATAATAATAGTATTATTGATATTATATTAGATCTTGCTGGATATACCTATGGGCCCTTATTAGGATTATTCAGCTTTGGCATTCTTACCAAACGAATAATAAAATACAATAAAGCTATTCCCTTTATATGCCTTATTGCGCCTACCATTTGTTACATATTAAGCAATCATGCAAAAACATGGTTTAATGGATTTCAAATAGGTATAGAATTATTAATCATAAATGGGTTATTAACTTTTTTAGGGCTGCTTGTTATTTCAAGTAAAAGCGCTACTAATAAGGTTAAACTATAAAAGGTATATCCTTTTTTTCTTTTGATTGAACAATTGTACCTTCGCATGCTGCCACTCAAAATAGGAGTGGCTTTTCTGTCTAAATTATAAAATGATATGAACGAAACGATTAAGCTTTCTAAACAACGCAGTTGGTCTGAATCAAAAGCACATTCTAGTTGGCAAATTTTTAAAATAATGTCTGAGTTTGTAGAAGGATTTGAGGCACTATCTAAAATAGGACCGTGTATTTCTATTTTTGGATCGGCTCGTACACAACCAGATCATGCAGATTATCAACTAACCGTTGAAATAGCTAGACGATTTGCTGAAGAGGGATTTGGGATTATAAGTGGTGGCGGTCCTGGTGCTATGGAAGCCGCTAATAAAGGGGCTAGCCTTGCAGGAGGAAAATCAGTAGGATTAAATATTGAGTTGCCTTTCGAACAACATGCTAATCCATTTATTGATAGAGATAAAAATTTAAACTTTGAGTATTTCTTTGTACGCAAAGTAATGTTTACAAAATACTCTCAAGGGTTTGTAATGATGCCCGGTGGTTTTGGTACTATGGATGAAGCTTTTGAAGTAATGACATTAGTGCAAACAAGAAAAATGAATAGAGTACCACTTGTACTAGTAGGAAAAGAGTACTGGGGCGGTTTGGTAAATTGGATGAATGATATGATGCTTGGTCAGTGGAACAATATAAGCTCTGAGGACATGCATTTATTTAAGATTTTAGATGATCCAAAAGAAATCATATCCTATTT
>CAYVXB010000060.1:11561-12685 GCA_964454275.1 uncultured Chitinophagaceae bacterium | reverse complement strand
CCAAACATAGAATGGGGTTATGCTTCAGGAGAGAACCTAGATGCAATAGAAGTTAAAAATAAAACTCAACAATTACACATAGGAACAGAAGATAATGATGCACAAAGAAAACGTTCCATTAAAGAAGATTGGATGCCTAAACGATTTAAAGATCAGCTATTGATTTGGGACAACCCGAATTATTTAAGTTTCACTGAGTATATTGATTTTGGTTTCAAAACAACTATTCCTGAATTATATGAAGGAGAAAAAATATATTTCCACTTTCTTGTAGCTACCAATCCAATTAAACAAAGCATTCAATATGCAAATGAAGAAGATGTTTCTACCTGGTATGCGGTAGATCAATCAAAAGAATTTCTAGATATTTTTTTGAAAAAAGTATAAAATTTAATTTATAAACAATCTTTGATAGAGTTTTTCCTGACGAAGGAATGGATCAGACTGACAAATTCTTGTAGTGTATGTCATCGTGATACTTGCTGGAGGTATCGCTCGGAAAAGGGGAATTTCTAGAAGGTCTAGTAAATCTGTTCGTTAAGAAAGTGTATAATAATAAATAAAAAAAACCGCCTCTTTTATTTTTGAGACGGCTTCTTTTTTATTTATTCATGGTTGACTTATTGCCTAGCTCTAAGATCAACTACATTTTTATCCATACCCTCATTTGTATATACAGGGCTGATACGGCTAGATTGGATACCCAATTGGTCAACCAAGTAGTTTATAACAGCTTGTACTTTTGAAGAAGATTGTTCTTTTTTGCTAAAACCAACTACATCAAGGCTGCACTCAGGACTATTACGCATTTTTTCTGCAACGTTAGCCAACATTGCTTTTGCATCGCTAGTCAATGTACTACCTGATTTAAAGCTGATAGAAGGAAGATTACCTATGTTACAACCTTGAGGGGCTTTGTTTTTGCAGCACTCAGGATCAGGACAATTACCTACGCCATCAGCATCAACAGGCATGCATTTGGTTGGAGTAATTAACTCTTTGTCTTTATAATCAGGTACACCATCACCATCTGTATCACGAGATACACCATGCACATCAACAGCCACACCTTTTGGAGTATTAGGTTCCAAATCAAATTGGTCTGTAACACCATCACCATCACC
>CAYVXB010000060.1:0-11551 GCA_964454275.1 uncultured Chitinophagaceae bacterium | reverse complement strand
GTCTTCATATGACGAGGATTATTTAACTCGTTATATACATAATCCAATGGATTAACCCACCATAAAGGCAAGGTTCTTTTTGAAGAATTACCAATATGAAACCCAAGTCTTAAACTTGTGTAGGAATAGATTTTTTTGTTATCTACCATATTTACTCTAGCGAGATCTTCATCATCATTAGTTGCAAGACCATCTATAGATTCAGAAATGGTTGGTAGACTAAACTTTTGTTCTAAGCCGATACTAACACGAGGAGAAATAAGATATTGGAAACCTACGCCACCATTAACAGCATGCTTTAACAATTGATTGTCATTCAATACCTTATCTTCTGGCGACCGGGGGGCATTGCTTTCGTAAGTTTTATCTAGTTCTTGATCACGTAAATATTTTCTAACCTCTTTAGGAGAAGAGCCAGCAGGAGGATTGAAATTATATTTTGTAACTAGTGGATCATTCTCCCTCAAGGCATTTACGTTTACATCCACAATCATAAAGCTATAACCCAATAAACCGTAAATGTTTATTTTAGAAAGACGATGGTAAAAGTTGATATTACCTAAACTAACGAGGAGGTCTAGATCTCCATGAATGGTTTTATTTTCAAAATTAGGAATATACGGATCGCTGAATGTGGTGTACGGCGACCATGGATCAACTGGACTATAATTATATTTTCGATAAGATCTTTGTACGCCTATACCTGTTGTTCTAGAAATTCCAGCCTCAATCCTAAGTGAAACAGTATGACCTAAGGCTTTTCTAGCAGATATACTAGCACCTAGGCCTTGGTTAGCACGAAGAGAAGAAATAATGTGTGAGTACCCTCCTGAAACGCCTATTTCCCACATGTTTTTAGGTCTTGCAGGGTATGGATAAGCATTGTTAATAAATTGAGCATACTGTGGCTTTTTATTTTTAGGGACGTACGATTGGTCCATTGCATCATACCCTTTTGTAATTTGTGCATTAGCTCCTAAAGAGACTATTGTTAATAGTAACCCTAAGAGATAATTAATTTTTTTGCGTGTCATAATTGAATTAAATAAATTAAAATGTTTAGAATTTAAAAGATCAGATCTTTTTACTAATTATGCTGCAAAAATATATATTGAAACGGAATAATCAAATTTTTAAATATTAACATTGTAAAATGTATATCGATCATCTTTTTTTAGAGATTAAAAACGTTGTTTTTTGTATTTCAGATCACATTACCTTGTTACATATTTTATCAATACGTTGAATCTATGCAACTGGCTAGGAAAATATTGAAAGAAGACTTAAAGATTTTTCGAGAAACGTTTAAGCAAGCTGTTAAAAGTCATGTGCCTTTATTGGACAGTATTATGCACTACATTGTACGCAGTAAGGGTAAGCAATTGAGGCCCATGTTTGTGCTTCTATGTGCTCGTTTGGTAGGCAAGGTTAATATTATGACCTACAGGGCGGCATCATTAGTTGAGTTACTGCATACCGCTACCTTGGTGCATGATGACGTAGTAGATGATGCTATGCAACGTAGGGCCTTTTTTTCTATTAATGCTTTATGGAAAAATAAAATAGCTGTATTAGTAGGCGATTACCTTTTGTCAAAAGGATTGTTATTATCGTTAGATAACAACGATTTTCGCATATTGCAGCTATTATCCGATGCTGTACGAAAAATGAGTGAAGGAGAATTGCTCCAAATTGAAAAAACTCGAAAATTAAATGTGAAAGAAGATGTTTATTTTGATATCATTCGCAACAAAACAGCCTCTTTGCTAGCCTCAGCTTGTGCTGCAGGAGCTTATTCCGCAACGCAAAATGAAGAAACTGCAAATCAAATGAAGCAATTTGGAGAAAAAGTAGGTATTGCTTTTCAAATTAAAGACGATTTGTTCGATTATGGGAATATGAATATTGGAAAACCTACTGGTAATGATATAAAAGAAAAAAAACTCACTTTGCCGCTTATTTACACGCTTAATCATATTGATGCATCTAAAAGAAGAAATATCATGTACATTGTCAAAAATAAAAATAAAGACAAACAACAGGTGCGTTGGGTAATTGATGAAATAATTAAGGCAGGTGGTATGGATTACGCCCAACAAAAAATGTATCAATATAGAGATGAGGCACTGGGTATACTTACTCATTTTCCTGCATCCGATGTGCGGGATGCATTGGAGGAATTGGTTCGATTTACAACAGATAGGAAATACTAATACATAAGTAGAAATAAATTATAAATCCTCTTTTCAATGAACACAAAATAGTACTCTCTATTTTATACAATCATACTCAATTCTAATAATCGCGAATGGAAAAAAGATGGACATTACTACCTATTAATGAGGCACAGAGAAACAGTTTACAACAGAGCTTGCGTATACACCCTTCTCTATGTAGCATATTAACACAACGAAATATAAACACATTTGACGAAGCAAGAAATTATTTTAGGCCTGAGCTGAAACATTTGCACTCTCCTTGGCTAATGCAAAATATGGACGTAGCAGTAGAACGTATACAAAAAGCTTTTCAGACAAACGAAAAAATTTTAGTATACGGAGATTATGATGTGGATGGTACTACAGCCGTGGCTTGTGTATATCAATTTTTACGAAAAATCTATCCCAATGTTGATTTTTATATTCCACATCGATATAGAGAAGGATATGGCCTTTCTAAACAAGGTATAGAATATGCACATGCGCACCATTATGGTCTTATCGTTTTACTAGACTGCGGAATCAAGTCTCACAAACTTATAGCATACGCAAAAACGTTAAATATCGATTGTATTATATGTGATCATCATTTCCCGGATGATGTATTACCACCAGCTGTGGCTATTTTAAATCCAAAACAAAAAAATTGTTCTTATCCGTATAAAGAATTATGTGGTTGTGGTATAGGTTTTAAACTAATAACGGCATTAGCAGAACAGTTACAATTACCAGAGCAAGAGTATGTACAATACATTGATTTGGTGGCTACAGCTATTGCTGCTGATATTGTTCCTATAACGGAGGAAAATAGAATATTGGCTTTTCATGGATTGAAAAAAATAAATGAAAACCCTTGTCCAGGCATTAAAGCCATTATACAGTGCAGTGGATTGAATACTGTATTAAGCATTACAAATGTGGTGTTTGTAATAGCACCTCGTGTAAATGCAGCAGGGCGCATGGATGATGCCCGAAAAGCGGTAGAATTATTTATTGAACAAAATGAAACACAAGCTTTGCAATATGCAACCATGCTGCAGAATGATAATACTGATCGTAAAGAAACAGATGCTGCTATTACGGAAGAAGCACTGGCCATGATAGACGAAGATGAGCATTGGAAACAACGTAATTGCACCATTCTTTTTCAGCCCCATTGGCATAAAGGAGTAGTAGGTATTGTAGCTTCGAGAATTATAGAAAAACATTACCGGCCTACTATAGTGCTTACAGAATCCAATGGGTTAATAACAGGATCTGCTCGCAGTATTGCAGGATTAAATGTATATGAAGCCATTGATAGTTGTAAGGATTTATTATTAAACTATGGAGGCCATTTTTATGCGGCGGGGTTAACATTACATCAAAACCAATTACACACATTTATAGAGCAATTTGATGCTGCAGTTACAAAGCGCATTACTCCTGAAATGTTAATTCCAGAATTATTGATCGATAGTGAAATACATTTTGATGCTATAACCCCTGCATTGTATAATATTATTAAACAAATGGAACCCTTTGGCCCTAGCAATATGCGTCCTGTTTTTTTAGCAAGGAATGTGCATAACACGGACTATTCAAAAATTGTAAAGGAAAAACACATTCGCTTTGTACTACAACAAGGCAATAAAAGGTTTTCTGGAATTGGATTTAATTTGGCACACAAATTTCCATTGTTGAATAGCGGAAAACCTATCGATATAGCGTTTAGCATTGATGAAAATGAATGGAATGGCGTTACTACCTTACAATTAAAAATGATAGATTTTAGGCTAGGGGAGTAATAACGTACATTCGATTTACTCTAACGTACGTTATTAAACTTTTAAACTGTCGAGGGCGCAGCACTAACTCATATAACTCTCCACGAGTTCACAAGTACAAATTAAATTTCTATCGCCGTGAGTATTGTTTACTCGAGCTACACTTGGCCAAAATTTATTTTGTGTAACATAATAGAGTGGAAAGGCGGCTTGTTGGCGGGTGTATGTATGGTTCCATTCCTCTGCACAAACTACATTTTGTGTATGTGGCGCATTTTTTAATGGGTTATCTATTTTATCTAGTTTCCCTTCTTCAATCGCTTTTATTTCTTCATAAATAGAAATCATCGCATCACAAAAACGATCTAATTCTGCTTTATCTTCACTTTCAGTGGGTTCAATCATAATCGTTCCCGGAACAGGGAAACTCATAGTAGGCGCATGAAATCCATAATCTATTAATCGTTTAGCAACATCTTCTGCTTCAATACCAGCGCTTTGTTTAAATGGGCGTAAGTCCACAATAAATTCATGCGCACAAGTATTATTTTTACCCGTATACAATATTTTGTAATGCTTCTCTAATCTTGCTTTCATGTAATTAGCATTGAGTATCGCATACTCTGTGGCCATTTTTACGCCATCATATCCTAACATCTTTATATATCCATAACTAATTAATAAAATAGATGCAGACCCATATGGTGCAGCGCTTACACCATTTGCTGTTTTTGCTTTTTTATTAACCATAATATGGCCTGGTAAATATGGGGCCAACGTATCGTTTACACAAATAGGTCCCATACCCGGTCCGCCACCGCCGTGGGGAATAGCCAATGTCTTATGCAAATTCAAATGACAAACATCTGCACCAATTGTTCCTGGGCTCGTTAGTCCCACTTGTGCATTCATATTAGCACCATCCATATAAACCAATCCTCCATTGTCATGAATAATTTCACAAATTTCTTTGATTGTTTCTTCGAACACCCCATGGGTTGATGGGTACGTAACCATTAAAGCACCTAGTGTATCTTTATATTGTTCTGCTTTGGTTTTTAAATCAACAACATCAATATTACCTGCATCATCACATTTTACAACCACTACTTTAAAACCAGCCATTACCGCACTAGCAGGGTTAGTACCATGTGCACTTATAGGAATCAATACTATATTACGATGGGGTTGATCATAATCCATATGATATGATCGTATAGCCAATAAACCAGCATATTCACCTTGTGCACCACTATTGGGCTGTAAGCTGCATGCATTAAAACCTGTGATTGCACATAAATATTGTTTTAGCTCATCTATAATTTGTTGATATCCTTGAGCCTGATTGATTGGGACAAAAGGATGAAGCTGACTAAATGCAGGCCAGCTTATGGGAATCATTTCTGTAGCCGCATTTAACTTCATAGTACAGCTACCCAAACTAATCATACTGGTATTAAGCGATAAATCTTTATTCTCTAGCTGTTTAATATAACGCATCATTTGCGTTTCACTGTGGTGTGTATTGAATACAGGGTGCATTAAAAATGTTGAATTACGAACTAGAAATGAAGGAATAGATGTTTGTTTTTCTTCACTATTAAAGCTTATAGCTACAACATGTTGATGTTTAATTTCAGCAAAAACACACACAATGTCTAAAACATCTTTTTGTGTAGTTGTTTCATCTAAGCTAATTCCAACATAATGCTCATCAAAATAATGAAAATTGATTTGATGTTTTTCCGCAATAACTCTGACGATTGCTTTATCTGCCCTTATTTTAAGGGTATCAAAATAAAATGTATTTATATTTTCAAATCCTAATATACCTAATTCGTATGCTAATGTTTGTGTCAAGAACGCAATTCGTTGAGCTATTTTTTTCAATCCATCAGGCCCATGATATAGGGCGTACATGGCGGCCATATTGGCCAATAATGCTTGAGCTGTACAAATATTAGAGGTTGCCTTCTCTCTTTTAATATGTTGCTCCCTTGTTTGCAATGCCATGCGTAATGCACGATTTCCTTCTGCATCAATACTTACCCCAATTAGTCTTCCTGGCATATCTCGCTTAAAGGCTTCTTTCGTAGCTAAAAAAGCAGCATGCGGTCCGCCATACCCTAAAGGCACACCTAAACGCTGTGCACTGCCAATAGCTATATCAGCACCCAATTCACCGGGTGGTGTTAAAAGAGTTAGAGCCAGTAAATCAGTAGCCATTACTATATGTATATTTAAAGCGTGTGCTTTTGCAATAAAATCTTGATAATTTTCTATAGATCCATTGCTATTGGGGTATTGCACAATTGCTCCAAAAAAACGATTATCCAAATCAACTTTCTGAAAATCGCCAAAAACCAATTCTATATTGATAGGTGCAGCACGGGTTATTAAAATATCTTTTGTTTGAGGAAAGATTGCTTCGTCTACAAAAAATATATTTTTGTTCTCTGCATGTGCATGGTGAAATAACATCGTCATTGCTTCTGCCGCCGCAGTTCCTTCATCTAATAAGGACGCATTCGCTATCTCTAACCCAGTCAAGTCGGTAATCATTGTTTGAAAATTCAATAAACTTTCCAGCCTTCCCTGCGAAATTTCCGCTTGATATGGTGTGTACTGAGTATACCAGCCCGGGTTTTCAAAAATATTTCTTAGAATAACGCTCGGTGTAATCGTATTATAATATCCTTGCCCAATATATGTTTTATATGTTTTATTTTTTGCAGCTATTTTTTGCAATAGGTGTAGATATTCAAATTCACCAATAGCGGCAGGTAGTTCTATATTATTCTGCAGGCGAATGGATTCCGGAATGGTTTTATGTACTAACTCTTTTACAGTATTAATACCAATAACCTTTAACATTGCTGCTGTATCTACTTCGTTTGGACCAATATGCCTTTGTTGAAATTCAGTTGATTGTTGTTGAAAGAAATTCATATACGTTTATTATTGTTTGCTTATAATGGAATGTACTTATTTTTAAGCGTGCAAATTTACGTTGATGAATTGGTATAATGATAAACTCGCTATATAACATTTAAATTCTCATCCTATGAACAAGCAATGGAGGTCAATTCTATTTATAGATATAGAAACCGTTCCGCAGGAGCCTGATTGGGAAACCCTTTCGGATACCTGGAAAGAATTATGGATTCAAAAAATATCAAAAACAAACTTAGCAGATTTAACACCAGAAGATAGTTATACGCAACGGGCAAGCATATTAGCTGAATTTGGAAAAATTATTTGTATCTCTACAGGGTATTTGCATACTACAGCAACTAATGAGTTAACATTTCATATAAAAAGTTTTTTTGGCGATGATGAGTCAGTTTTACTAAAAGAATTTATTGCCAATACAGAACGTTTTTATACACAGCGTAAAAACATTATTTGGGCAGGGCATAATATTAGAGAATTTGATTTGCCCTTTATATGTAGGCGCTTATTAACAAATGGTTTACGTCTGCCTACATATATGCCGCTACCTGGTAGCAAGCCATGGGAGTTTGTTGCGATAGACACACTACAATATTGGAAATTTGGAGATTATAAACACTACACCTCATTAAATTTATTAGCACATGTTTTACAAATACCCACCTCAAAAAAAGATATAGATGGCAGTATGGTTAAAGATATCTATTACAAAGAAAAAAACCTACCCCGTATTGTGCAATACTGCGAGCAAGATATTATAGTAGCGGCCAACATATGGAGACGATTTAACCAGCAACCTTTATTAAAAGAGCACAAAAACATTAACATATCTTACATATAATATTTTTGATATAATACAAGAAAAGAAACCAATACAACAGAACTGATTATTTCCGAATAACTTCTATAGAGTTATCAGCATTCCACTTTATAATGGAAGAAGGTTGATGTATTGTATTATCATCTCTTCTATATTGTACAACATAGTCTACTCCATTAATAATGGATTTGTCTATATTCTTAAAAAATGGTGGTGATGGGTGGCCTGATATATTTGCAGAAGTAGAAACAAGAGGCTTTCCTAGTTGTTTAATCAAGTGTTTACAAAATGCATCTTGCACAATACGAATGGCAATTGATCCATCTTTTGCAAGAAGGTTGTCTGCTAATCCAACTGCCCTGTCATAAATAACTGTAGTAGGGGTTTGAAGTTTTTTTAAATAGTCAAAAATGCGTAGATCAAGCTGAGGAATATATTGCAAAATATCTCTTTCTTCGGCTACTAAAACAATCATTGCCTTTGTTTCAATTCTTTTTTTCAATGCATATATTCTAGCAACTGCTACTGCATTCGTAGCATCACAGCCAATACCCCAAATAGTATCTGTAGGATAAAGAATTATTTTTCCACTATGAAGTATAGAAAGACATGCGTCTATATCAAGTGCGTAATTCATGTTGACCTTATATTAATGCTAGATATGGTAAGAGAAAAAGCTTTTATATCTAACATATAAATAAAAAAGGCAAGTTACTTATATCGCACCGCTACAACCGCCTACCCTTGCTACCTTCCGGTCCTGGGGGAGTTCAACAGGAGCTGGTCGTATAAGACTTGCCGAGGCAAATTTAAAAGGAAAAAATCAAATAGACTAAACTATTGTTATCATCTCAATTAAGTTTATCTTCACAACAATAATTATTTACCCAATAAAACACTTCCAACTATGATACAAAAATGGCTACTTCTTGCAACTTGCACAACCATGCTATATTCTTGTAGTCGAAACCCAATCACAGGACGCAGCCAATTGTCCCTTATTCCAGAATCGGAGTTACGGTTGACAGCAACACAGGAATATGCAAAATTTTTATCTCAAAATAAGGTTATTACAGAATCTTCCAATAAAAACGCGGTAATGGTAAAGCGAGTAGGTAGCAGAATAGCAAAGGCTATAACGGATTACTATACGGAACAAGGGAAGGGAAATTTGTTAAAAGATTATAAGTGGGAATTCAATTTAGTAGACGCAAAAGATGTAAATGCTTGGTGTATGCCTGGTGGAAAAGTTGTTGTCTACACAGGACTTTTACCAGTAACCCAAAATGAAACAGCACTAGCTGTAGTGATGGGACATGAGATTGCACATGCTATTGCTGGTCATGGAAGAGAAAGAATGAGTCAAACCTTAATTGCTCAAGGTTTACAAGTAGCGGGACAGACTGCATTAGGATCTGATGCAAAAGCACTCAATGTTTTTAACAATGTTTATGGGCCTGCAGCACAGGTAGGCGTTCTCTTACCTAATTCTCGTAAACAAGAACTAGAAGCAGACAAATTTGGATTAATCTTTGCAGCTCTTGCAGGTTATAATCCGGAGGAAGCGGTTCCTTTTTGGCAACGAATGGGTAATTTAAATAGTCAAAAGCCAGCAGAATTTTTGAGTACACATCCTAGCGATGAAACTAGAATTAAAAAATTGCAAGAGTTAATGCCAGAAGCTTTAAAGTACTATACAAAAAAGTAGTTACACCTTAAGCCAGTATTGTAAAATACCTATCTTTTCTTTGTATGATAGTTATTTCGTAAATTTGCGCTGCAATTTCGTTGTTAAACCAAATCTACTTTACAACATGTCGCAACAAAGTTTGTTTGAAAAGCTTCAATTAAAGGACGAAAAAAATTTACTCATTCAAGGGATACCCTCTTCTATCGAGAAACAATTTAGTAAACTTTCGTTCTCCAAAAACGTAACCCCTCTTTTAAAAACCAGAAGAGTTGAGTTCGCGTTAATATTTGCCGTTAATCAATTGCAACTTGATACTATTCTTAAAGAAGTAGTTCCTGTTTTAAATAGCGAAGCTAAATTTTGGGTATCCTACCCAAAATCTACTTCTAAAATTGTTACTGACTTGTACAAAAGCTCTTGTTGGTCCTACCTCATAGAAAGTGGGTATAAAGCAGTAGACCAAATTGAAATAGATCATGTATGGACAGCTATGCAATTTAAAAAGTTGGAGGTATTAGCCGGTCATTCGTCTCCGTTAGATTCTACACCCATGGAAGGCTCGCATATGAAATCAAAGAAAATGATCTCTGTTGATGAGGAAGTAGATAAAAGCGTGCTTTGCTAAAAGATGTTTTGGGCAGCTAATTATTCTAAAATTTTTATTTGCCCGTTATATAATTGTATGAAGTAGATTTTTTTGTTTTCAAAATAATCTACTTCTTTTTTTTGCAAACCTACAGGTTCAATATCAAAATCATTGAATACTTTAAATCGGCCATCAGCCAAGTTAATAGGCATATCCTCCTTTACCATTGTAGACACCAGTTTTATAAAGTGGTAGCCATATTCAAATCCTTTTAACAACAAATCGCTTGGTATGTAACGGTATGTTTTTTTATAGGCGTTCTTAAAATTCATTACCGCTGCATTACTATTAGTATAGTTAAACGAACTAGTATATATGATAGGAAGATTTTTATATGTATCACTTGAAAATGCCTTTACACCATCCCAAGTAGGCATTCCTATTAATTTGATATTATAAGCATTAACAAGTGTAGAGAATTGGTTAGCCAAAGACAATCCAAAAGTCTCATTGAGAGATCCAACAATACACACATTTGGTTTATCTTTTTTCATATAAGATTCTATATTTTTGATAGCTGTTGAGTCTTCTAAAAACACTCTTTGTACAGCCAAAGGCTCTTCAATTGAATTACTCGCTTTTTCTATATAACCCCAAATTGTTTCCTCTAAACTGCCTTTATTAGTGCATACTATGATATTAGCAGATGCATAATTTCTATAGAGATATGTATGAAGAGAAGATATATGGCTTTGCAAAGTAGTATTCAAAAGAATAAGGAAAGGGTTCTTTCTTATATTGCCATCCTTAGGATATGTAGCGGAAATAAAAGGAACATTGTTTTGATACGCGATGTTAGATAACAGTTGTAACTCATTCACAGAGTTTACGACACCAAGCATTAAATCCAATTTTTCCAACGGTACTTGTTTAAACTGAGCTTCAAGTCCTGCACTTCCTTTTATATCTACAATAAAAAT
The DNA here is from genome assembly GCA_964454275.1 of uncultured Chitinophagaceae bacterium. Lineage (GTDB taxonomy): Bacteria > Bacteroidota > Bacteroidia > Chitinophagales > Chitinophagaceae > CAYVXB01. The sequence goes on along the minus strand of CAYVXB010000060.1, from coordinate 538 downwards.
ATCCGCCAACGTATTTTGAGTACGCAAAGAATCAATAGCTATACGCACACCATTGTAAAACTCCAATCCCTTACCCATATAAGAGGGCATGCGATTTTTTGTCCATTTATATTCATTTCCGCTAAAAGCACTATCAAGGTACATAGGTAAACAAATAGCCACTTTAGCTCGCCTAGCACTATCAACTGTTTGTGCATGCAAACGGCTATTAGATGTTAAAAAAAAAGTAAGAAAGTTGATAAAAAAAAATAGACGAATAGACATGTTTTTAAGTATAAATTTCTAATTTGGGACTTTATAGACTTTGTTCATTTACAAAGTTTTATTTAATGTTTGCAAATCTATGCATATAATACTAAATTTATACGGTATTACTTTATGAGTTTAAAAATTAAACATCACCTTAGATGTATTTAATCATTTAATTTACACAATGTTCAACCTCATTTTATTTGGCCCTCCAGGAAGTGGAAAGGGTACACAGAGCGAAAAACTAGTACAACATTATGGGTTTATTCATTTGTCAACAGGCGATTTG
>CAYVXB010000059.1:0-12726 GCA_964454275.1 uncultured Chitinophagaceae bacterium | reverse complement strand
ATCGCCAGCTCTTTCTACCAAAACAGTATCTCCTATTCTTACATCTTTTTCTTGAATGACTTCTTCATTAAATAGAGAAATAGAAGAAACGGTTACACCTCCAATGTGTACCGGATCAATTTTGGCAACAGGTGTAATAGTGCCTGTTCTGCCTACTTGAAAATCTATAGTGTGTAATCGGCTAGTGGCTTGTCTGGCTTTAAATTTATATGCTATAGCCCAACGGGGATGGTGTGTAGTAGCGCCTATTTGGTCTTGTAAATGCATATCATTTACTTTAATAACCATGCCATCTACTTCATATGCTAATGTGTCTCGTTGTTGCTCAAATTGTTTACAGTGTTCAATAACCTCCTCAATGCTTTTGCATATTTTCATTTCTTGGACAGGGCTTCTAAAGCCGCATTCCCAAAGCATTTGCAGCATATCAGCATGTGTTTCTAGAGGAGGCTTTTTGTCTAATGTGTGGTTTGTGTTTTTTGCTGGTAATTGAATCGTAAAACTAACATGATATAAAAATGCTTCTAAATTACGTTTGCTTACTTCTCTAGGATCTTTCATACGCAAAGAACCTGCGGCAGCATTGCGAGGATTCGCTAAAAGTGCTAATCCTTGCTCCATCAATTTTTCATTATATTTTTTGAAATTTGATTTGTTCATTAATACTTCTCCTCTAATTTCTATTTGTTGAATGCCGTATTTTGAAAATGCTGCTGATAAAGGTATAGAGTGAATTTGCTTGATATTGGTAGTAATATCATCTCCTTGAGTGCCATCGCCTCGGGTTGTTCCTCTAACAAGTAAATCATTTTCATATATCAACGAAATACTAGCTCCGTCAAATTTAGGCTCTATACTATAGGTTATACTATCTAATTTAGCGAGGCTTTTAACTCTTTTATCCCATTCTAATAAATCATTTTCATCATAAGAATTTTCGAGAGACAGCATGGGCACAAGGTGTTGTACAGTAGTAAATTCTTTTATTAAATCTTTCGCTACCCGCTTTGTAGGAGAGTCTGCCGTTTGTAATGCAGGATTTATTTTTTCTATCTCTTGCAAATATTTAAATAAAGCATCATACTCAACATCTGCTATAATAGGATCATTCAGTATATAATATCTATACTCATGAAAGTGCAGGATGGTTCTTAGCAATTCAGCAATACTTGCATTAGCGGATAATGCTTTTTCCTTATGCTGGTTAGATAACTGTTTTAATGTTTTTTTTGTATTTTGAATGAGTTGTGCTGTTTCTTCGGCAGTATACATGTGGTATAAAATTTATTAAACTAAAACAATTCCTACTTTTATATAGTATGCATAGACGATATACTATTTTGTATGGTTGATAAAGTTATTAAAAGATGTATAGAATAAATAAATATAAACAATACATATTCTTGGGCATAATGCTTATTAATGGCTTTTTAAATACCTCTGCGCAAGATTTAACTGGCGTGTGGAAAGGAAAGTTTTATAGCAATGGAGAGAGTCTTTTGGAGGGTACGTATAAATATGAAGTTCAAATACTACATAAAAATGGTGGTCAGTTGGAAGGTGTTACTTATTCCTATTTCAATACTCGTTTTTATTGTAAAACTTCTTTTGTAGGGCTTTTTAATCGAAATAATGCTATTCTTAAAGAGAATAACGTGTTGGATGTAAAATCAGAAAATGGAGGTAATTGTTGTTTAATGACTTGTACTGTAAAGTATGGTAAGCAAGGAGATCAAGAATATTTGGTTGGTAAGTATACGAGTGAATGTGGTGTGCAAACAGGCACTGTTTTTTTGCAGAGAACAAATAAAACAGATTTTTACAAAGAAAATTTTTTAATTGATCGTAAACCTAAAAATCCTATTACTACTGTTGATACACCAAAAATTAAAACGGTTATTAAAAAACCTATAGGCATCAAGAAACTGATAGTTATTAAAAAGTTTATTAAAGATTCATTGACTGTTATTAAAAGAATTGATAGGCGTCGATTAGTGCAATTACCTATAGACACAATCAGGCAAAAAAAACATATCATAGAACCTATTATTGTTCCAATAAATCACAAATTGGATATATCCAATCTAGATCAACCTAGTGTATTAAAAGAACGTATAAATGAAACTACTAAAATACTGTATACGAACGCGGATTCTATCACCATAGATTTGTATGATAATGGAGAAATAGATAAGGATACTGTTACTGTATTTCACAATAATAGGTTGATTGTGAGTGCGCAACAGTTAGGTATAAAGCCTATTACAGTAAAAATAGCTATTAATGAACAAAACCCCCATCATGAAATTATATTGGTAGCTAATAATTTAGGAGACATCCCTCCTAATACAGCTTTGATGGTGGTTAGAGCAGGTAGCAAACGATATGAAGTGCGTATTGTGTCCACTGAACAAAAAAATGCGAAAATTATTTTTGAGTATAAAAAATAAATTACAACAGATGATCGATTCACGAAGGGATTTAAAGTAGGTATGCTGTAATATGACCAGCAACTTGAGTTAATTACACTGTTCACATTGTCCACTTACAATCATTTTTACATCGGCTGCTTTATATCCTTTGGGTAGTTTTACTTTCGGAATTGTTGTTTTATCCAAGCAAGTCGTTTCTCCACAATCATTACATATAAAATGTACATGTTCATCATGATGATGGTGTTCGGTACATTCATTTTTGCACAATGCATACATAGATATGTTGTCTGATGTAGGGATACTATGTATAATGCCTTTTTCAATAAAAGTAGAAAGGGTTCTATATATGGTCGCTCTATCAAAAATGTCTTTAAATTTTTTTTCCATATCGCTGTATGCTAGTGCATAATTCTTTTTTAAGAAAGCTGCTAATATCTTGGTTCTACTATCTGTTATACTGAGGTTATTTGTTTTTAATATATCAATAGCTTGTTGCATAGTTCAAAATTTTATTATTGATTGAGCAAAGTTCGTATATCTTTTTTTAACTGTTCTAATTCAGCTTCTTTCAAGCCATCATAAACGCCTCTTACTTGTCCTTGTTTATCTACAAGACTAAAAAATCGAGTATGAATAAATTGCTCTTGCATACTACCTACATTATTTTTTGGATCATCTAGTAGATAGCTATTTCGAGCAATTGTATATAGTTTTTCTTTGCTGCCGGTTAAAAATTTCCAATACGTTGTATTAGCATGTATGGAATCAGCATATATTTTTAATCTGCCAGCGCTATCTGTTTCAGGATCTACGGTATGCGACAAAATCATAAATTTTTTTGTTCCTCCAAAAGCTTGAGCAATTTTTTTCATGTTGGTGTTCATACGAGGGCATATGCCGTGGCAAGTGGTAAAAAAATATTCTACTACACAAACTTTTCCTTCTATATTTTTTTCTGTAAAAATATTCTCATCCTGATCAATAAGGTTGAAAGCTTTTACGGTATTGAGTATGGGAAGATCTGTTTTTTTATTAAAATCTGGTATGATATACGATAATACTATCCAAAATGCTACAATAAGTACAACAAAAAAGCTTGTATACAGTATTATTTTTTTTCTCATTAGTGTATGTTGTTTATAACAACTTTCCAGCGGCCCATTGTAAGGCTATTTGTTGTTTTTGCAATTTGGTTTTTAAAAGTATCAGTTTTTGATAGGTTTCTAGCATTTTATTTTCACGGCTATTGACTAAAAACAGAGAACTTTCGCCTAATCTAAATCGATACTCTTCTGCTTTTAAGAGTATGTTGTGTTGTTGATAGATAGATTCATTTAGCTGCACCTGTTGTAATAGGCCTGTTAACTCTATATATGATTTACGTAAAATATTTTCCAGTTCCCATTGTTTTGCTATTGTATTTATTTCCCATTCTCGTAATTTGAGTGTGGCTTGTTTATACGCTCCACGTCCTTCAAACAAACGCAATGGGATAGCAACTTGAAAACCTAGCTTATAATTATTGTCAAAAGCAGCGCTGCTAAAGGTTTTTAAAAAGTTATAGTTTTTATTGAGTATGTTCCATTGCACATTTGCAACAGGTAGCAGTTGTTGAAATTTATACCGTTGATCTATTTTTAATTGCTGTTGCTTTATTTGGTACTGTTGTAATACGGGATGCTGGCTAGATAGTATAATATTTTGATCAATCGTTTCTATTATATTGGGTAATGGCTTCAACCAATTCGTGTCGGGTATAGTGTTTTGCCACCACATACTATCCGGTTTAACATTACTCAACCATATATAGTTCGCCAGCTCTGTTCCAGCTGTTTGCCAATTCATATAGGCTTCTGTTTGCATACTTTTTATGCTTTGCCATTGTGCTAGGGTTTCTGTAGTATCGATAGCAGGTCTATCTCCTTGTACTACACTGTTTTTTACCCATTTAAAACGTTGTTCGTTAATGGCATTGATTTGTGTAAATAATTTATATATAGCATATTCTTTTGCCCAATCCCAATAAGCCGACATGGCTTTGTAGATCGTATTATTACTAATTATTAATCTATTAGCTTCTTGATCTTTTACATTTAATTGAGCGTCTAACACAGCAGTTCTTTTTTTATCTATCCATAAATCTCGCAATAATGGAATTTTTATACCGAGATAGCTGCTTTTGCCTGTAGTAAGTTCATTGCTAATGCGCAATCCTGTATTTTCTTCCCAGCCAGCTTTTAGTTCAATCGCACTATATATAGGAATTTTTATTTCAGGATTCCAGTAGTTAAAATATTGAATACCATCAAATGTCTTTCTTTCCCAATCTGTTTGTATAACAGGGTCAAAACCTCCACGAGCTGACATAAGAGAGGCCTTAGCTTGTTCAATTTTAATATTGGTATTAATGATATAGGGATGATTTCCTTTTACCCATTGCATAAATGCGTCTGGTGTTAATATGTTTGTAGTAGTTGGCTGAGCTGCAATTCCATTAGTGATGATAGATGCAATAGTAACAGAGAAGATAGTTTTTAACAGATCTCTTCGGAAAATGTATTTCTCTTGAATTTGAACAGTCCTCGACTTCGCTCGGACTGACAGGCTTCTCATAGTATTCGTCACCCTGAGCCCTGTTGAAGGGTATTTTCGAAAGATATTTAATATGTAGCGATAGATATTCAACGTAATACTTGTTTATATGTTTGATGATGCATTTTGTAAAAATGGAAATGCATTTATTTTTTTTCTGGATAATAAGTTGCTTCGTTATTTTTTAAATGTGGTTTGTAGTAATCAGGTGGAAAACCATTAATTTGTCGCCACAATTCATACCAAATAGGTACATCTTTTAATAAGGCAATACCCTGTGCAGCAGTGCCTATTTTAAGTGTTGGTGGCCAGTGGTTGTTGGCAGTTGTATCCTCAATAACGAGTACCTTAAAATTTCCATCATCACTGGTGTTGCGTTCAATAGCCGTTACTTTACCGCCAAAAGTTCCATAGGATGCTTTCGGCCAGCCACTAAATACAACAGCAGGAAATCCGTCAAAAACAAAACGTATTTTTTGACCAATAGAAAGTAGTTGTACATCTAAAGGTTTTACATATAGTTCTACAGCATATTCTATGTTAGTAGGTACTATTTCGGCAATCATTTCATTTTCTTTTACTACTTCACCAATACCTGCTTTACGTGTTTTTACAATTTGCCCTGCCTGTGGTGCTATTACGTAATACATTCGATTGCGAATACTGTAGTTGGAATATTGATTGCGCAATTTAGCTACTTCACTTTCGCCTGTAGAGGCTTGTGATATGGATTGGTAGCGTTCCCCATTCGACTTAGCTATTTTTTCAGCATATTCTTGTTGAGCCATATTCCATTCAATTTGTAATCGTAATAATTCTTGCTTGCTATTTTCCCACTTTATGTTGGCTGTTGTTTTTTTGGCTAAAGCCTCTTGTAATAATTGGTTACGTTGCTCTAGTTGGGTTAAGGATACTAAACCACTGTCGTACATAGATTGTTGTCTTCGGAATTGCTCTTTTTTAATGTTATAGTCATTTACAACGGCGTTGTAATCTGCGCCATCACTTTCTATTTTCATTTTTTGCTGTTGCATTTTATTTTGCAATTCAGCCATTTTAAGTTGTAATGATTGAGCTAATGTTTTGGATTGTTGTGCAGCCATGTCGGCTTTTAATTTATAATTTTCTGCTGCATTGCTTTTGGCATCAATTTGCTCTTGAGTTCTTTGTAGTAATTGAGGATCCCAATAATCTTCTTTTATTTCGGCTAATTGTAATAGAGTATCGCCTGCTTGAACCATGTCTCCCTCTTTGACGTACCATTGTAAAATGCGTCCAGGTATTACAGCATGTAAATCTTGAGGACGTTGTTCAGGGCGCAAAGTAGTTACTTTTCCTTTTGCACGTATATTTTGCGTCCAAGGTAGAAACATAAATAGGGTAAACATAGTAAGTATACTTATTATCCAATATTTGGCTTTACTTGTTTTATGTTGTCTATAAATAGTTTTCCAACTATCCCAGTCCTTAATATTTTTATGTACCGTATTTGCCATTTTTACTTAAAAATTATGCACTATTAACGTTCCTTCTTGCATAGTATATATTTTGTCACATTTTGCTGAAAACATTCTATCATCTGAGGTTATGATGCAAGTAGAGTAAGGTATTTTCTTTAAGATATACTCTTGTATAGCAACTTTAGTTGTTTCTTGTAAATGTCTCCATGGGTCTTCTAACAATAGTAGTGCAGGTTGATGTATGAAACAACGTAACAATAATATTTTTTGTTTGTCTGATGAAGAAAGCTGGTTGCCATTAGGCGATAATATAGTATCAAAGCCATTAGGATATGATTGTAAAAAATCATTTATTTCTAATGTTTTTGCTAATTGTATAATATCATCAGCATGAATATCTGCATCGCCCAAAGTAATATTGTCATATATACTAGATTCAAAAATTTCTTGTTCCTGTAATAATATACCGGTTCTTGCTCTAAAAGAAGCTAAATTATAATTGTGTAAAGGGATATCATTAATGTATATATTCCCTTTGTACTCTGTGTAGGAACCACTTAGTAATTTTAGTAATGTAGATTTTCCCGAACCTTCGCTACCATGTATGCATGCTTTAGCACCTGTGGGTACCTGTATATTAATATTTTGTAATACAAGCTTGGTCTCACTATATCCAAAAGATAAATTGTTTATTGAAATTTGTACACCTTTTACTTGTTTGTCTAGTATAATAGAGCCAGATATTTCTAGTGGTTTGTTTAATACAGTAGATATTTTTTCTACGGAGGTTAATGCATCGTATATGTTATCTAATTGAAGAATTATTTTTTCTACAGCACTTAATACGGTTAAGATAATAATTTCAGCAGCAATGAATTGACCTATATTGATTTGTTGATTAACGAGCAATATACTGCCTACTATTAATATGGCTGCGGTAACTAGTACTTTAAACCCTATCAAACTAAAGTATTGCAATTGCAATATTCTAAAATGTTCTGTTCTAGATTGTATATATCCTTTTGAAGCGTTATCTGTTTTTTGTAAGTGTAAATTTGTGCCTTTAGAAAATCGAATTGTTTTTATACTGCGGGCTGTTTCTTGTAGCCATGCAGCTACTTTGTATTTAAATCCACTTTCTTCTAAACTGGTGTTTAGCCCTTTGGTTCCACTGAAGTATAAAATAGTCGTTAAAATCAATAATAATATCAACCCAAAAAATATAAATACGGGGTGATAAAAACAGAGCAATAGTAAACCAAATAATATTTGTATAGTTGCCAGTGGAATATCCAGCAGCATTTTGCTAATGCTTTTTTGTAGATTGGGAATTTCAAAAAAACGATTAGACAGTTCGGGTAAATAGTGTTGATCCAGCGCCTTTAAGTTTAATTGAGGCAAACGATCTGCCAACCGATAGGCATGATGTACAAATATTTGTTGTTGTATTTTTTCTATATAACGTAATTGATTTACTTGTAGCACGCCGTTGATAGCCACACCTAGTACTACCGCTGTAATAAGCACTACAATGGAAGTGGAATATTCTGCAGCTATTACAAAACCGATAATAGATTGTATGCCCAGTGGTAGAGACAATTGAATAAGCGCATACACGATGGCATAAAAATAAATGTTTGAAATGTCTTTTTTATAAGGCTTTAAGACAGTAAACATTTTTTTTACTACATCTATAAATTTAATATGTAAGTATTCTGTAGCCATTGTAGCGTTAAAATTAATGATTTATTGTTTGTTACTATACTAGAACTAGTTACATTTTCTTATATAAATTAACTCCTATACGATTAATATGATCTATTAAATTAGCATTATCAATATGGTGATATATTGATATATCGAAAGTATAGGGGAGTACTAGGTTCTCTAATGCTAAGCTAATTTTATTTAAAATAGCATGCGTTAGCTTGCTTCCTTTGAGTGTTATATCAATATCAGACCCTTGCTTGTAATTGCCTTTCGCTCTTGATCCATATACTACAGCTTCCTCTATTTCTGAAAATATCGTAAACACTTCTTTAATTTTTGTGATGATATCATCTTTTAATCCAAATGGCATTATGTTGTGCTGTTGTTTTTTTTAATGCTTTCCATTTTTTGTTGTAAAGCTTTAAATAAGAAATAATATTTTTGCAAGATGGATTTGGCTATAGCATCAGCTGTGGCTTGATTGTAAGTGTGTGATGTTTTATTTCTATCCGCATACATTTCCATCCATCCTTCTCCGTTTTCTATTAATGCTAATTTAAAAGCTTCTGCAATGGCATCTCTAGAACCAAAAATATTTTGATTACCTTGATCTTGCAAAAAATCTTTTAATACATTCCATGCTAATTCATAGGTGTATTCAAATACTTTTATGAGGCCTTGTTCTTCTAGTTCATTAAGATTGTCCCCTTTTTGTATAAACTTTTCTAGTTGCATTAAAGCTTTGTTATAATTATCAAAGCGTTGATGCCAGCGAATGTCTTTATTTTCCATACTTAATCTTGTTTTTTCTTCTTCACCATCGTTAAAATAGTTGCTAGTGCTACCAGCTCGCTTGTTTCATCTTTTACTTCTACTAACCATTTCACAATGCCTTTGGCCACATCTGTTTCATCCTTTTTTTCTTGCTCTATTTTTTCTTTACATACTAATGTAACGCCAATAGTAGCGCCAGCATATATTGGTTTCATAAAACGGCATTCATCTAATCCATAATTTAATAATACCGGCCCTTTTTTAGCATCTACAAATAATCCGGCTGCAGCGCTTAATATAAAATAACCATGAGCAACGGGTTTTTCAAATATAGTTCCACCCAATGAAGTATGATCGGTATGTGCATAAAAATGATCCCAGCTTACATTAGCAAAATTAACAATATCTGCTTCTGTAATGGTTCTTTTATGTGTTACAACCGTATCGCCAATTTGTAATTCTTCAAAATATTTTCTAAACGGATGTTTTTCCTCTTCTTTATATGCAGCACCCATTTGATATATTTTAGTGATGGCTGTTAACGTGTCTGGCGAACCTTGAATAGCGGTGCGTTGCATATAATGTTTCATTCCTCTCAATCCACCCATTTCTTCTCCACCGCCTGCACGGCCTGGACCGCCGTGTACTAACATAGGTAGGGGAGATCCATGTCCAGTATTTTCTTTAGCATTATGTTTATTTAATATTACGATACGCCCATGATAAGGCGCTGATCCTAATACATATTCTGTAGCAATAGTATCATCTGCTGTTACAATAGAAGATACTAAGGACCCTTTTCCTTTATTAGCTAATTCAATCGCCTCTTCAATATTTTTGTAAGGCATTATAGTACTTACTGGACCGAAGCATTCAATATTATGAACATCTTCCGATGCAAAAGGTTTTTCATTTAATAATAATAAGGGTGATAGGAATGAGCCTTTATTAGCGTCAGCATCAATCAATTCAACACTATCTAAATTACCATAAGCAATGGAAGATGATTTTAATAATTGTTGTATTTGATTTTTCACTTCTGACTTTTGACTTGCTCCTGCTAACGCACCCATACGTACTTTTTCATTCAATGGGTTGCCAATAGTTGTTTGTTGTAAAGCCTTTCCCAATGCAAGTTGTACTTCTTCTAATAAAACAGTTGGTACAAATATGCGACGAATAGCGGTACATTTTTGCCCGGCTTTAACTGTCATTTCTTTCCGAACTTCCTTAATAAAAATATCCCATTCGGGTTTATCGGGTGTAACATCATTTCCTAGTATAATACAATTGAGTGAATCAGCTTCCATGTTAAATGGAACATTGTTCATTAAAATATTTTTAGTTGATTTTAGCATTAGTCCTGTAGACGCAGAGCCCGTGAATGTAACTACATCTTGTGAAGTAGTATGATCCAACATATCGCCTGCACTGCCACAAATCAATTGCAACGCACCTTCTGGAAGAATAGTAGATGTGGCAATTTCTTGTACTACAGCATGCGTTAAATAAGATGTGATTGTAGCAGGTTTTACAATAGCAGGCATACCCGCTAATACATTAACCGCTATTTTTTCCAACATGCCCCAAATCGGAAAATTAAAAGCGTTAATATGTAAAGCAATGCCTGGCTTAGGTACTAAAATATGATGGCCAATAAAACTACCGCCCTTACTTAAATTTACTGCTTCCCCATCTGTACAATAAGGTAGGTTAGGAAGTTTACGTCTTAATGATGCATATGAAAATAAATTACCTATACCACCTTCAATATCAATCCAGCTATCAGCACGAGTAGCACCTGTTTTGAAACTGATAGTATAAAATTTTTCTTTTCTATCCATTAAATACAGGGCTAATTTTTTTAGCATCAATCCTCGTTCTTGGAAGGTCATTTTAAGCAAAGCTTGTCCGCCTTTTGTTCTGCCATATTGTAAAATATCTTTAAAAGATAAACCTTCTGTAGAAGCATGCGTAATATAATCACCATTTACAGCGTTATATAACGCTTGTCCATCACCATCTCCGGTTATCCATTTTCCTAAAATATAGTTATCGAGTTTTTGCATATGTGTATGTATATATCTAACGAAGTTATTAAAGATTACATAGCAAATAAAAAGGGAGCAATTGCTCCCTTAAATTAATGTGCAGAAGTATTAATATAGGTTCATTACTTCTTAGCTCTTGTAAAAGTTATTGCCATGCATTTGTATTCTTTTCCAGTTTTTGGATCAGGTACCCACATTTCCATTGTATGTTGATTATCATTTGGATAAGATATTATTTGACGACAAAACATTTCCTTGCCTGTCGTACAATCTGTTCCTTTGGATTTAAATTCGATTGATTTAGTTGTTTCATCCCATGTACCTTCGCCATACATAATACCTGTTCCCATATTGTCTACCCATGTATTCATAAATATTTTACGAGCATTATCATAGCCTGTGGTGCTTATGCCGTTAAAAGGCATATTCATCATTTGACCAGTGTGCCAACTTTGTTGGTATCGTCCACCTAAAATCATTTCATTTTTACAGGTACCAGTACTTTTAGTTGCAGGTGCATCAGGTTGCATCCACCTGGTAACTTCTGCATTCCAATTGCCGTTCCATTTAGCCAACCATTGTTGCATTTGCCCAGGTTGCATGTAATTCATCATAGCTTGTTGCATTTTTTGTTCATCTGCACTCATCTGTGCATTGGTGTACATAGCATAGCATGTAAACGAAAGAAGGAGAAGTAGTTTTTTCATACTGTTTAATTTTGGAATTAATTATTAATAAATAACGAAATGTTCCGACGAAAGTAAAACAATGCACTATTAAAACCAAATAGACTGCTTGCCCTAAAAGCTCATATTAAAATTTATACCATTAAGTTAAACTGCCTTAAGTGATGAAGCGCATGCTTATACAATAGGTGTATATTTTCCTCAAAATTCAGTGTTCCAAAAAGAGGATTATTTGTGGTTAAGGTGTTATTTTTTTCAAAAATTGCAAAAAAATAATTCAGCTCTGTTTTAAGTTCTTCGATCGCTTCTTGCATAGAGGCGTGTTGTATCGGATCGCCATCATCACGCATTAGAGGATTCTTACTGTTCTCCTTAAACGGCTTATCACTTAACATGAAATTTCTTACTTTGAGCAAATGCTCTTCAGCAGTAACAGGAGGTATTTTTACTTTTCCACTAGCTACTTGAATGGATTTGCTCAAATGTTCAACCACTTGTTGCGCATTTAAAATGCCCCATTGTCCTTTTGTTTTCGCATCTAAACTAGCGAATAGTGGAATAAACTGATTTTTTAAGAATTTGATTTTGTTGTCTTCCATTGAGTTGTTGTGTAAACGGCTTCAATTGCTTTAGAAAGGTTGTTAAAAATATCATCCACATTTCCTTCTCCTACTATGGGTTGTACTTTATTAAAGCGCTCATAATAATCGGCTACTGGTGTTGTTTTGGAGGCATACTCTTTTATGCGAGCTTTTATAATTTCTTCATTCACATCATCACTGCGACCACTGCTTTTACCCCTATGAATTAAGCGTTCTATTAAAGTGTTTTCTGATACCTCTAGAGCAAGCACTAAATTGATCGTGGCATCTTTTTGTAATAATAAACTATCTAAAGCCCCGGCTTGTGTTACTGTTCTAGGAAATCCATCAAACAGAAAACCTTTTGTGTTAGGATATTTATCTATCATGCCATCTATCATACCAATCACAATAGCGTCTGGAACTAGTTTTCCTTG